>OMOG01000274.1:989-23048 GCA_900290305.1 Candidatus Sulfopaludibacter sp. SbA4
CTCGCCGTATCGGCGGGAAGTTCGAGGGTGCGGACGGTGAGTTGCTTCAATTCCGCGGAACCGGGATCCAGACGGAAGGTTCCATCGTAACCGGTGATTCGCCATTGGACACCCGCCTGCACGCGATAATGACTACCGGCCACGGGCACGCGATAGCGGTACTCGAACAGGGCGGCGCCGGCAACGCTTCTCTCTCCGAGGTATTGGAATTGTGCGGCCGGGTTCGAAAAGATATCCAGCAGGAAGGGCCCGAAAGGTCCGGTTCCCAATGGGCCGCCGCCAGCCATATCCTCGATTCTCTCGGTTTCGATGCGCGCGGCGCCGGGCCAGGCGTAGATCTCGTATCCGCCATCGGCCACTTCGACGTCGAAGCGCAATCGGTCGGTAGCGACGAGCGCCAGGCTGGGGCGCCCATTCCGCTGATTGGCAACGATGGCATCGCAGGCCCGCGGCGCTTGGCGGGTCTGCCGGAAATAGCTGCGGTCCACGGTCTCGGTGCAGGTGTACTTGGGAACCGTTGCGGCAGCGTCCGCCAGACGCGCGCGGGCGCGAGCCAGCACGGAGCCGGGATCTGCCGGCTGCTGGGCGGAGACGGCGGCGATGGCGCAGAGGAGCAGCGCGGCACGCATTCAATGCGCCTCCTGGACGACGAAAGTAGAAGATCCGGTGGCGCCCGAATTCAAATCGCAGACCACGACCCTGATCCTGGCAGGAACTTCGCCGGCAGGCAAATCCATCGGGAACCGCAGTCCGCCGCGCATGGCCGTCTCACGCTGCCGATCGCTGAGATCGAGATCGACGTGCAGGGGCTCGGTGCAGGCCAGCTTGCGGCCTTCGGGCGTGTAGCAGATTGCCTGTAGCGCCAGGCTGCCCGAAGAGTGCCCGTCTTTCGGGAGGAGTAGCAGATCGGCGGCATCGACGCGAACCTGGATGCGGAATGCATTGGCGGTCTTCTCCGGCGGCGCGACCGAAACGGCGATGTCGGATTGGTCAAACGGGCTCGATATGGCAAAATCCGGGATGGTGGGTTTCCATTTCCGGGCAACGTCTTCGAGCAGATCGGCAACGTACCACGTGGGAGCCAGAACGTGGACGCCGCTGCGGGTGGAGACGACCCGGATCTGGTGCACCTTGCCATCCCAATTCTCCGGAGAAGGAAGGTAGGCGATCCGGTAGCTGGACCGCGCGTCGCTCACCGCCTGAGCGATGGCCTGCTCGATCTCACCATGGGCGTAAGCCCTGCCCCCGGTGACTGCGGCGAGAGCGTCGATGTGGTCGAGACGGATTAAATCGGCGGTCTCACCCACCTCGCTGGCGAGGTATCTCGGCTTTGCGAGCCCGTCGACCGGGTAAACGGCTACGCGCGCTTGATGGAAGGCGCCGGCCAATCGGCGCAGCTCCGCGGCGCGCGCGACCTGTGCGGCGCTGGCAGGCTTGGTGTCCTGGTCCCACCAACCGGGGTTGGAGAGCAGGCAGCCGATGCATACGAGGTTCTTGCGTCCCGGGAAGGCGGCCAAGCGGGCGGCGAACTCCATGTACGGGGAGTAACTCACCACGTTGCTCTTCCGCGGCGGCGGGTAGAGATGGCTGGCCGACTCGAATTGCGGCAGAGTTTGAGCCATCCAGGGCAGGTTCACCGGAGGCGAATCGGCCTCGGGCTTGGGGAGTGCATGAACCGGGAGCAGGGCCCCGCTGTTAGTCACTACATAGAAGTACAGGTACTCCGATATTTCGAAGCGCCGCATGGCGCCGATGGCTTGATTCCAAGCGGCGCTCTTGATTCCTGCGTTCTCGAGGCTGAAGACGACGACGGTTGCGCGCGGGACCTCAGGGCGACGCTGGTTGGAGTGCCAGTAAACGATGGATTGCGTCTTCTTGTTGTCGGAGAGCTGTATGTCGCTGCTGCGCAGGTCGGGGACGGCTTGTCCATGGGCGCCGGTGGCGGCAATATCGAGAGTGACTAGCCTGGCGGGAGGCTGAGCGAATGTTGCGCAGGCGGACAGAATGAAGACGCCGAGGTCTCGCCGCATGGGTCACCCTATTCCCGACGATAGCATGCGTTGGAAGGATGGCCGATTGCGTCTGCGCATGGCGGGTTTTTCTGTAGAGGATTCGACCCCGCGCGGCACTACCATTTTGGCGGTATTGCTGCCGCAAAGCGCAGTCCCTTAGCCAAGCAGATTGGGAAGGCGGGTTGTTTTCCGGCGAAGCACTTGAGCTTTTGAGGAACTCGCGCAAAACGGCCGCGGCGCGATCAGCTCCTGTACCGTATGGTGCCGCGCCGCGGCCTTTGCGCTTCAAAGGAAAAGCCCGGGGTTGCGACCCGGGCTTCCTAATCTACGAAGCAGGAGGAGGTGAGACCTCATGCTCACACTGTGGCTGAAGATCGTCACCATGGTGGTGACGATTAGGATGAAACTAACGATCCGTAAGGCTCGTTAGCCGAATCCCGGGACCGGGTGTACTCCGCACCCGGTCCCGCAGCCATATTATACCGCCAATCGCGTGTGAGGAGAAGGCCGAAATGCCGCAATGGTGCCGTAGGTCCAGCCTGCGAGGCCACCCTCGGCGGCGCCGGGGATTTTGTGCAGAGGAATCGATCGGGCGCGGCACTATCATTTCGGCGGTACTCCTCGGCCGAGTGGATTGGGAAGAAGGGCGGGTTGTTTTCCGGCGAAGCACCTGAGCTTCAAAGGAAAAGCCCGGGATAGCGACCCGGGCTTCCCAACTCTACGAAGCAGAAGGAGGTGGGCTCCTATGCTCACATTGTGGCTGAAGATCGTCACGATGTTCATGACGGTCAGGGTTAAGCTCACGATCCGGAAGGGTCGGTAGCCCAAACCTCGGGGCCGGGTGTACTCCGCACCTGGCCCCGCAGCCACAGTATACCGCCGATCGCGATTCGGGGAAAGCGATTATTCCTGGTGCAGGGCTTCCATGGGATCGATGCGCGTGGTGCGCCGCGCCGGAACGTAGTTCGCGAGGAGCGCCACTGTAAGCAGGAGCACGGCGACTCCAAACATTACAAGCGGATCGAGCGGCGCGACACCGTAGAGCAGCGCGTGCAGGGCCGCCGCCAGCGCCGCGGCGCCGGCCATTCCGGCCACCAGGCCAATCAGCGCGGTCTGGATGCCGCTTCGGATTACCAGCGCCTTGAGCTGCCCGGGCGTAGAGCCTAGCGCCATGCGAAGCCCGAATTCGCGGGTCCGCTCGGCGACGCCGTAGGAAACTACGCCGTGAATGCCGAGCGCGGCCAGCAGCATCGAGACGCCCGCGAAGACCGCCAGCAGGACGGTCGAAATGCGCGGCGCGGTATCGGCCAGCGACAGGTACTCATCCATACTGCGGATCTGAAACACCGGCTGGCCCGAATCCACAGACCACACCGCCTGCTTCACGGCCTTCACCACGGCTTCGGTATCCATCGTGGTGCGCACGGCCAGCACCATGGCCTTGTCGGTCATCTGCTCGAAGGGCGCATAGATGGTGGGCTCGGGTTGTCTTTCCAGGCCATAGTGATGCACCGGGCCGACGATGCCGACCACCTCGCGGAATACGCCCCACAACCACATACGCCGGCCGATCGGATTCTCGCCGGGCCAATACTGATGTGCCAGTGTTTCGTCGATCAGGATCGCCGGCGGGGCGGTGCGAACGTCGCGATCGGAGAGCAGTCTCCCGCGCAGCAGGGGGATTCCCATGGTATGGAAATACCGCGGGCTGACACGCCGAAAGTCGGCGACCAGGGTCTGCCCGGGCGGCAGGGGGCGATTTTCGATGACGAAGTACTCGCGGTCGTTTTGCTGCCCGAGTGGAAGCACGTCGGTGAGACCGGCGGATTGAATGCCGGGTATCTGGTCCACGTTGTCGATCAGGCGCCGATAGAAGGCGGCCTGTTCGCGATCGGTCTTGTAGAGATTGTCGGTGGGCAGGCGCATGCGAAACGTGAGGATTTGATCGGGCCGAATGCCCGGATTCACGTGTTGCAGGTTCACGAAGCTCTTCATGGCGAGCCCGGCGCCGGTCAGCAGCATGCTGGCGAGAGCCATCTCGCCAGCCACCAGCAGACCCCACACTCCAGCGCGGCCCAGCGAGGCGGTAGACGTTCGGCCGCCGGCCTTCAGGGCGTCGTTCACGTCGGCGCGGGCGGCATAGAGGGCGGGCATCAGTCCGAAAACCAGCGCGGCCCCGGTGGAGATCAGCAGGGCGAAGACGAGCGCGCGGGAATCCATGCCGATGGCCGGCCGTACGATCTCGGCGCCGGCGTCCGAGAGCGGAAGCGTGCCGGGCAGGACGGCGCTGAGGAGGGCCACGCCCCAGACGGCGAAGAAGACTCCGAGCGCGCCTCCCAGGAGGCTCAGCAGCAGGCTTTCACTGAGAATCTGCGCGACCAGGCGGCCGCGGCGCGCGCCCAATGCGACGCGAATCCCCATCTCCCTGCGCCGGCCCGTGACGCGCGCCAGCAACAGGCTGGCCACGTTCACGCAGGCCAGCAGCAGCAGCAGTCCCACCGCGCCCAGGAGCAACAGCAGCGCGGGGCGAATGTACTCGAAGAGCGCCTGCTTCATCCCGACCACGGTCACGTCCCAGCCTGCGAGGCGCGGCGTCTGTGCGTCGATGCGGCGCGCGATACCGCTCAACTCGGCCTGCGCCTGGGCGATGGTGAGGCCAGGCTTCATGCGGGCGATGACACCGAAGTCGTGGGCCACGCGCTCCTTGGCGCGCAGTTGCGCGATGGGCCACGGCACGTAGAGGTCGCAGGGCAGCGGCTGCCAGAAATCGGCGGTGAGGACACCGATCACGGTGTACGGCTCGCTGTTCATGACGAAGGTTCGGCCGATGACGCGCGGGTCGGCTCCGAAGCGGCGCTTCCAAAATCCGTTGGTGAGGACGGCGACCGGGAATCGCGCCTGGCCCGCGCCCTCAGCCGCCGTAAAGCCGCGTCCGAGAACGGTTCGAGCGCCGAGCATCGACAGGTAGCTGGTGGTCACGCGGAGTCCAATGACCTGCTCGGGCTCGCCCCCGCCGGTGATGGTGCCGGTGCCGATCTCGAACAACTGCATATCCTCGAAGGACTGACTTTGCTCCTTCCAGTCGAGGAAATTCGGGGCGGACGGCCCTTCGCGCTTGATCCCGTCCTTGAGATCCGTCTCCCAAATTATGGCGAGGCGATCGGCGCCGGGGACCGGCAGGGGGCGCAGCAGCACCGAATTGACGACGCTGAAGATCGCGGTGTTCGCCCCGATACCGAGGGAGAGTACCAGCACCGCCACGATGCTGAAGCCGGGTTTCTTGCGCAAGGTGCGTAGGGAGTAGCGCAAGTCGCGCAGGAGAGTGAGCATTCAGTATCCGTGACGCAAACGAAGGTCCGTTCGAGAGTCTGGGCAAGTGACTGAGGCTATTGACTGTCGCGAGGGATCGCGGGGCGTGCCAGTGTCCGATTTTGAGATTCACTCGTTCGGTTCTGCGCCTTTCGGATCTTGATTCGATTGGTGAAAGCGTCCGCCGCGGACGCGCGGACCGGGGGGTCCGCCCCACCATTTGGGCCGGCTATCGGTTGATTCCCGGCAGATCGATCGCGTAGACGTTGCCCTTGACCTCGGTGTACTCGAAGGCCATCTGCTCGGTCGCGGGGCGCCAGGCGGGACTCCGTACCACCGAGCCAAATGCCGTATAGTTGGTGACCTGTTTAGTCTCCCCGCTGATCCGGTCGATCCAATAGACATTCCATACTCCGTCCGGACAGGCGGTGTAGGCGATCCGGCGATTGTCCGAAGCGAATGAATACGGAAAATGCACACCGGGGCTGGCCAGGATGGTCTGCTGGTGTTCTCCGTTTCGATCCATTATCGAGATGGTGGTCCCTTCGCCTCGGTATAACTGATACGCGATCCATTGTCCGTCGGGGGATAGGAATGGGAAGCCGGCACCCTCGCGGTCGAACGTGAGTTGGCGGGGTGGTCCGCCTTGCAAGGGAAGAACCCAGATGTTCAAGGGTCTTCCGCCGTCGTAGACCATTTCCCGCAGGTCTGGCGTGAGGTGAGCGCGGGTGTGAAACTCCTTGGAGTCCAGCAGAACCTGTTGCGATCCGTCGGCCGGCTGGAACTTCCGGATCTGGAATCCGCCGGTGGTCGCGAAGGTATACCAGATGGCCTTGCTATCCGTGGTCCATCCGGGTCCGTTGGCCATACCCTGATCGGACACGATGGGCGTGGCATTCGAGCCGTCGGCATTCATCATCCACAAGTCCTGGATGGAGTTTTGCGTCTGCACTAAGTAGGCGATGTGCTGGCCGTCCGGCGAGTAGACCGGCAGTTTCGCCCGCACCACCTCGTCTTGATACAGGGCCTTGGCCGGGTTTGCGTCCGTGGCGGTTTGCCAGATTTGGCTGACGGTTCTCATGCCGGTGAAGAACAGCCGCTTTCCGTCGCGTGAAATCGCGATTCCGCCGGGCACGTCCTTCCCGGTTTTGTAAATCGCCGCGGCGGGAGTATTTCCGGATAGAGGTACCGAATAGATGCCGAATCCGTCCTTTGCCGCGGCGCCGAAGTATACGGTCCGGCCGTCAGGGGTCATCACTGGACTCACCTGATTCACCAGGTTACCGGTCGCGATCTGCCTCGACTCGCCGGATGCCGGGTCCACCATCCACAGCGTATTAATGCTGAATCGGGCTCCCATCGGACCGAGCGAGGCGAAGATGAGGTGCTTGCCGTCCGGGCTCCAACTCGGGTCGGCGTGTTGTCCGGCGGGATTCCGCGCAACGGTTACCTGGTGCAGATGCGACCCGTCGGCGTCCACGGTGAAGATGGTCGATTCTCCGCCGCTCCCCCAATCGAACCAAGCGAGGTCGTTCGGGGACGAGGACCGGAAAGCCACCTGGCGGCCGTCGGGCGACCAGAGCGGACTGGATCCGAAGGGCGCAAGCTGGTGAGGCGAATCGGATCCGGAGGCCGGAACCGTCCAGATGCCGTGGCGGGCTACGGAGTGGTAGGCGATGGTCTGGCCGTCGGGAGACCAACTGGGTTCGATGTTTTGTTGGCCATCGGAGGTAATCTGGCGCTCGCTGCCTCGCGGACCGCTGGAGCGCACGTAGACTTCGAAGCGTCCGGAACGATTCGAGCTGAAGGCCATCGAAGCGCCGTCGGGGCTCAGGGACGCCCCCGTCGAAAGCCCCGGTGAAATGGTCAATTGGGTGGCTTGCACGGCTCCGGGAGCCACTCGGCCGGAAGCCAGCCAGCCAAAGCGCCACGCGGCCGCTCCCGCGGCGAGAATCAATACCGCCGCCGCCATCAAAGCCCAGCGGCGTGCGGGCCGCCGCTTAGGTTCTGCCACAGTCCGCTGGCCGGCTTCGGATTCCTCCTTGACCTCTTCGAGCGCCACAGCCAGATCGGACATGTGCTGAAAACGGCGGCCTGGCTCCTTGCGGAGGCAGCGCGCGATGATGCGCCCGAGCTCATCCGGCATCTCTTCCCGGATTTCGCCCGGCGGTTTGGGTTCATCGCGCAGCACGGAGGAAAGGGTCGAGAGCCGGGTTGGGCCTTGAAACGCACGCTGGCCGGTGATCATTTCGTAAAGCACCGCGCCGAATGAAAAGATGTCGGAGCGCCCGTCCAGAGGCTTTCCTTCGGCCTGCTCCGGAGACATGAAGGCCGCGGTGCCGACGATGGTTCCCTCCAGCGTCCGCTCGACCTCGGCGAGGGTCTCGGTGGCGTCGGACTCGCTGGCTCCGCGTTCCAGCAGTTTGGCCAGGCCGAAATCCAGCAACTTGACCGCGCCTTGCTCCGTGACCATGATGTTGGCGGGCTTGAGATCGCGGTGAACGATGCCCGCCGCATGCGCCGCCGCAAGTGCGCCGGCGATCTGCGCGGCATACCGCAGCGCGTCACTGAGCGGCATACCCTTCTTGGGAATGATCTGGCCCAAAGTTTTGCCGGCCACGTACTCCATGGCGATGAACAGAACACCATCGGCTTCGTTGATGTCGTATATGTGGACGATGTTGGGATGATTGAGCGCGGAAGCGGCCTTGGCCTCCTGCACGAACCGGCGCCGGCGATCGGGATCGTTCACCTTCTCCGGCAGCAACACCTTCAACGCCACTGTGCGGTCCAGGTGCTGGTCCCGCGCTTTGTATACGGAACCCATTCCTCCCTGGCCGAGTTCGCCAGTGATCTCGAAATGAGCGATCACTTTGCCAATCATTCAGCAGTTAGCATAGCCGCTCATCCGCACGACTCGCAATGGCGAATTCCCAGGGCTCAGCCTCGGTGGACGGCCGCGCTGGCCAACGGACTACGGCCCTGCCGGGCTGACACGTGAGGCCAGGGGGCCCAGCTCTGGGGATCAATGGCCGGCTTGCAGTTCCGCGGCGCGGCGGCGCAGTTGGGCGGACTCAGCATCGCGCTGCTGGGCTCTTCGCAATTGCGCCAGTACTCCCATGGTGGCCGCCATGTCGGTCACCGGGGGCGACGGCAGGTGGTCCTCGAGAGACAGGGCGTGCGTCAGCAGCCGTTCCGCGTCGCCGAATTTTCGCTGGCGAAAGCGGAGCAGCCCCAGGTTGCTTTCCGAGGTCGCCAGGCGGAAGTCGAAGGCCGGGCTCATTTTAGCCAGCCCCTTGACGGCCTGTAGCATATCCCGCTCGGCCAAGGCCAGGTCGCCATCCTCGAGCAACGCCAACCCTTCCTGACTCAGGAGCGACAAGAAAATGGGGCTTGCCGGGCCAACGGTCTGCTGGTAAATGAAGCGCGCTTTGCGGAACAAAGGCAGGGCCCGCTCAGGCCGGCCCGCAAGACGGTGGATGACCCCCACGTTCTCATAGGCCATCCCGGCTTGGGTGCTGAACTCTCCTCCTGCTTTTAGGGCCGCGTTCAGGCCTTCTTCTCCCAGTTGCAGCGATTCTTCCAGCTTCCCCTGCAGGCGGCGCAAGAACGACAGCCCCATGAGCGTGTGCCCCAACACAGCATCTCCGGGATAGAGTTCCCGCCCGGTAGCCAGGGCTTCACCCAGGTCCGCTTCCGCCCGATCGCGATCCGCCAATTGCACGTAGGCGTGGCCCAGAAGGCTGAGGTTGTAGACGGTGCGCAGGTGCTTCGGGCCGAGAGAGCGCCGATGCAGGGCCAACCCTTCCTCGAAGGCATCGATACCCTCACGCCATTTCTCTTCATTGCAGAGTGCCTGGCCCAGGTTGACGAGCGTGGCAGCGGCGTGGGCGTCATAGGCGGATCCCAGTTCGCGCCACTTCTGGAGCGCTTCGCCGTAGAGGCGCTCCGCGCCTGCGAAGTCGGCTTGCCCTGCCGCCCGAAGTCCCTGGTCATTCAGCTTCAGGGCGACGTTGGACTGCGCGGCCAGAGTTGCCGCGGAAAACGCCACGCCGGCCAGGTAAGACATGCGATGCATGCGGTCCCCCTCCGAGTTGGCGGAGACTTTATCACAGCCGGTGGGGGACGTACAAGTCGGATTATGTCAGTCGGTTTATGTCAGGTCACACTCCGGGCGCTGCGCTCGAGATCTCGCTCCTGACGTCCGCGAACTTTTCGAAGTTTTTGTTGAAGCGCCCGCTGAGATCGCGCGCCGCCTTGTCGTAGGCCGTCTTGTCGGCCCACATGGCGCGCGGGTCCAGAAACCTGGGCGGCACGTCGGGGCACGATTTGGGGACCGCCACCTTGAACACGGGATCGACCTCGACGGGGATATCCCGCAGCGCCCCGGAGAGCGCCGCGTTCAACATGGCGCGGGTATACGGCAGTTTCATGCGGCTGCCCGCTCCGAACGCGCCGCCCACCCACCCCGTGTTCACCAGCCAGCATTGCGCGTGGTGGCGGCGCAGTTTCTCTCCCAGCAGCGAAGCGTAGGTGGATGCCGGCCGCGGCAGAAACGGCGCGCCGAAGCAGGCGCTGAAGGTGGCTTGAGGTTCCTTCCCCAAGCCGCGCTCGGTGCCCGCCACCTTGGCGGTGTAGCCGCTGAGGAAGTGATACATGGCCTGCTCGGGAGTCAGTCTGGAGATGGGCGGCAGCACTCCGAAGGCGTCTGCCGTCAGAAAGATCACGTTGGTGGGGTGCCCGGCCACGCTGGGGATGAGCGCGTTGTCGATGAAATTCAGCGGGTAGGCCGCGCGCGTGTTCTCGGTGACCTCCTCGGAGTCGAAATCGAGCGACCGGGTTTCCGCGTCCATGGCGACGTTCTCGAGCACGGTGCCGAAGCGGATGGCGTTCCAGATCTGCGGTTCCTGCTGCTGGGAAAGCCGGATGCACTTGGCGTAGCAACCGCCCTCGAAATTGAAGACGCCGTTGTCGCTCCATCCGTGCTCGTCGTCGCCGATCAGGCGGCGCCGCGGATCGGCGGAAAGCGTGGTCTTGCCGGTGCCGGAGAGTCCGAAGAACAGCGCCGTGTCGCCCGCTTCCCCCACGTTCGCGGAACAGTGCATGGGAAACACGCCGCGCGCCGGCAGCAGGTAATTCATGATGGTGAAGGCCGACTTTTTCATTTCGCCGGCGTAGCTGGTGCCGCAGATCAGCACCACGCGGCGCTTGAAGTTCAGCACGATGCAGGTTTCGGAATTGGTGCCGTCCTCGGCGGGATTGGCCTGGAAGTCGGGCGCGAACAGGATGGTGAATTCGGGCTTGTGGTCCGCGGCGAGGCCCGGTTCGGCGCCGATGAACAATTGCCGCGCGAACAGGTTGTGCCACGCCAGTTGGCTGACCACGCGCAGCGGCAGGGTATATTCCGGGTCGGCGCCCACGAAACAATCCTGCACGTAGACGTCGTGGCCCTGCCAAAAGGCCAGCATGCGGGAGTAAAGGCGGTCGAAGTGCGCTTCCGAGATGGGCTGGTTCACGGCGCCCCATTGGATGGTGGGGTCGGTGATCTCATCGCGCACCACGAACTTGTCTTTGGGAGATCGCCCGGTGAATTGCCCGGTGCGCACCACGAACGAGCCGTTGGCGGCGAAACCGCCCTCGCGCCGCTGCACGGCGTGCTCCAGGAGTTGTGCCGTGCCCAGGTTCCAGTAGGCAATATTGATGTTGCGTATTCCGTGATGTTCCAGCCCGTAATGGCTGGGGGAGAATCCCGCGTTAGCGACGTGGCTCAGTTCCATCGTAATATGGTCTCATGAGAAGGCTTCTGGGGACATGCGTGCTGGCGCTCCCGTGGATGTACCATCCCGCCCTGGCCCAGGTTATCGAATTTGAGTCGAATGGTCTGAAGTATCAGACGTTGACCAAGTCCGGTGTGACAATCATGTTCGCACAGTTGCCGAGCCACCTGCATACGTACGCGATCATCCAGGTGGCCGTTTCGAACGGATCGGAAGGACCTTATGTGATCCGGCCCGAAGATTTTAGTTGGATGCGCGCGGAGGACGCCGGGATTCGGGCGACGCCGGCCCGGACGGTCATCGAGATGCTGTTTCAGAAGGGCGGCGGAAACGATGTCATCAAATTGGTGAAGGCATACGAGGCCGCGGTCTACGGAAATCAGCACATGAAGACGACCAACGGCTACGAGCAACGGCGCCTCAACGCCCTGGCCATGAGCGCCACCAGGCTCAGGGCGGCGGCCACCGCGAGTGCCATTGCACTGGTGCAATCCAAGCTGGTAGCCGGCGAATCCACGGATGGCGCGGTTTTCTTCGATACCGAGGGGAAGCCGCTGGGGCCCGGCCACCTCGTGGTCCGCACCAATACGGACACGTTCAATTTTGTTCTGAATTCGGAATAGGGGAGGTTCAGCGGCGCTCGCGTTCCAGCCTGGCGACGCGCGCGGCCAGGTCGGTGATGGCCCGCTGCTGGGCTGCCAGCGTAGTCGCATTGCTGTCGTGCGCCGTGAGTACCTGGTCGCTCGCACGAGTAAAGGCCGCCATGCGGGCGTCCATGCTGAGGATCACAGGAGTCTGGACTTCAAAGCGGCGCTCCAGGGTTTCCAGGCGGCGGCTGAGTTCGGTTCGGAGTTCCGACAGATTGGCTGTGAGCTCAGTTCGGAGCTCCGACATGTTGAGCGTGAGGGCTTCCATCGAGCGCTCCTGGCGGTCAATCAGGCGCTGCTCGGCGGCGGCGACGATCGCGCGAATCTGTTCAATGTCTTCGGGTGTCATGGTGCCTGCTCCCCGTATTGTAACGTATGATGGCTTTTGACCCCTTCCCTGATGACCGAAGCCGCCCTCCGCTTTCTCGCCGCACTGACCGGCGAGCAGCGCGCCAGGGCCACGTTTGCCTTCGACGATCCCGAGCGCATGCACTGGGCCTACGTTCCCATGGCGCGGGAGGGGCTGCCGCTGCGCGACATGTCGCCCTACCAGCGGCACCTGGCGAGCGCGCTGCTCAGCGCGGGACTCAGCCAGCAGGGCTACATCAAGGCCGTCACCATCATGAGCCTGGAGGACGTGCTGCGGATCCTCGAGAACGACAGCGGCGAGCGGCGCCATCCGGAGAAATACTACTTCTCGATTTTCGGGACACCCTCGGACACAGGCATCTGGGGCTATCGCGTGGAGGGCCATCACGTGAGCCAGAATTACACGCTGGTCAACGGCCTGGTTGTGGATGCGCCGAGCTTCTTCGGCGCGAACCCCGCCGAGGTCCGCGAGGGCCCGCGCGCGGGATTGCGCACGCTGGCCCCGGAGGAGGACCTGGGACGAGCGGTGATCGGCGCGCTCGACGACGGGCAGCAGCAGGTGGCCATCGTGGATCCGGTAGCCTATGCCGACATCCTGACCGCGGCCAGCCGCCAGGCGGCGCTGGAGGGACAGCCTTCGGGCCTGCCGGCGTCGCGCATGACTTCGAGCCAGTTCGACCGGCTGATGGCGCTGGTCGAAGAGTACGCGCGCAACGTGACGGAGCAGGTGGCGGAGGGCCGCCGGGAGCAGATCCGCGAGGCGGGCGAGAGCATCTGGTTCGCATGGGCGGGAGGGGTGGGCCGCGGCGACCCGCACTACTACCGCGTGCAGACGCCTGCCTTCCTGATCGAATACGACAACACGCAGAACGGCGCGAACCACATCCACGCGGTGTGGCGGGATTTCACCGGCGACTTCGGCGGGGATCTGCTCCGCGATCACGGCGATCTGCTTAGAAACCACTACAGGGGCAGTCACACTGTACAATGTCCATAACATGCGATTCCTTATTGTTGCGGTAGCGCTGGCCGCGTGCGCCTGCGGCCCCTCCGGCGGCCCATCGAGCGGGGCCAGCGGAATTCCCGAGTACGGTTACCAGGTGGTGCACACCTATCCGCACGACCGGACGGCCTTCACCGAAGGCCTGTTCTACCTGGACGGATTCCTCTACGAGAGCACCGGGCTCGAGGGCCAGTCCTCGGTTCGCAAGGTGAAGCTGGAGACCGGAGAAGTGGTCCAGAAGCACGACGTTCCCGGGCAGTATTTCGGCGAAGGCATCATCAGGTGGAAGGACAAGCTGTACCAGATGACTTACACCACCGAAGTGGGTTTCGTTTACGACTTCGCCACCTTCCAGGTAAAGAGTGAGTTCAAATACCCCGGAGAAGGATGGGCGTTCACCACCGACGGCAAGCGCATCATCATGGACGACGGCAGTCCGCAACTGCGCTTCTGGGACCCGGAGACGCTCCAGGAGCTTGGCCGTATGACAGTGACCGCCGAAGGTCAGCCGGTCAAGAATCTGAACGAGCTGGAGTGGGTGAAGGGTGAGATCTATGCCAACATCTGGGAGACCGACAAAATCGCGCGCATCGACCCGGCGTCGGGCAAGGTAGTCGGCTGGATCGATCTCACCGGCCTCTTGACACCCGCGGACCGTATCGACAGCGGTCCCATGCAGACCGACGTGCTGAACGGCATCGCCTACGATGCGGCGCACGACCGGCTCTTCGTCACCGGAAAGCGGTGGCCCAAGTTGTTCGAGATCAAGGTAGTGAAGAAGTCGGGCGGGCAGTAGCTTGCGATTGATCGTGATTGCGGTAGCGCTGGCCGCATGCGCCTGCGGCCCCTCCAGCCAGGCCAACAGCATCCCCGAGTACGGTTACGAGATCGTACACACTTATCCCCACGACCGGACGGCCTTCACAGAGGGCCTGTTCTACCTGGATGGCTTCCTCTACGAGAGCACCGGCGACTACTATCAATCGTCGGTGCGCAAGGTGCGGCTCGAGACGGGCGAGGTGATTCAGAGACACGACGTGCCGGGCCAGTACTTCGGCGAAGGCATCATCAACTGGAAGGACAAACTCTACCAGCTCACCTGGACCACCGAAGTGGGCTTCGTTTACGATCTGGCAACGTTCCAAGTGAAGAGCGAGTTCAAATACTCGGGAGAGGGTTGGGCGTTCACCACCGACGGCAAGCGCCTGATCATGGACGACAGCACGGCGACCCTGCGATTCTGGGACCCGGAGACGCTGCAGGAGACCGGCCGGCTGACCGTGACGGCCGACGGACAGCCGGTGCCAAAGTTGAACGAGTTGGAATGGGTGAAGGGCGAGATCTACGCCAACGTCTTTGAGACCAACCGCATCGCGCGCATCGACCCCGCGACGGGCAAGGTAGTCGGATGGATCGATCTCGCCGGCCTGCTGACTCCCGCGGACCGCATCGCAAGCGGCCCCCTGCAGACCGATGTTTTGAACGGCATTGCCTACGATGCCGCGCACGACCGGCTCTTCGTCACCGGCAAACGATGGCCCAAGCTGTTCGAGATCCGGCTGGTGAAGAAGGCGGGCGGGCGATAAAAACAGAAAAGGCGTCCGGGCTGCCCGCGAGCAGCCCGAACGCCTCCTGAAAAGGGAAAGACGACTATTATTGAGCGGCCGTGCCCACCTGGCCGTTGGAGAACACACTCGGCCCGATCGCCACCGGATGCCAGGAGAATTTCAAGTATTAAGATCTATCATACTGTTATTGGGAATCTCCCCGGAATTCGGCTACAATGCAATTGGATATGGACAAGGGCCGGCACCCCAAGGTCATCCGCACCTGGATGGCGGACAAAATCCGGAAGGCCACCTCGACGCAGAAGCGTATCGAAACGGTACCGCACAAGCCCGAGCCGCATAACAAGACGTAAAGAGACGCAGGCGAAACCGCCTGAGCCACCACCGCGGATCAACAGCCTGCCGGGACTTCCGGCACGGGTCGCACGCCCACCGGTACGGGTGAAAAGAATCCGGGCGCGAGCATGCCGGCCATGCGCTCGGGGTTGAGAATTTCCTGGCCGCGCATCCACTCCTCGGCCGAAGCCGACAGTTCGCGGCCCCGCTCCCCGCCGAGGAGCCTGCCCCGCGTGTGCCGGGCGGCCATACCGTAAAGAGCCATGTGGGCGGCGGCGAGCCGCTGCTCCGCGCCCTCCAGCAGTTTCACGCTCTCTTCCCCGGCGCCTCGCCTGGCGGCGATGCCGGCGCGGAGCAAAGCTGCGAGGGCGATGGACCACGGCACGTTCTCACCTTCCATGCGGCGCGCATCGCGTTCGGCGCGGCGCAGCAACTCGCGGCGCAGCGCTTCATCCGTAGACCCGGCCGCCGCGAGCGCGAGTGCGGCCCGCGCGCGGTGGTGCAGGGACTCGATATACACATATTGCACGCGGGTCAGAAAGGACCAGCGGAGCTTGGGCCAGTCCGATTCAATGCGCGCCCAGGCGTCTTGCGGCTGGCCGGCATACAGGTCGGTCTCCACGCTGCCGATCCATGCCCACCAGTGCTGCAGATCGAACTCCTGGCGCCGCCATTCCGCCACCGCCGCGCGGATCTCCTGGTGCGCCCGTTCGGGGTTGTCGTCCGCCAGACAGATGGTGTGGGCGAGGCGAGTTCGCAGGTCGGTCACTTCGAACAGGTCGCCGCGCGTTTCGGCATCTTTGATGATGCGCGGCAGCCGGCGCTTCAGTTCTTTCAGCTCACCCATCAGAAACAGGGAGACGCTCCCCATCATGTGGGCTGTGGCGACCTCCCAGGCGACCCCGGTGCAGCGCTCGCGCAGTATCGTCTCCGCGGATGTCATGCGCTCGACCGCTGTTTTCCACTGCCCTTGCAGGAAAGCGGCCATGCCTTTCGCCAGCGCCACCAGGCCCACGGCATTCTGACTGCGGCTGCGCTCGGCCAGCTCCTGCGCGGCGCCCAGGATGCGCTCCACCTTGTCCTTTTTACGGCCGCCCCGCAGCGCGAAATAAGCGGCTTCCGAACAGAGGGCGGCGCTCATGCGAGAGGGCTCGCCCGATTGCAATGCCAGCAACAGCCCGCGCACGTAGAAGGGATGCGCGCGGATCGGATCCACCATCGCCAGGCCCTGCACCAGCGAAGCGCAGATATCGAAGCGGAGCAGGTCGCCGTCGCGGATTTCGGAAGCCTGGCGCTCGCGGAATTTCAAGCCGCGCACCCGAAGCCATAGCCTGCGAACAAAGAACGAGAGCAGGGCCTGCCATGGCGACCGCGGCACTTTCATGCCGACCACTTTCAGAACGTCTTCGGTGAGCGCCAGGCCCTCCTGGATGCGGCCGGACATGAGGAATTGGGCCGCGGCCCGCCGGCGCAGCTCCAACGTATTCGCGCTGCCGTGCCCCGCGGCGGTGAGATAAGCCTGGGCTCCTTCCGCGCCGCGGCCCGCGTTGCACAGAGCATCGCCTAACTGCACCTGCAGGGACTCGCGCTCGGCGGCATCGTCAGGCGCGGATTCGAGCGCGAACCGGAAGAATTGGGCGGCGTTATCGAATGCCAGGGCCGCGACGGCATCGTTGGCGGCCCGGACCGAATACACGAAGGCTTTATCGCCCACGCCTGCCTCGCGAAAGTGGATGGCCAGAAAACGCGGGTCGGGCGGCCCGGAGGATTCCCACGCCGTGGCCAGCCGATGGTGGCATTCCCGCCGCCGTTCCGGAGACATCGACCGCTCGGTGCCCTGGCGAATCCGGTCGTGATACGGCTCAATCTCTTCCGATGCCTCGCCCAAGCGGGTTCGAACCAGGCGATGCCTGCGAAGTTGGGCCATCTCCATAAATGCGCCGGTGTCGAGGCGGGCCGCCGCCTTGGCGATGCTCAGCTCGATGGGTTGCCCGGCGAGAGCGATCGCCTCCAGAAGCCGCCGCGCATCTTCCGGCAGGCGCGCCACGAGCCGGCGAAGCAGCTCATCGAGCGTGATGGACCCGCTGTCGAACCGCCAGGCTTCCGCGGTCGCGGCATTCGCTTCCGTCCGAGCCTCCACTTGGGAATACTTCACCAGCTCTCCGAGAAACAGAGGGTTTCCGCCCGATTCACGCGCGATCTGCTCGGCCAGTGAAGTCGGGATGGACTGATGCCTGCTCAACAGGGACAACGCAAGGTCCCGCGCCGCGGCGTAATCCAGGTCTTGCACCGGCAGCTCGACACGATGACCGGAGACTCCCGGCCCTCGGGCGCGCAGCAACTGCCTGAGCAGCGGACTGGTATCAGCCTCGTCGCTGCGATAGCACGCCAGGAAAAGGATGGGCAACGGGCCGGGGTCGCAAAGCAGGTCGTTGAGAAGCGCGGCGCTGTCCATATCGCCCCACTGCAAGTCGTCGATCAGCAAGACGGCCGGTTGGCGCGCTGCCAGCCTGCCCAGCATTTCGCGCAAGGCTTTGAAGCCGCGCAACCGCAGTTCGGCGGCATTCGGTATGGCGACGAGATCGGGTTCTTCCGCGAGGTCTTTGAGCACTGGAAACAGCCGCATGAGCGCCGCAAAATCGGCAGGCAAAAGCTCCTTCAGTTCGCCCTTGGAAAGACCGAGCAGCCAACGCTTCAAATTGTCCACCAGGCTGTCGATGGCCTTATACGGCACTGACTCCCGTTCATAGCATCGACCCTCCAGCACGACGTGTGTTTTCTGTTCGCGCACCTCGTCCAGAAAGCGGCGCATGAGCGCGCTCTTCCCCACGCCTGAAGGCCCGTAGACGAAGACCGTCGTCAGGCGCCCTTGCCGAGCGTCGCCGAGCGCCTGGCGCAGCACGGCCAGATCGCTTTCGCGCCCGATAAACGGGGCGCGGTCGAGCGAGGTGGCTCGCACCGAATCCTCACGGGGGACCCCCAGACGGCGTAACACCTGGTCGCCCGCCGGCCGCAACAACGGATCACGCTGCAACAGTGCCTCGGCCAGATCGCAAAGGTCGGCGGGGGCGTTCGGGCACAGCCGGGATGCCGGTGCCGGGACGAGCGTCTGCTTGTCGCGCAGGATCGATGAACCAGATCCCGAAATCGGCAACACCCCGGTGAGCGCTTGATACAACATCACGCCGACGCTGTACCAGTCGCTGGCCGGAGATACGCCACACCCAGCCGCCTGTTCGGGGGCCATGAATTCGGGAGTGCCGAACAGCATGCCGGCGCCGACGGCTCCAGCCGCGGAGGCATCCGCCACCAGTCCGAAGTCCAGGATCACGACGCGGCCGCCGGCGTCGACCAGGACATTCTGGGGCTTCAAATCGCAGTGCAGCTTGCCGTATTGATGCAGCGCGCAGACGCCCACGGCCAGTTGCCGTATGGCGCTCCGCAGCCGGGTGAGGCCGTCGCCGCCCGCGCCGGCATGGCGCTGGAAATCGACGCCGTCGACAAATTCCATGGTGAAGAACCACCGTCCCTCCTCCGACAGCAGTTCGTAGAGCGTCACCAGGTTGGGGTGCGAAATATCCGCGAGCATGCGGAATTCCCGCTTGAATTGATAGAGCGGGCCGGCCTCCGCGCGCGGCAGCGTCTTCAACGCGAGCACGGCCTCGCGATGGCGGTCATAGACCTGATAGACCACGCCGAAGGCCCCGCTCCCCAATCGGCGCTGGAGAATAAAGCGCTCGCTTCCCACGAATTCCGGCTCGCCCGAGAGGGCCGGCGCGCCGCCCGTGGCAGTCTGCTCGAGTCCTTCGGTGGCCATCAGCGACTCGACCTCGCGTCGGAGGCCGTCGTCATCACCGCACACCCGTTCGAGATATTGGCCGCGAGAATCGGGCGCAAGAGTCAGAGTAGATCGAAAGATCCTTTGAACCTCGTCCCGACGCTCCGGATTCATTGCGAGCTTCTCTCGATCTGGCGGTCGAGCCCCCTCACCGTGCGCATAGCCCTACAGTACACCCGGTGGCAATCCTAATCGAGGGCCCCGCCCGGAGCCGCCCGGTAACGCCGGCGGTCTTGCCGCCGGCCTTCTGCATCGGAGCCGCGTGCTTGTTTCAAGCCGGCTCGCCTCACCCCAAAAACCCAGTCACGTCCGAATTGAGACTACATTTCCAATGTTCTCCGCAAATCCCGCATCTGGCGAGACGGTCCCTGAACGCTATCTTGCCACAACGAAACTGAGGAGGAGCTTCTATGCCCCAACAACCCATCGGACGCCTCATCGATATCGCCCGCCAATGCCGGCCCCTCACCGCCGCCTGGCGAGCCAGTCCGGGAGCCGTCTTCTTTACGTGACCGGCGTTTCATCTCCCAGAACGGGACTTCGGGTTCCTGGGGCTCCACTTCTACGGGTAAGGCGTTTCCCGTCAACTTGACCTGATCGGGACTTCACGGGATCTATGTTGTGCAGGCCGGGACCGATCAAGGCACGGATCGAGTTCGCCGGAGACTTCGAGGAGTTAAGGATGTCCCGCCGGCCATCAAGGAACTGTCGAACTCGGCAACCGCCTCCGACACCCGCTAGAATACTCGTCGTGACCCTTCAAGGCCTCCTTCTGGAAGTTCCCGTTGCCATAGGCGAGATGGAGAGCGAGTTCTTCCGGGTCGGCGGCGAGCATTTCGACCGCAGCATGATTTCTCAGGAAACGGCGTGCTTCATGCTCGCCATCCGCGGGGCCTCCATCCTGACCACCATGGGGAAGGTCCTCCAGGCGGATACTTTCGATGCCTATGACGTGCTTCAACGGGCCTTCATGGAGACACGGGACCTTCTGAGCACATTCCGCTTCGACCGGGATGAGACCCGGAAGCGGATCACCACGTGGTTCAAGAACAAGGACAAGGACGCCTGGAAGGCAGAGCACGCGATCTGCGAGCGCTTCTTTAACAGCGTTGGTGCCACGGATGTGCAACTCGCGCGCAGATGGAGCATGTTCTCAGCGCTCTCCCATCCGACCTATAAAGCAACATCCAATTCCGTCGCGGTCCGGGGAGCCTCTTTCTCCGCGCCGAAACGGCGCGAACTTGTCGCCGTGCTTGAGGAGAAGGCCGCCGATTACATTACCGCCACGCTCACGCTGTTCATCACAACATCCTTCGCGCTTAAAGGTTGGATCCCGCTCGGCTGTGAAGTGGAGCGGATGCCAACGGCTGAGAAGCTTCGAACGTCAGCGCCTCCGATCGTAATGCCCGTTCTGGCTCGCACCGAAGGCAAAAGTCTGGCTAAGGCGGGAAATGCGCGCCGTTAGAAAGCGCCCCGATCGCACCCCCGAAACAGGATTCATCACGATAAACGCCGCTCACATCACCCGCCAGATGTGTCGTTATCGTGACGCCGACTTAACCTTGCGGCTCAATACACGTAGGAGACCTCGCCGCACGTTCGGCAACGAAGAATCATATGATCGCCTTTTCCGCGCCCTACATGATCCATCCAACCACCGCACTTGCACCGCTCAAAACCTGGAGACTTGTTCACCTGCGTCCCTCCTGTTCTGTTGGAGGAAGCGACCGACTTGTTCCGATACCGCCATTACCAGCTCATCGAATTGAATGCGCATATTCCAACTCTGGCGCCCAAAGCGAAGAAACCGACCTAAATTCGCGCAGCCCCAGTTCCGCTCAAGGGAAAGGATGTGCGTTTCGACATCAGAATAGTCAGATTGCGCTATTGCCCGATCGTCCCCGTCATCGCTCGTAAAGTGCGCTACAGACAGCTGCCAATTCGATTGAATGACCTGAATCGGCCGGATCACAAGTTGGATGATCTCGCGGCAAACGCTCTCGTCAGGGGGCTGGGACCGTGCGACAAGTTCGGCGGCTCTAGCAAGACACTCGAAACTCGTGAGTGGAATTCCACTAATGTCATCGTCGAGCAGAGGACGGAAGAGGTGATACGTAGTTACAACGAGTGTACGCGCCTTCGCCAAATCCAGAAGATCATCATACGTGACCAGTTTCGTCGAGCGGGGGAGATTTCGCTCTAGCGCCCTTCGTTCATCAGACGGCAATTCCGCATCTCGTCCGATGATGATGATGCCTTGCGGATATGATACTGTGATCCCCGCCCGTTGCAGTTCCTGCCGTACGGAATCCCTATCAAGCTCATCCAGGTACGTGGTCAGTTGTGCCACGGCGTCCATAACATCGTTGCTAAACTTGCGCCGAGCTGCCGGCCCAACAATATATGAACCCTGCCGCCGGGGATATGGTTTCTTGAGCTCAACGACATCCCACGCTCCTCGTTGATGGCGGAGGAGGAAATCAAGTCGCAAGTCCGTGTCTCGGCCAGCAACATCTTTTCGAGTGCTCCGAAAAGACAATTCGGAAACAGCTCCGTTGTAGGCGCCGAGGACGTATAGGAATTTCGGATTTGCTTCAAAGAAGCGGTGCAGGTCTGCCTCGGCTGCACCTGGGTCCTGATACAGAGAAACGAACTCGTCAACTTCCTGCTCGGTGAACAAACGATCGAGTGGAATCTGGTAAAAGAGTGCAGAGTGAACTCCGGAAAGAATAACGGATGATGGCTTCTCTTCGCACAGCCACTTCATAATCGTCTTTCAGCCTACGGTTATTATATCCACCGGGGTGACCGCGCTGGTTCCGATTCGCTCCCGTGAAAACTCCGTCCACGGCATCCAAGGTGACGGTTTGTCGCCATCTCGGACTTGTGGCGCCCGCAGCCCCCAAACGCCCTTCTGGGAGATCGCCCCTTTAATCTCCCCTCCACGTCAACTGGCCCCCCCGCAAAAGCCACCCGGCCCCAACCACCCTCCGGCGACTTTATCCCCCAAACTCACCCCCTCAAAAAACCGGGTCACAAAATTTGGGACAAAATTTTCTGAATCATTTCAACCACTTCCGAAATTTTCGAGCCGTGATCGCGATGCTTACCCCTTATTAGTGGAATTAGGAGAAGAAATGCATGGCGACCACCGCTCAAACCGAGGCCAACCGCCTCAATGCCCAAAAATCGACAGGCCC
>OMOG01000788.1 GCA_900290305.1 Candidatus Sulfopaludibacter sp. SbA4
CCGACCTGATCCTCGGGAAAATCCAACGACTTTGTGAACGAACTTCTAACTCAGGACACTAGCATCTTGAGCAAACCGTTGAACCGGTTCTGAGACGTGTCCAGTTCGCTGTTGAATACCACGCTAATGAGACCACATCCCCAACGCCTGCCAGCCGGAACTATTAGCCTCCATCCAATCGCGCGCCGCCAGATAAATCAGGGAGAGGCCCCGCCATCCCGGCAGGAACGCGATTGGCAGCGTGAGGGCCAGAGTGTTCCCGCTGGCGGTCACCGACGACCCTGCACCGCTGACGGCGCACTGACTATTGGCCAGGCTTCCCGATCCATTGAGCGCCATGCCGGGAAGCAGGGCGGTGCCCGCATCATTCACCAGGTACAGCGTGCCCAAGGGCTGGCTGTAGGCGAGGTAGCAGGCCTGCCGTCCGTCGAGCGATTGGTTGATCAGGATGTCCACCACGCCAAGATCNNGCGGGCGAGCCGGGAACATTCCACAGCCCCATGGTCCGCCAGCCGTAGCCATCGCCAGCAACGTTGCGGGCCGCCATGTAGACGATCTTGTTGCCGGCAAAGGTGGGCGTGAAACTCAGGTTCACATCGAGGGTCAGAAAGCCTCCATTCGGACTGGCCGAGTAGCTGGCCGCCGAACACTGGCTGTTCGTCAGTCCCGGGAGCAGGACGGTTCCATCGTCACTGACTAGATACAGTTTGCCGGCCTGCTGGTCGTAGGCCAGATAACAGGCGTTCCGGCCATCGAGTGAGCTGTTGATGAGGATGTTCAGGACGCCCATGTTACCCGTGGAGTAGTCGTCTTGAAAAAAGAAGCGGAAGTCCTGGCTGGAGCCGCTGCCGGTAACGGGTAACAGGCTGCTCGGGTATGACTCACTGGGTGACACCACGTAGACGCTGCTCGCGGAGCTGTACGGCAGGCCGCCGGTGGTGATGACCACCTGGCCGCGGTCGTTGATGCCGCCCGGAATTCCGCCGATGAGGTTGTCGCTGAGGCGGCTCAGGTCGTAGAACGTCCCGTCGCGGTAGAGGAACGGAACCACGCTTCCCGTGTCCCAGTCGAGGGTGCCAACCACGTGTCCTGGGGAGTTCAGCGCGGAGGGTTGCAGGGAGGCGAAGCCCGGCGGCGGCAGAAGCTGCGTGGCGGTTCCCACGTTGCCGTTGGGTGAACTCGGGGTCCACACGTAACCGTGGTTGCCCAGAACGACGCCGGCATTGTTGATGGCGATCAGGTTGCCGATCCCGGAGACCTGGGTGAAAGTGCCGGTGCTGCCATTCGGCGCGGAGGGTGTGAACAGCGTTGTGCCGCCGGCATACTGGCCGTAATCGTTGATGGCCGCATTGGGCAGCCAGTTATTGAGGGTGTACTTTCCCGTGGTTCCGTTGGGCGCCGAGGGCGTCCACAGGAAAGAGGATGGGTAATTGGCTCCCAGATCGCCGGTAATCTGTCCAAGGTTGTTGATGGCCAGGGAATCATTGCCATAGGTGTAGTCGGTCTCCAGGAAGTTCGTCAGGGTGCCGGAAGTTCCATTAGGCTGCGCCGGAGACCACAAAGAAGTCCCGCTCGCTGCCGCCCCCACCACCTGGCCATAATCGTTGATGGCCTCGACCCTGCTCATCGGCAGATCGTACAGATTCCCCAGAGTGCCGTCGGTAACTCCCGCATAGATAGGTTGCCAGAGGAAGGCTGCCGGTGTCACTACACTTGGCGGCCGTATCCCCACCACCTGTCCATAGTTGTTGATGGGCTTCCAGGTGGCGGCCGCCGCGCCTGTGGCGGCCAGGGTCACGAAGTAATGGCCCGGCGGCGCCGCTGTCTGCGGGGTGAAATCGGCGGTCACGGTGAGAGGAGCGTTGATCGTGACGGCGATCGGAAAGAGGCCGGGCGTGACCAGGATGCCGGGGGGCAACAGGGTAGCGGCCGGCGGGCTCCAGCCCACGCCCCGGTATCCGCTCGCCGCGGTCGGAGTGAGGGTGGCCTGGGCGCCTGCGTAATACCAGCCGCCGCCCGAAACCGTTCCGGTGCCGGGCACGTTGACCAGCGCGGTGACGAAGTACTGAGTGGTGAAATTCCCCGTGTAGGTGGCCTGGGATTGCGCGGCGAACGTTCGCGGGTTGACGGCCACTCCATCCTGCCAGCCATTGAAAAGATAGCGCGTGCCGATCTGGCTGCTCTGGGGCGAGAGGAAGGCCACGGTACAGACAGAGCCCGCCAGCCATCCCAGCGTTTGCGGCGTGGCATAGGCCCCTGGGCGGCAGCCGCTGCCCGTTACCGTGAACACGCTGCCGGCAACGTTGGACGCGATGGTGATGGCCACTTCGCCGGGGAGCGGCGTGGTGGGTGACGACGGCGTCAGCAGGTAGACATCGCCCGAGCTGTTGATGACAATCTGGCCGCGATCGTTGATGGCGACGGCACTGCCGGATCGTAGGGCGCTCAGATCGTAGACCTGGCCGCCACTGTAGAGGAACGGGTCCGTCGTGCCGTCGGCCCGCGCCAGGTTGCCGGTCACCTGCCCGGAGGCGTCCAGCGCGGCCGGAAACATATCGGTGAAACCGGGGGGCAGCGGGAGCGTGGCGGCGGTGCCGATGACGCCGTTCGGGGTGGCCGGGGTCCACAAAAATCCCTGCCGATGGCACGTAAAGCTCACGTCGAAGCAGACATTGCCCAACACGGTGCCGCCGGCATTGATGGCAAACCCGAATTGATAGACAGTCCCGGGGGGGCCGGCGACATTCGTCACCGTGCCGTCATTACCGTGGGGAGTCGAGGGTGTGAACAGGGCGCTGTCGATATTGGAAAACTGGATCACACCCTGGCCCAGATCGTTGATCGCCTGGAGAACTTGCAGGGAGGAACTGGTGTTGAGCGTGCCGGTGGTTCCGTTGGGCACGGACGGCGTCCACAGAGCGCCGCCGATTCCCGGCGAGCCCGCCATCTGGCCGTAGGCATTGATGGCCCACGGGCTGAAATCCGGGTGGCCCCCCGTTCCATCGAACGGCGTGACGGCGCCGGACGTGGCGTTGGGGGTATCGGGCGACCACAGAAAGCCCTTGCCGATCGGGTATGGCGAGTTGGACGACCCGGCCACTTGCCCGCGGTCATTGATGGCGGTGGCGGCGTTGGTGTGCGGCCCGTCGGAGGGAAGTCCGCCGAGATCGATCAGGCTCCCCACGGTGGCGTTGGCGATTGCGGGCGTCCACAGGAAGGCGGACTTGCCGCTGCCTCCAACCACCTGGCCGAAGTTATTGATGGCGGCGGCGGTGGCGCCGGGCGCGATGCGGGTCACTACGTAATTGCCGGGAGGGCTGGAGGTCTGCGCGGCGGCCGGCAGCAGAGCCACAAGGACACCGTACACCCGGGGCAGCCTCATTACGGATATTATACTCCGTAATCGAAGCTTACTAAGTGCTCTATCGCACAAACCAGTCCTTGCCCTTGACAATCCCCTTCCCCCGCTTTAACATATCGTTATGCGACCTGTCGCACAACGACATGACGCCGAAGAGAACAAGCCCCTCACCGAGCCGGTCCTGCTGATCCTCATGAGCCTCTCGGACCAGCCTCGCCACGGGTACGCGCTCATCCAGGATATCGAGGCCCTCAGCCACGGCCGCGTAAGAATCAGCACGGGCACGCTCTACGGCGCCCTCCGCAGGCTGCTCGAGGATCGATGGATCGAGCGCTTCGAGCAGGAGGACACCGCCCGCGAGAAGCAGGCATACAAACTGACGCCCGCGGGCCGCAAGCGCCTCCACCTCGAGCTCGACCGCATGAAACAACTGACTCGAGCTGCCGCCGCCCGCCAACGCACGAGGGAGGCCTGAAGTCCAATGCGCACTGCCTACCGATTGCTCCTCCACCTGTACCCCCACGACTTCCGCGTCTGGTTCGCCGCGGAAATGACCACGGCCTTCGAAGCCCGGGCCGGCGAGTGCCGGGCGCGCGGGCGGGCCGTCTTCCTGCGGTTCGCCATCGCCGAGTTGATCGGGCTGCTGAAGGGAGCCGCGGCCGAGAAGGCAGCCAGGATCGCCGCCGACCCCGCCGTCCGCGCCCGCAGCGTGCCCGACCTGCGCATGATGCGCCCTCCTGGCATCACTCGCGAAGCGTATTTCGCGCGCGTCTGCGTCAACGCCTGGCGGAACCGCGGATGATCGCATGCTCGTAGGACATTTCGCCGCCAGCATGATGGCCAAGCGCATCGAGCCGAGAGTCTCCCTCGGTACCACGATGCTGGCCGCCATGCTCCCCGATCTGCTGTGGACCGTGTTCCTGATGGCGGGCATCGAGCATGCAGAACTCCAGGCCGGAAAAGGCGCCGCGCACTATTTCAAGCTTGCCGATATCGCCATCAGTCACAGCCTGCTGATGGACACCGTGTGGGCCGCGCTGCTGGCGGCGGCATACTACTGGCGGCGGCGGTATCCGCGCGGTGCGTGGGTCCTGTTCGCGGCGGTTCTCAGCCATTGGCTGCTGGATTTCGTGAGCAACCGCGGTATGCCGCTCGCCCCGGGCGCGCACCTCTACGCCGGATTGGGACTATGGGAGTCGATTCCGGCCACCCTGATCCTGGAAGGCGGCTTCTGGCTGCTGGCCATCATCCTCTATACTCGCGCGACGCAGCCCAGGAGTCGCTCCGGCCTGTACGGCTTCTGGATCGTGGTGGCGCTCCTCACCGAGCGTTGGTACGCGAACATCGCCGGCCCGCCGCCCCCGAACCTGCGCACCGCGGCCATCGGCGGCTTCATTTTCTTCTCGCTGATCGTGGCTTGGGCCTACTGGATGAACCGGCAAAGATCAAAATCTACCCCCACCGAAAATCACGGTCACCAATCTTGGAAATAAATTTTCAACCGGAATTTTACACTGATTCCAAACCACTTACCAACCACCAAGTACCGCCCTGCCACTCCTTTTACCACCGTCCGCCATGCCTTGCATGCTAGCTTGAAATTAGGAAGAGATCTAGCGAGCCACAAGCTCCCCATTCGTCCGGGGGAGCTGCTTTTATTTGATACCCACATTTAGGGGTGGCGACGCAAGATGCGTCGCCAGGCCTGAGTTAAGTCCCTTTTTTTCAGTAAAACGACCATCTCAGGCGACGCATCATGCGTCGCCGCAGCCCGTGTGACGATGATTTTCCACAAAACGACGAATCATCGTCACAAAATTTGGCCTCCCAGCCGCAACCCATAGAAACAGAAGGGGTTCTAGCCGCATAAATAAAAAATCGACACACCCGCAAAACATCGTCACACCGGCCACCGGCCATCGGCCCCGGCCCCCGGCATGCGTGCTATCATCGGATTTTATGGAACCCACCGTCGCCCGGATCCACCATCACCATCGTGCCCATACGCGACGGGCGGTGCTCTGATTCTTCAGACCGAAATTGGAAAGGACGCCCGCCGAAGTCACTGGCGGGCTTTTTTATTGCTCTCACCCGCGTTTTTATGAAACACCGCGTTTTTATGAAAGAAACGACTCTGGATTTTCAAAAGTCGGGCGGCCTCGTAACGGCCGTCATTCAGGACCATTCCTCGGGACGCGTCCTCATGGTCGGATACATGAACGACGAGGCCTTCCGCCGGACCGTCGAGTCCGGCTTCGCCACCTTCTACAGCCGCTCGCGCCAGAAGCTGTGGCTCAAAGGCGAAAGCTCCGGACACCGCCTCGTGGTCAAAGAAATCTCCACCGATTGCGACCTGGACGCCGTACTGGTCAAAGTCGAAACGCTCGGCCCCGGCGTGTGCCACGAAGGCTACGAAAGCTGCTTCTTCCGCCGCCTCGAAGACGGCGAGTGGCGCGTCTCCGAGGAGCGTACCTACGATCCCGCCGCCGTCTACGGAGGCAAGCCGTGAAGCTCAAGCTCGGAATTCCGAAAGGCAGCCTGGAAAACGCCACCATCGACCTGTTCCGCCGCGCCGGCTTTGCCATCACCACCAGCAGCCGCTCCTACTTCCCCGGCATTGACGATCCCGAGATCGAGTGCATGCTGATCCGCGCGCAGGAAATGGCGCGCTACGTCGAGGACGGCATCCTGGATGCCGGCCTCACCGGCCGCGACTGGATCGAGGAGAACGGCGCCGACGTGGTGGCCGTTGCCGACCTGATCTACGCCAAGCAGAGCTTCGGCAAAGTGCGCTGGGTGCTGGCCGTCCCCGAGGCATCCAGTTTCAAGACGGTCCACGACCTCGAAGGCAAAATCATCGCCACCGAGTTGGTGGCCACTACCAAACGCTACCTCGCGAAGCACGGCGTCACCGCGAAGGTCGAATTCAGTTGGGGCGCTACCGAGGTCAAGCCGCCGGTGCTCGCCGACGCCATCGTGGAGGTCACCGAGACCGGCTCGTCCCTTCGGGCGAACAAGCTGGCCATCATCGATACCGTGATGGAATCCAACACCCAGTTGATCGCCAACCGGCAATCCTGGGACGACCCCGGGAAGCGCCGCAAGCTCGAAGATATCCGCATGCTGCTCGAAGGCGCCATCAACGCGCTGGGCAAAGTGGGGCTCATGCTCAACGTCCACAAGGACAACCTGGGCGCAGTGTTGGCGGTGCTGCCGGCGCTCAAGCGCCCCACCATCTCGCACCTCAGCGACGAGGAATGGATGGCGGTGAACACCATTCTCGACGAGTCCACCGTGCGCGACATCATCCCGCGTTTGAAGCAGGCGGGCGGCGAAGGAATCGTGGAATACCCGCTGAACAAGATCGTCCTATGATTCGCTTGCTCCAACACGAGGATGTCGGCCGCCTGCTGGCCCGCCGCAAAGCCCGGCTCGCAGAAGCGGAGGCCGTCGTTCGTCCGATCCTCGACGCCGTTCGCCGCCGTGGCGACCGCGCGCTCCTGGAGTACGCGCGCCGCTTCGACGGCCTCGAGCGCAAAAGCGTGCGCGTCCCCGAGAGCGATCTGCAAGCCGCGCGCCACGGCCTTTCCCCCGCGTTCACGCGCGCGGTTCGGGAAGCCGCGGCCAACGTGGGCGCCTTCGCCCGCCTGCAAATGCCCCGCGAGTGGACCAAGACCCGCAACGGCATGCGCCTCGGCCAAATCGTGCGCCCGCTCGAGACCGTCGCGGCCTACGTCCCCGCCGGGCGCTACCCGCTGCCTTCCACCGTGGTGATGACCGTTGTCCCCGCGCAGATCGCGGGCGTTCCGAACATCTGCATCGCGTCGCCCAAGCCCGCCGCCGAAATTCGGGGAGCCGCCGCGCTGCTGGGTGTCGAAAACGTTTTTCAAATGGGCGGCGCGCAAGCCATCGCCGCCTTCGCCTTCGGCACCCGCACCGTCCCGAAAGCCGACCGCATCGTCGGCCCCGGCAACATCTATGTCGCGGCCGCCAAGAAAATCCTGGCGGGCGAGGTGGGAATCGATTTCGTCGCGGGCCCCACGGAGATCCTCATAATCGCCGCGGAGGGCGATCCGCGCCACCTGGCCGCGGACATGCTCGCCCAGGCCGAGCACGATGTCGATGCGTCGGCCGTGCTGCTGACCACCTCCAAGCGCCTGGCTGCGGCCGTGGCAAAGGAAGTCGATCGGCAGCTTGCCACCCTGCCCACCGCGCCCATCGCGCGTAAGTCCATCGCGAAAAATTCCGCCATCGTCCTGGTGCGCTCGCTGGAAGAGGCGATCGAGATTTCCAATCGCTTTGCCCCCGAACACCTGAGCATCCCGACCCGAGCGCTGCTCGAAAAGGTGCAGCATGCGGGCAGCGTCTTCATCGGCCCCTTCAGTCCGGAAGCCGCGGGCGACTACGCCTCCGGACCCAACCACGTGCTGCCCACCGGAGGCGCAGCCCGCATTCGCGGCGGTCTCGCCGTGACGGATTTCGTAAAGGTAATTTCAGTCCAGGAATTGTCAGCGGACGCCCTGCTTTCGCTCGCGCCCGCCATCACAACGCTGGCCCGCGCCGAAGGCCTGGAAGCGCACGCCCGCTCCGTGGAGGTACGTCTACCTCATGCCTAAGCACACGGTTTCGCAAAGACCACTCCCTCACGGTCGTGACTCCGATCGGAGCCGCGCGCGTCAGCAAGCGGTCCCACGCCGTGGGACAGGCCTCCCGGCCTGTCCCCCCGGAGTCCTCCCATGAAACTCCCCCGAGGCGCCCCCAAACCCCGGCCCGCCGTCGTCGCCATGGCGCCCTATTCCCCGCCCACCTGGGACCGCGCCGGCAAACTCCGTCTCGATTTCAACGAGAACACCGTCGGTTGCTCCCCGCGCGTGATCGCGGCATTGAAGGACCGCCTCACCGCCGACAGCCTATCGGTATATCCCGAATACGGCGAAGCGAAGGCCGCCATCGCGCAGTATTTCCGCGTCCGCCCCGAGCAATTCGTCTTCACCAACGGCACTGACGAGGCCATCCAGGTGCTGGTCAACGCCTACGTCGATCCCGGCCAGGAAGTGCTGCTGCTCAAGCCTTCCTACGCCATGTATCGCTTCTACGCCGACGTGGCGGGCGCCAGGATCAAGGAGGTGCCCTACCTGCAGCCCGGCATGGAGTTCCCTCTGCAAGAAGTCCTCGACGCCATCACGCCGGAAACCCGCGCGGTCCTCCTGGCCAATCCCAACAATCCTACGGGCACGGGCGCTTCGCTCCTGGCGATCGAGCGCATCCTGCACCGCGCGCGCAAGGCCGTGGTGCTGGTCGACGAGGCCTACTACGAATTCTCCGGCGTCACCGCGCTGACCGAGATCGAACGCGTCCCCAACCTCTTCGTGTGCCGCACGTTCTCGAAAGTCTTCGGCATGGCGGGCATGCGGCTGGGCTGCCTCTTCTCGCACGAGGCCAACGTCGCGCTGCTGCACAAGGCGCAGTCGCCTTACAGCGTGAATTCGCTGGCCGTTCTGGCGGCCGTGGCCGCGGTCCAGGATACGGCCTACATCGAGACCTACGTGGCCGAGGCGCTGGCCGCGCGCGAGTTGCTCTGCCTGGGCCTCGAGCAGTTGGGGATCCGCTACGTGCCCAGCTCCGCGAACTTCGTGTTGGGCGATTTCGGCAAGCGCGCCATCGAAGTGCGCGATGCCCTGCGCGGGCAGGGGATACTGATCCGCGACCGCAGCTACGAAGCGCCCGGCTGCGTGCGCATCACCGTGGGCACGCGCGAGCAGACCCGCAAGCTGCTGGCCGCGCTGGAAGAGGTCTGGAAGCGATGAAGCCGCGTATCTCCAAACCGGCCCTGGCGAGGCCGGCCTTCCGGCCCAGCCGGCGGTGTTCTCAGCGCTCCTCCGCTTCCTCCGTGATCTCAGGTTTTGACTTTCTCTTGGTTTTCTCCGCGTCTTCCTCCGCGTGCTCCGCGCCTCCGCGTCAAGACCCAAGCCCCGTCCGGGTCCGGCTCTTCCGGGAGGGGCCCCGATGACCAAGCCAACCCTCGTCTTCGACATGGATGGCGTCCTGGTGGACGTCTCGGAATCCTACCGCGAGACCATCGCCCGCACCGCCGAACACTTCACCGGGGTCAAGGTCACGCGCCAACAGATCCAGGAGTACAAAAACCAGGGCGGATGGAACGACGATTGGCGCCTCACCCAGCACATCATCGCCGAAGCGGGCCGCGCAGTGCCGCTCGACGAAGTGACCGCGCAATTCCAGCAGCTCTTCCGCGGCAACGGGAGCGATGGACTGATGCTGCGCGAGCAGTGGGTGGCGCGTCCCGGCACGCTGGAAAAACTGGCCGAGACCTTCCGCCTCGCGGTGTTCACCGGCCGGCCCAGGGAAGAGGCCGACCTGACCTTGCAGCGCTTCGCCCCCGGTCTGATCTTCGATCCGATTGTCGCCATGGAGGACGTGGCGAACCCCAAGCCCGCGCCGGACGGCCTGCTGAGCATCGCGGGCGCGGCCTTCTATGTCGGCGACACCGTCGATGACGCGCGCGCCGCCCGCGCCGCCAAAGTCCCGTTCATCGGGATTGCCGCGCCGTCGAACCCGCTCTACATCGACCTGGTATTTCTCTTTCAGGCCGAGCGGGCCTACGCCATCGTGGACGACATCAACTACCTGGAGGAGGTGTTCTCCTCATGAGGAAGGCCGCCATCGAGCGCAACACGAAAGAGACCCGCATCTCGGGCGCCCTCAAAATCGAAGGCCGCGGCAAGTACCAGATCGCGACCGGCATCCGCTTCTTCGACCACATGCTGGAGCTGCTCACGAAACACGGCGGATTCGACTTGAAGCTCCACGCCGATGGCGATCTCGACGTGGACCAGCACCACACCGTGGAAGACGTGGGCATCGTGCTCGGCCAGTTGTTCGCCAAGGCGCTGGGCGACCGCAAGGGCATCAATCGGGCGGGCTACTTCGTGATGCCCATGGACGAGACGCTGGCCGTGGTGGCGCTGGATCTCGGCGGCCGCCCGGCACTGGTCTACAAGGACCTTGTAAAGGTGCGTCTGGTGGGCGACCTGCAGACCGAACTAGTGGAAGACTTCTTCGGCGGCTTCGTGAATCACGCCGGCGCCAACCTGCACGCCAAAGTGTTGTACGGCCGTTCGAATCACCACAAGATTGAAGCGATCTTCAAGTGTTTCGCCCGCGCCATGAAGTACGCCTGCTCGAAGGACGCGCGCCTGAAAGACCAACTCCCGTCCACGAAAGGCCTCCTATGACCCGACACCCGGTTCGCACTCTGTTTTGTGGGGCGGCCAATCCTGGCTGCCGCCGGCTTTCAGCCGGCGGCAGGAGCTTCTACTTGGTAAGGGGTCGCACCAAGGTGGGGCAGGCGCTTTCGCCTGCCAACCGGCGGCTTTCAGCGGGTGCCGGAGCGCCGCACCCGTGGCGCACGCACTCATGCGTGCCGCGTCGACACTCGTGTCGACGCTTGTTTCTGGCCCTCGCGCTTTGGCGAGCAAGGGAACGGTGCCTATGATCACCGTCTTCGACTACGGCGCCGGCAATCTCCGCTCCGTCTCCAACACCCTCGCCGAACTGGGATGCGAATACACCCTCGTCCGCAATGCCGAAGGCCTTCGCAACGCCTCCAAAATCCTCCTCCCCGGCGTCGGCCATTTCGGCCAGATGATGCGCGCTCTCGACGCGTTAGACGTGCGCGAGACGCTGGTGGATCGCATCCACGCCGGCATCCCGTTCCTCGGAATCTGCCTCGGACTGCAGGCGCTATTCGAGAGCAGCGAGGAAGCGCCCGAAGTCCGCGGCCTCGCCATCTATCCGGGTACGGTCCGCCGCTTCCCGGCCGGCGCCCGCGTTCCGCACATGGGATGGAACGAGCTCGAAGTGCCGGGCGACTCGAAACTGGTGCGCAATCTCCCCGGCCGCCCCTACGTGTATTTCGCCCACAGCTATTACGTGCCGGTGAATGAACGCGCCGCGGCAACCTGCACCTACGAAGTCCCGTACACCGCCGTGCTCGAAGCCGGCAACGTCTTCGGCGTGCAATTTCATCCCGAGAAGTCCGGACCAGTCGGGCTCCAGATCGTGAAGAACTTCGTCTCATGCTAGCCAAGCGCATCATTCCGTGCCTCGACGTAACCGGCGGCCGGGTGGTCAAAGGCGTCCACTTCGTCAACCTGCGCGATGCCGGCGATCCCGTGGAACTGGCCGATCGCTACAATCGTGACGGCGCCGACGAGCTGGTCTTCCTCGACATCACCGCCTCCAGCGACGCGCGCGACATCATGGCCGACGTGGTCGCGCGAACGGCCCGCAAGGTCTTCATCCCGCTGGCCGTGGGCGGCGGCATCCGTTCCGTGGAAGACGCGCGCCGCATCCTGTTGTCCGGGGCCGACAAGGTGTCGGTGAACACCGCCGCCGTTCGCCGCCCCGAATTGATCGCGGAACTGTCGCGCGAGTTCGGAGCGCAGGCGGTCGTGCTGGCTATCGACGCCCGCCGCCACGGCGCCGGCGGCTGGCACGTCTACACGCGCGGCGGCCGCGACGACGAAGGCATGGATGCCGTGGAATGGGCCGCGCGCGGCGAAGCCCTCGGCGCGGGCGAGATCCTGCTCACCTCCATGGACACCGATGGCGTGCAGGACGGATTCGATTGCCCGCTGACCCAGGCGGTCTCCCGCGCCACGCACGTCCCGGTGATCGCCAGTGGCGGGGCGGGGAAGCCGGAGCACTTCGTGCGCGTCCTCACCGAGGGCTGCGCCGATGCGGCCCTGGCGGCGTCCATTTTCCACTACGGAACGTACACCGTCAACCAGTTGAAAGAGGATCTCGACAAGCGCGGGATTCCGGTGAGGGTGACGGCATGATCTTTCCGTGCATCGACCTCATGGATGGCAAGGTGGTGCAGTTGGTGCAGGGGCGCGACAAAGCCCTTGAAGGCGACTCGCCGGAAGAGATGCTCCGGAAGTTCGCCGCCTTCCCCGAAATCCAGGTGATCGATCTGGATGCCGCCATGGGCCGCGGCTCGAACGATGCCCTGGTACGCATGCTGGCATCGCGTGCAGCCGCGCGCGTAGGCGGCGGCGTCCGCACCGTCGATCGCGCCCGGACGCTCGTGGAACAGGGCGCGCGCAAAGTCATCGTGGGCACCGCGGCGTTTGGCAGCACCGGGGCCAACGAGCCCTTCCTCGCCGCCCTCCGCGACGCCATCGGCCGCGATCGCGTCCTCATCGCGCTCGATTCCAAGGACGGCAGCATCGTCGTCAAAGGCTGGCGGGAATCCACCGGCCTCACCGCCGAAGATGTGTTGAAGTCTCTCGATCCCTACTGCTCGGGCTTCCTGTGCACCTACGTCGACAAAGAGGGAATGATGCAGGGCACCGACCTCGACTGGTTCCGCCGCCTGCGCGCCGCCACCACACTCGAGATCACCGCGGCCGGCGGCATCACGACCATGGACGATGTCCGCGCCCTCCTGGCGATGAACGTCCACGCGGCGCTCGGCATGGCGATTTATACCGGCCGCCTGAGCCTGGAGGAATTGGCATGCCTGGCCTAACCATTGCTGCGGCGCAGGGGGTGCCCTCTGGGCTCTTGGGGGCTCCCTTGAAGATCATCCCGGCATGTGCCACTTGTGGCGCAGGCACTCGTGCCTGCCGCGTCGGCACTCATGCCGACGCTTGGCTTCGCACCCCCTGCGCCACGTTACCGCAACCGAACACAGGGGATGAATCCGGGTTGAATTCGTGCAAACGCTCCCACCCCCTCCGCCGTCTACACGACATGCAACTCCGCTGGATCGAAGACCTCGCCGCGGACCTTCGCTTCGCCCTCCGCGCATTTCGCCGCAGTCCGGGATTCGTACTGACGGCCGTCATTTCGCTGGCTCTCGGAATCGGTGCGAATACCGCCATTTTCACTGCTCTGGACGTGGCCTTCTGGAAGCCTCTGCCGGTGGCCGATCCGTACCACCTCGTACGTTTCGTCATCACCCGCACCAACCGCGGCGACCGTGGTTCGCTCCCCAGCGAGTTCGCGCCTGCGCTGGAACGCTCCGGAGTCTTTTCCGGCACCGTGGCGTACTCGACCGACGGCTTCAGCCTCACTTACGACGGCCGCGCGGAGCGCGTCCAGGGCGAGGTGGTTTCGCCCAATTACTTCACGTTCCTCGGGCTGGAGCCGTTCCTTGGACAGGGCTTCACGCCCGATGTCCGCGCCGGGCGGTGGGCAGCCGAAGCCGTCCTCTCCTACCGGTTTTGGGCGCGGCGTTTCGGCGGCGATCCGCGGGTGATCGGCAAGGGCGTTCACGTCAATACCTATCCGTTCACCATCGTGGGCGTCTCGGCACCGGGCTTTCACGATCTCCAGCAAGGCTACGACCCCGACCTGCGCATGCCCGTCATGCCGGAAGGCATGCAGATGAAGGAGAGCGACATGCTCAGCAGCGGGGTCTCGACCGGTATGGCCCGCCTGGCGCCGGGGGTCGCCATGGCGCAAGCTGAAGCCGCCACGGACGCGCTCTTCCAGGAGTTCCTTCGCACCGGCCCCCCGCAGGTGCGGCGCGCCGGATACCTTCACGTCCGCGTCATGCCCGGCGCGACCGGCTCTGCGGGCGAGCTCCTCCAGTTCCAGACGCCGCTCTTCGTCCTCATGGCGCTGGTGGGCACCGTGCTGCTGATCGCGTGTGCGAACCTGGCCGGGCTCCTGCTGGCGCGCGCCACCGCGCGGCGGCGCGAGCTGGCGGTGCGGTCCTCGATCGGCGCCGGCCGTCTGCGCCTCGTGCGCCAGATGCTCGTGGAGAGCGTGTTGCTCGCGATGCTCGGCGGAGTGCTCTCCATCCCCGTGGCCGCGTGGTCGGCTGACATGCTGTTCCGCTTCCTGCCTCAGGGGCACACGCCGCTCACCGTCGATCTCAATCCCGATGCGCGTGCCCTGGCGTTTGCCTTGGCCGTCTCCCTGCTGACCGGCGTGCTGTTCGGACTGATTCCCGCGCTCCAGGCGACCCGCGGCGATCTAACGGCCACGCTGAAAGCCGATTCCGCGGCGGCCATCGGCGACCGGCGCGCCGGCCTGCGCAAACTTCTCGTGGTGGCACAGGTGGCTTTCTCCATCGTGCTCCTGATCGCCGCCGGCGTTTTCATACAAACCGCGGCAAAGCTTCGGCCGGCGGACTACCACGTTTCCGCCGATCGCGTCTTGCTATTCACCATGAAGCCGCAGCAGGAGATCTACAGCCCGGACCGTGTGCGCGCCCTCACGGCCGAGCTGGTGCGCCGCGTATCCGAGCTGCCGGGTGTGACCCACGCGGCGCTCGCCGAGAATGGACCGCTGGCCAGCCGGTCGAGCGGGCGCGGCGCTCGCCGAGAATGGACCGCTGGCCAGCCGGTCGAGCGGGGGCTCGGTCGGGACACCCGTGCACGACCCGGTACGCGCGGTATTCGATTTCGTTACGCCCGGATTTTTCGAGACCATCGGAGTGGCGCGCATCGCCGGCCGGGACTTCACCACGGCCGACCGCCAGGGCTCGCCGCCCGTCGTGATTGTCAACCAGGCGCTGGCTCGCGCACAGTTTCCAAACCAGAGCCCCTTGGGCCGCACCCTCGTGTCGCCGTGGGATAAAACGCGGGTCTTCGAAATCGTGGGCGTGGTGGCGGACACGCACTACTACGACGTGCACGGCGACGCGCCGCCCGGAGTGTGGTTCGCCATCCAGCAGGACACGCCCTACATGCCGACGCTGCACGTGCGCACGACATCTCCCAACACTGGGCCCGACACCGCCGGAATGATCGCCGCCGTGCTCCGCGAATTCGATGCCATCGACCGCGGCTTCCCGGTGTTCAACATCCGCACGCTCGAGCTGCGTATGGAGGACGCCCTCTCCCGCGAGCGCATGGTGGCCGCGCTCTCGGCGGCTTTCGGAGTGCTGGCGCTGGCGCTGGCCGCCATCGGCCTCTACGGCATCATCTCGTATTCCGTATCGCGCCGCACTCGCGAGATCGGCATCCGCATGGCGCTGGGGTCGAGCGCGGGATCGGTGGTCTGGCTCACAGCCCGGGAAGCGCTGGCGCTGGTAGCGGCGGGCAGCGTGCTGGGGATGGGAATCGCGATGGCCCTCTCGCGGTTTCTGGCGCAGTATTGGTTCGGCGCCTCCCCGGTGGGTGCGTCGAGCCTGCTGATTTCCGCGGCGGCAATGCTGCTGATCGCCGCCATCGCGGCGGGCGTCCCGGCGGCGCGGGCGTGCCGGATCGATCCATTACTTGCCTTAAGGAACGAGTCATGACCATTCCTCCTATCGGCCAGGGCACCTGGATGATCGAAGGCGCACGCGACGCCGAGCGGCGCGCCGTCGAGGCCCTGCGTGTGGGCATCGACCTGGGCCTCACCCACATCGACACCGCCGAGTTGTACGGCAACGGCCGCTCCGAAGAGCTGGTCGGCGAAGCCATCGCGGGCCGCCGCGATGAGGTCTTCCTGGCCAGCAAGGTGCTGCCTTCGAATGCCAGTTTCGACGGCACGCTGCGCGCTTGCGAGCGCAGCCTCAAGCGGCTGGGGACGGACCATCTCGACCTCTACATGCTGCACTGGAAGGACCGCTACCCCATCGCGGAAACGATGCGCGCCATGGAGCGCCTCATCGACCAGCGCCAGATCCGTTTCGCCGGGGTCAGCAACTTCGACGTCGCGGAGGTGCAGGAGGCCCAGGCCGCATTGCGGAATCATCGGCTCGCTTCCAACCAGGTGTTGTACCACCTGCGCGAGCGCGCGATCGAGCGCCACCTGATCCCCTACTGCCAGGAGCACCAGATCGCGGTCGTGGGCTACACCCCATTCGGCCGGGAGAAGTTTCCGGGACCCGATTCCGCGGGTGGCAAAGTGCTGGCCGAAATCGCCGCGCGCACCGGCCGCACCGGCCGGCAGGTCATCCTGAACTTCCTGACGCGTTTGCCGGATGTCTTCACGATTCCGAAGGCCGCGAGCGCGGAGCACACGCGCGAGAACGCCAGCGGCACGGGCTGGAGGTTGTCTGCCGAAGATATCGCCGCCATCGACCGCGCCTTCCCGGTGCCGAAATCCGACCGCCCGCTGGCGATGATTTGAGCCAACCGCTCTGTGGCGCAGGCACTCGTGCCTGCCGCGTCGAGACTCGTCTCGACGCCTGTTCCCGATCATGCCACAGTGTCGAAAGGCAGCGTCGGCATGAGTGCCCGACCCAGAGGGTACCCCGGCAGGCATGAGTGCCTGCGCCACGTCACTGAGAGCTAAGGCTTCCGCGCGTGGATGACCACCCGGTAATTATTCTCGGCGTTCAGGTTGATCAGCGACACGAACGCGCGGCCCTGATAGGTGCCGATGGTTCCGGATTGCGACACCCCGGCAACCTCCCAGCCCGCGGGCAGCAGCACGGTGTTGCGCAGCCCGTGCAGCGTGCGGTCGAACACCAGGTCGCCCGATCGCACCGTGTAGGCGGCGTCTTTCAAGGCGCCGGTGATCTTGATGTGGGCGCTCTGGCGCTCATCGACGATCGGCACCTCCAGCTTGACCACCGTGACCTGGCCTTCCTTCGCCGGAGTGAACTCCTTCGCGGTGTCCAGGTCGACCACCTTGAGGTCCTGCAGCGGGAGGTACGCCAGCGAATCGAGCCGGGCCTTGTCGCCCTTGCGATAGTCGCTGTAGATCTGCTCCACGCGGATGGAGTGCGTTTCCGGCGCATCCAGATCGTAGAGCGTCTTGATGTCGTCGAAGAACATGTCGGTGTAGGGAAGCGGCGTGAAGTTGGCGACCGTCTTGCGCGCGTGGATCGTCACCGGATTGCTCTGGCCGCTGGGGTTGGCGAAACGCCAGCTTCAGGCGTCCGTCCGCCAGCGTGGTGAGCTGCGCCGCCACATTCGAGGAGATGAATGCGAAGCCCTTCGGCAGCACCACACCCAGCCGGTAGCCGCTCAGGCTGCGCACCCACACGATGTCGTCGCCGTGCATCATGTACGTGCGGGCATCTTTGTACGTCTTGTAAATCAGGACGCGGCCGATGCCGCCTGGCGGGACGGGCATCGGAAGGGTCGCGTGAATCGCGTGGTTCTCGGGATCGTTTCCCTGCTGCTGGTAGGTGAACTTGAGCGGCTTGCCGGTCCGCGGATCGTAGACCTCGATGTCCGATCCTTCGCTGCCGCCGCGCGTGGCGTTCACCAGCTCCGTGGCCCCGGCGCGGTTCTCCTCGGGCAGGAAGCGAATGCGGAATTGTTCGCTGCCGGGGGCGAGGATGGCGTACTCGGTGTAGGCGTCCTGGGTAAACAGGCGGCTGACCGGGTTCGCCGGCCGCAGCGATCCATCGGGGTTGAACTGTTGACCGGCGGCGGTGAGGGCGAGCGCCAGTGCCAGCGCGAAAGTGATCTTTCGGAAATGGCTCATGGCTGATAGTCTAATGCAATGATCGCCGTAGTCACGGGAGCCAGCCGCGGAGTCGGACGCGGCGCCGCCATCGGCCTGGCAGAAGCCGGGTTTCACGTCTTCGCCACCGGCCGCAACATCGACAGCGCGGACCTTCCGGATGGCGTCGTGCGGATTCGCTGCGACCACTTGCGCGATGAAGAAACCGCCTCGCACGCGGCCCGGCTGATGGCGCCGCGGCGCCGCGGGCTGATCGTCAACATCGGCTTCTGGGCGGCGCAGAAGCATCTGGGCAACGTGATCTACGGCGTGTCCAAAGCGGCCACCGACAAGATGACCGCCGATATGGCGCACGAGCTGCGGCCTCACGGCGTCGCGGTGGTCTCGCTCTATCCCGGTTTGGTGCGGACCGAGGCTGTGATGGCCGCGGCGGCGGGCGGCTGGCTTGACCTGTCGAACAGCGAGAGCCCGGAGTTCATCGGGCGGGTGGTCGCGGCGTTGGCGAATCGCCCGTCGATCATGGAATCGAGCGGTAAGGTATTGGTGGCGGCGGCGGTCGCGGAGGAGTTGGGCGTCCGCGACATCGATGGGAAGCAGCCGCGGCCGTTGACGCTGGAGACCGTGTGAGTGTGAGGGCGCTCAGCTCACTCCGCCGCTCAGGATGCTCTCGACAAAGGCGCGCTCGATCGGCCAATAGCCGAAGACGCGGCGGCCCTCGCTGCGGAAGGCGCCCGAGGCCAGGATGCCGGCGAGGTCCGCTGGACCGGGCTTCTGGTGCTCGCGCTCGAGCATCTTTTTCAGAGTCAGGGTTGCGCCGGCGAGCTGGCCCGCCACATCCGCGGCATCGTGCTCGTCGCGGCAGCGGACTTCCAGGCGGGCCGCGATGCGGTTTCCGTCGGGACCGAAGGTGAGCAGCACATTCTCGGCCTGCTCCAGGCTGCGGGCGAACATGCGCGTGCCTGTGGGGAGGTTGGCCGCGGATTTCAGAACGGAGGCCGGTATGGAGAGCCACACCGGGGCGCTGGGAACCTCGGGGTCGGGGCCCGGCCTGGTGGTCTGCAGTTCCAGTACCGCGGACTGGTCGGGGCTCACGGCCAGCGCCATCAGGCCGGATTGCACGGGGAAGAACGAGATGCGCCGGTCGGGAGCGCTCCCGGCGGTGCGGCAGAGCGAGTTGTAGCACTCGCCGCCCACCGAGGTGGCGTAGGCGCGCAGGCTCTTCCAGACGAAGTGCCCGCGGGCGAACATGAAGTTGCCGGTGGGGGCGGAGGCGACCAGCAGCGCGTCGAGGTCCTGCTTCCAGTCGAAATCGATCTGGCGGGCGAAGCTCTGGTATTCGGGATCCTCCTCGATTTTGGCGCTGTCCAGGGGTTGCAGAATGCCGCTGCGGCGCAGCTCGGCGAAGTCGACGTAGACTAGCATGGCATCGCGCGTGGGCAGGCGCTTTAACAGGCGGGCGGTGCCGATGGGGCGCCCGCGGTACCAGACCACTCCCCAAACCGATCCGCCGCACAGGACGGCGACGAGAGCGATCAACAGCCAGGCGCGGCTCTTTGGGTTCACGAGAGCAGTATCACACAGCCGGAGTGGACAAGCGAACTCCCTAACCCGGACGAGCCGGAGCTGTGGAAGCGGTGTACTTGACGCGGAGGCGCGGAGCACGCGGAGGAAACGCGGAGAAAACCAAGAGAAAGTCAAAACCTGAGAGCGCGGAGGAAGCGGAGAGCGCTGAGAAAGCCGAGCGCGGAGCCGATGGCAGGTTACGTATCGCCGTTGGCCGAGTTAGTCCGGTTATCGAGGACTTCCCGGACCTTTTGCGAGAGGGCATCCGGAAGGAAGGGCTTTTGCAGGAACGCGATTCCGGATTCCGGAATCCCGTGGTGCACCATGGCCTCTTCGGTATACCCGGAAATGTAGAGGACGCGCATGCGCGGGCGGAGGCGCGCGAGCTGCCGGATGAGGTCGGGACCGCTCATCTCGGGCATCACCACGTCGACCACGGCGAGGTCGATCGAGCCCTCGTGGGTCTTGGCGAGGCGCAGGGCTTCGCGCCCGCGGGTGGCCTCCAGCACCGTGTAGCCGCGGCCGGTGAGCACGTCGACGATGAGCTTGCGCACGCGCGCTTCGTCTTCCACCAGGAGAATGGTTTCGGCCCCCGTGAGCGACCCGCGGGCGGCGGTCTTCTCGCTGGCCGCCTGGGGCTTGGGCTCGGCCAGGCGCAGATAGATGCACGCGGTAGTGCCCTTCCCTAGCTCGCTGACGATTCCGATGGCGCCGCCGCTCTGGCGGATGATGCCGTAAGCCGTGGCCAGTCCGAGGCCCGTTCCGCGGCCGGGATTCTTGGTGGTGAAGAACGGCTCGAAGAGGTGGCTCTGGATCTTTTCGTCCATGCCGGTGCCGGTGTCGGCGACGGAGATGGTGACGTAGGGTCCGGGCCGCACGCCGAGCTGCTTGGCGGAGAAGGCATCGTCCAGGCGCGTGGTTCCGGTCTCGATGGTGAGCTTGCCGCCATTGGGCATGGCGTCGCGCGCGTTCACCACCAGGTTCATGATGACCTGCTCGAGCCTTCCGGCGTCGGCTTCGACGGCGTCCTGGGCGGCCGCGGGGATGGTCACCAGCTCGACGTCCTCGCCGATCAGCCGGCGGAGCAATTTTTCGACTTGGAGGATGAGGTCGTTGATGCGGATGGTGCGCGCTTCGAGCGGCTGGCGGCGGCTGAAGGCCAGCAACTGGTGGGTGAGCGCGCCGCCGCGTTCGGCGGAACGGCGGATCTCCTGCAGGGCGGTGCGCTGCGCCTCCTTGAGGTCGCGGCCGGCCAGCAGCATGTCGCTGTAGCCGGTGATGACGGTGAGCAGGTTGTTGAAGTCGTGCGCTACTCCGCCCGCCAGGCGGCCCACGGCCTCCATCTTCTGCGCCTGCCGGAACTGCTCTTCGAGGCGGGTGCGTTCGCGGCGCAATTTGGCGGCGCGGATTTCACGCTCCACGGCGGCGTTGAGCCGCATGAGGTTGCCGCGCGTCAGGTGATCGGCGGCGCCGGCCTTGAGGGCGGCGAGCACCTCGGAGTCCTTGATTTTTCCGGAGACTACGATCAGGGGGAGATCGACGCCCTTCTCCTGGATCACGCGCAGGGCGTCCAGGGCCCCGAAGTCGCCCACGGCGAAATCGCTGATGGCGATGTCGCAGCGGCCGGAAAGCGTGCGCCGGAGTTGCTCCTCGGTGACTACGCGCTGGAAGAAGGGCGCATAACCGCCCGATTCGAGCTCTGCCGATACGACTTCCGCACCGGTCTCGCCAATAAACAGCACACACAATGGCTCTGACATGGCTTTGGTCTTCCGCGGCAAATCACTAGGGTAATGGATGGCGCAGCGCTTCGCGCATCCCGCTCGATTACGAGTGTGTTGTAGCTAACATCGCAGCGCATAGGAGTACCGGTACTATGCTCTACATAGATATCACCGGAGTTACCGGGGCAGCACTTGCAGCAGGCTCGGGAACATCGCCTGGATGAACTGCACGCCCGTGTTGGTGGCGGCATCGAACTGGTTATCGATCACCGGCACCACGATCTTCACGATCGAGGTGTCGCTGCGGCGAAAGCGGATGGCATCCATCACCAGCCAGAACCGGGCCCAATACTCGCTGGCAATGATGCGGTTGTGGCCCTGGTACCAATAGAGCGTGACGCTCTTTTCGTCTCCGCGCTCGGTGACGTACTTATTCACCTCGATGGGCGAGCCCCATTCGGGAACCGCGACCTGGATGGTGGAGCTTTCGATGGGCTCATAGCCCGCACCGGGCAGGCAGTTCTTGGGAGAGTGGGGAGACTGCCCATAGCGCTGGGTTTTGAAGAATGCGATGAAGAATACAATTCCGGCGGTGTGCGAGGAGTTGACGTACTCGCGGTTCAACGTGTCATCGGCCTTCAAGACCTCCTGCACTTCCGGTTCGATGGGAAACTCCTGCGTCATGCTCCATCCGTTCAGGCGGCTCGGAAAAGACGCCAGGGGAGTGGCCACGGGCGTCAATTCGGAACGCGACGCGACCGCGTAGTAGACGCCTCCCTGGAGCAGCAGCACGAGCGTCAGGATGCGGGCGTACCGGTTATCCGGAAAGTGCATGGCTGCGCCTCCTCGCTTCCAGGTAATGGGCCGCGCGTGCGACGGTTTGGTGGAAGATGAACAGGATCACCACCGCCGCGAAGAAGGTCACCATGCCGGTGGATTCGTGGAAGAAGCCTTCCGCCAGCTCGGGCTTGATCTGGGTGAGGATGCCGGTAATGGCGACGCGGCTGCCGTTGGCCAGAATGGCGATGGGGATGGTGGCGGCGAACAGCAGCAGGCGAAGCCACTTCCTGCGCTCGAAGAAGTGCCCGTAGACCAGGGACAGAAAGGTCAGGGTCAGCAGCGAACGGATGCCGCTGCAGGCCTCCACTACCGAGAGGCGGTGATTGGGCAGCTCCAGAATATTGCCTTCGCGCACCACCGGGATATCGATCACGGTGAGCGCCCATTCGGCAAACTGGCTGGCCTTGATTTGCAGGGGAAAGGTGATGCGGGTGTAGACGATGGTGGGAATCGGCACCATGAAGAACAACAGCAGGAGCGGGAAGGCCAGCTTCTTCAGAATCGCGGTGCCGCCCAGCATCCAGACCATCCCGATCAACATGACGATCAGGGCCGTGCGGGCCAGGAAGAGCTCCACCCCCAAGGTGGCGGCGATGAGCTGGCAGCCGCCGACGAGCACCAGCACCAGGCCCCACCAGTTGGGTTCGGGCGCGATGGCCAGCAGCTCGCCGCGTTTCTGCCAGGCGATATAACCCGAGACCAGGGGCACGAAGTATGCGTGACCCATGTCCGCATCGTTCCACCAGGCGGCCACCAGGGCCTTGAAGACCGGCGCGAAGCAGGCGATTAGCAGCAGCCCGAACCACGCGATCCTGGTCCACGGGATTTCGGACCGGGCGGGGATGGTTACGGCGGTGGTCATGACAGCCACCCGATATGATAGCAACCGTTTCCCGGCATCTACTGCAACTTAGTACTAGCGCAGTAAGCCGCGAAGGAACTGCGGGTCTTTCCAGTCCCAGGCGCGCGCGGCGTTGACGCCGGGTTCGTTCCAACGCTCCACATCCCAATTCACGGCGCCCCGCAAATGGATTCCGAACGCGATCAGCACGGCAATGGTGAAGGCCGCCACGGCCATCCGCGGCGCACGGCCGGCTTCGAACGCCGCCAGCACGGGTATCAGGAAGAACATGAAGATGGGGGTGACATCCGAGAAGTAACGGGGGCCGAAACTGAAGCCGGCGGTCCAATCGACGAAGGCCGAAATCGCGATCCAGTGGAGCAGAAGAATGGCAGCCAGATAATATGCCAGGGGCGTCTGCCAGTTGCGGCGGAACGCCATCCAGATTCCCAGCAGCGCAAACAACAGGAATGGCGAGAACACAAACACTCCGCGCGAAGGACTGATGCACTGACCCGCCAGGGCTGACACGAAGGGGCCGGCGTTCCGCAGCGCAGGCTCCAGGAAACTATGCAGCATGAAGTACGGCGACAGCGGGCGGCGATACAGGGCGAAATTGTAAGCCAGGAAGGGTGCAGCCGTGGCGGCCGCGAGCAGCGCCCACTTGGCGAAGCGCTCGCGATGATGGACGAGGACGAAGAGCCCGAGCACGGCAAGGGCAATGGCGCCGGTAGGCCGGATGAAGTACGCAAATGCCAGGGGCATGGCGCTCCACGGGACACTCCACGAGACCGGGGAGGGCCGCTGGCGCGCCTTCACCAGCAGGTATATCGCGATCGCGAACATCAGCATTTCCGGCCCGTGCTGCCACAATGCTCGGCTTCCGGTGGACCAGGCCGCAGTGCCGTACGCAAAGAGCAACGCCAGGAAGACGGCCATGCGGCGTGACAAAAACTCGCGGCCGGTGAGGAAGACGAATGCGGCCGCGACCCCCATCAGGAAGGACGCGAGCACCATCTCCACCAGCGGACAGGTGTGTACGTAGTCGCGGCTGAGGAAGGCGCGGACGGCCGGCGAGATCCGGTTGTCTGCCGCGTGGAGAAGTGGAGGTCCGGCAACTCGAAGCACCACGTCCATGGCCACCATGGGAGGCAAAGCGGCCACTGCGGCCCCAATCGGGTAAAAACCATAGTAGTGGCTGGCTGGCGGACAACCCTGGACCGGGTCGGGAGCCGTGATCCGGTACTCGCGATCGACGCAATCGATGCCGCGGTAAGTGTGCTCGCGAAGGAGGTCGGGATATTCGTTCAGGTCCGTGTTGCCTTGGGAGAGCAGGCTGACCATCTGGGGCACGATCCAGTGGGAATCGGAGGACGTGGCATTGGGGGAGAGCGAGTGGGTCACAAAAACCAGTGCGAACACTGCGAGGGCCGTACGTACCCGGTCCAGCGGATTCGAGAACTTGTCCGGTTCCTTCGCGCCCACTACACTAGATTACTGACGAAGAGGTGAAGGATGCACTTCAAGAGGGGTTGGGTAGCTGCGGCTCTGTTCGGTCTTGCGATGGCGGGGGCGAACCGGGCCGCAGCACAGGAGACGCAACAGGCGCCGCCCGTGCAGGGCGGGCGCGGGGGCGGACGCGGCCGGGCGGGCGGATTCATTCCGGGGCAGCAGCGGCCGGCGGGCGACCCGGAGCAGATTGCGCGCGGGAAGACGCTGTACGGCATCAACTGCACGGGATGCCACGGCGCAGACCTCCGCGGCGGCGACATCGGCGGGCCGAACCTGCTGCGGTCGCAGGTTGCGCTGAGCGACCAGGACGGCGAATTGATCGTCCCCATCATCGAGGGAAGCCGGCAGAGCATGGGCATGCCCGCGATCGAAATGAGCGCCATCGACGCAAAGGCGGCGGCGGCTTATGTGCGGAGCGTGCTGGCGACCATCGGGAGACAGGGGATGCCGCCCGCGGTCGGTATGGCGCCCCCGAGCATTCTGGTGGGCGATGCGAGCGCGGGGCAGGTATTTTTCGACTCGAAGTGCGCGGGCTGTCACTCGGCGACGGGCGACCTGAATGGGATTGCGACGAAATTCGCGGACCCCAAGGCGCTGCAGAATGCCTGGGTGTCGGGAGGCGGCGGCGGGCGGGGCGGACGAGGCGGCGGACGTGGCGCTGCGGCGCCCGGCGTGCCCAATCCTCGAGCTGTGACGGCCGCGGTCACGCTGCCATCGGGAGAACTGGTGGAAGGGCTGCTCGTGCGCATCGACGACTTCTTTGTGACGCTGCGGTTGGCGGACGAATCCGAGCGCACCTTCCGGCGGATGGGCGATGTGCCGAAGGTGGAGATTCGCGATCCGATGAAGGGCCACAGGGACCTGCTGGCGGTGTACACGGACAAAGACATGCACGATTTGACCGCATACCTGGTGACGCTGAAATGACGATGCGAAAACAAGGCAGGCCACAAGCGAGGAGCCAGAATTCAGGAGCCAGAAGCCAGAATGGCCCGGGCTTAACAGAATCTTCTCAAGCGGGAACAAAATGGAGCTACTGTAATATACCGATACTGGCGACGGCGCTGCTGCTCCTGCCGGCGTACCTCGCGGGACAGGGGCGCGGCGTGGACCCGGCCGAACTCCTCAAGCCGCTCAAGGACTCTTGGGCGACGTACAACGGAGATTACTCGGGCAAGCGCTACAGCGCGCTCACGCAGGTGAATCGCGCCAACGTGAAGAACCTGACGCTGGCGTGGATGACCCGCGTTACGGCGGGTCCGGGCGGCGGGGGCGGGGGCGGAGGTCGAGGGCGCGGCGGCGGAGGGGGTGGCGGCAATATCATCGTCGGTGGCGAGGGTACGGGGGACTTTGGCGGCGGCGGCGGAGG
>OMOG01000276.1 GCA_900290305.1 Candidatus Sulfopaludibacter sp. SbA4
GGCTCATCCCAGGGGTTGACATCCAGGCGGTCTGCCTCCAACGCGCGCTCGCGGGTCGGCGGGAAGAGGACGCCGATCCGCCGCCGGCCGCGAAGCCGGCGGCCCGTCCCAAACCCGCACGCAACGAACCGTGTTGGTGCGGCAGCGGCGTCAAGTATAAGAAGTGCCACCTGGCCGCGGATGAAAACGCGCAGCAGCCGCACGCATCCAATGGCGGCGACGAAGTCGGCGACACGCTCCACGTGCGACTGTTCCGAACGCTGTTGAACAGCGGTCGTGGAAAGCGCACCAGGGCCCAGTTCCTCGAGGCCACCCGGCTGTATTTCGATCAGTACCCCACCGACGTCGATCCCAAGTGCGGGCTGATCGAAAGCTTTTACGAATGGTTTGTCTTCGATTTCCGGCCCGGTGACACCGGCCCCACGGCGGTGGAGGACTATCTGCGCATCCGCGGCCCCAGGCTTCCCGCCCGCGAGCGCGCCATGCTCGAATCGTGGCGCGATTCGCGCTTCGGGTTCTGGGAAGTCCGGCGTGTCGAGGAAGGTACCGGCTTTGAAGTCAAGGACGTATTCGCGGGTGACCTGGTATTCGTCGATGAACCTTCGTTGGACTATCCTCTGGCTCCGGGGGATTACCTGGTCGGTCGCATCGAGGAGTTCGAAGGGCTCTCCAAGTTCGGCCCGCATGCGCTGCATCTGTCCGGCCCGCTGTTTCTCGCGATGGCCGAAATGATCGAGGAAGACAGCCGTGCCATGGGCCAGGAACCCGCCGCTTATGTTCGGGCCAACACCCACCGCTGGTATCGCCTCGTGAGGGAGACGGCCGCGCGCCTGCCGGCAGACGAGCCCGAATGCCCCGAGGCCGCCAGTGTACCCTAATAAGATGCTTTTCCTTCCCGAATCGCAGAAAGAGCAGCTCATGGAGATCCTGCGTGCGGCTGAAGCCGGCGAGATCACTGAGGCCGAAGCAGCCGAGCGCCAACTGCAAATCGACCCAAGCTACGGCCCGGCCTTTCTCAGCCTGGGGAACGAGCGGGCTGTGGCCGGCGACCTCCTTGAAGCCGAATCCCTGCTCTGGCAAGCGCTCGACCTCATCCCTAGCAGTTTCGCCCCCTATCTGTCGCTGTCGAATGTTCGCAGCGGAAGGAACCCCGACGACCCGCTGGCGAAGCGTCTCCTGGAACTCGGTATGTGGAAACTCGCTCTCACGGATCAGATCCCAGACCAGATCGCCGACACGTTTGGCGGCAAGTTCGGCAGTCTGGGAGGCGACTGTAAGAATCCCAAGGCTTACGCAACACTCGCCAGATCGCTCGAAGGCACACATAAGGGTGTCGACCCGCCGGAGGTGCGCGACCGTTTGCTCCCCTACCGCCTGCTCAACGACCTGCAGCGGCAGGCGCCCACCGCGATGGAACAGGATCTGCTTCAGGACATCCTGGCCAACGCCGGGCGTTGCGCCCCGCTCTTCAACGGGGCCCTGCTGGACTGGGGACGGTCCAGCGATGCGCTTTCGCCGCGAGCCCTCCTGCTGGTTGTCGCGTTGCTAGGAGAAATCGGCGGAATCGAGATGCTCGACGATCTCCTGGAGCTTGCGCTGGTCCAGGATGACGAAATCTTTCTGCACGCTAACTGGGCCGTCTGGCGAATCGGCCAGCGCTTCCCTTCCGAAGCGCTCGTCCGGTTCCGCATGGCCGCACCGCAAGGGAGGGTGGCATTTCGATGCGCGCTGGCCGAGCACATGAACCTCCTGCCGGAGACCGAAGGGCTCGAATCCGCGCTGACCGATCTGCTCGATGGGTTTTCCACCTTCGCCGCCGACAACGACGCGCCCGTCCTGCTCATGACCGTCGTGACCGCTCTTGGCGATATGGGCTGCTACCCGCAGGCCGACGCGTTGCTCGCGAGCTGCCGGAAACTCCTGCCGCAAAAAGGCCGCCAGTACTTGCGGGATCTGGAGGAGATGGAGGGAAGATTCCTGCCCAGGCTGGTTAACGAGGAGATCGACGGCTTGGATATCCAGGCTCTCTGCCTCGGCCGGCCGCCCGAACCAGAACCGCTACCCGAACCCCCCGCGCGCACCAAACCCGAGCGCAACGAACCGTGCTGGTGCGGCAGCGGAAGGAAGTACAAGAAGTGCCACCTGGCGTCCGATGAGGAAGCGGAGCGCCGTCAACGGCCTCCCGAAGCGGACCAGCCCGTCGGCGAGCCGCTCTATCGCGAGCTCTACGAAAAGGTGCTGAACAGTTCCATGGAATGGCGCAGCCGTGACCAATTGGTGGAAGCCACCCACCTCTACTTCGAGCAGGGCCCCGACGAACTGGCCAACCAAACCGAAGCAATGGGCGGCTTCTTCGAATGGTATGTCTACGATTTCCGGCCAGGCGGGAAAGGGCGGACTCTGGTGGAGGAGTATCTTCGCCGGCGCGGCTCGCGCCTCACGGAGCGCGAGCGAGCCCTGCTGGAATCCTGGCGCGCGGCGCGCTTCGGGCTGTTTGAAGTGCAGCGCGTCGAACCGGGCAAGGGCGTGGAAATCAAGGACGTCTTTGCCGGCGACCAGTTCTTCGTCGGGGATGTCAGCTCTTCGCGCTCGCTGGTCAAGTGGGATTGCCTCCTCCAGCGCATCGAGGAGTTCGAAGGCCGCCGCATGTTTGGCGGCCATGGCGTGCTGGTTCAGCGCGGCCTGCTCCCCAAGCTGATGGAGATCGTCGAGGAGGACAGCCGCGCCATGGGCCGCACTCCGGCGGATTATGTCCGGGCTTACAGCCACCGCTGGTACCGGCTCGTCCGCGAGCTATCCGAGCAGGCCATGCGCGATCTGCAAATCGTTGGCCCGGAGGGCGCTGCCGTTGAATTTTGCTCGGCGGTCTACGAAGTCCTGGATGAGGACGGCCTCGTCGCCGCGCTCTCCTCGGTCAAAGTCTTCGAGGACGACACCTCCCATGGCGACCCTCCCGGAGAGCGCAATTTCGCCTGGCTGGAGAGCGCCGCGGAGGGCACTCGGCGGGGCTACGGCCACATCCAGATCCGCGGCGGCCAGCTCAAGCTGGAAACGATTTCGCGCAGCCGCCTCGAAATCGGACGCCAGTTGATCGAGAAGAATGCGGGTTCGTTCCTGAAGCATCTCGGAGATTCGTTCGAATCGGCGCAGGCCGCCATGAAGAGAATGAGCCGCGAGGGAGCGCCCGCGCCGAAGCCTTCAGGCATCCCGCCGGACATCGAGCGCCAGGTGGTGCTCAAGTTCAAGACCGAGCACTACGCCAAATGGACCGATCAGCCCCTGCCTGCGCTGAACGGAAAGACGCCGCGCGAGGCGGTCAGGTCCGCCGTAGGAAGGAAGGCCGTCGACGACCTTCTCCGCATGATGGAAAACGGAGAAGAGCGGGAGCGCCGGAGCGGCAAGCCGGCGTTCGATTTCTCGCCCATCCGCAAGACGCTGGGCCTGGAATTGTAGCCCCTACTTCACGCCCGACATCATCCGCACCGTCGGCTTGATCAGCAGCGCCAGAACCAGCGCGGCGCCGATGGTGAAAGCGGCCACGGAGCCAAACAGGGTGGGCAGCGGCATCGAGCTGTAGACCGAGGCGGCCTCACCCGCCAGCCAGTTGCCGATGCTGGTGGAGAGAAACCAGATGCCCATCATGAATCCGGCAGCGCGCTCGGGCGCCAGCTTGGTCATGGCGCTCAGGCCCACCGGGCTGAGAGACAGCTCGCCGATGGTTTGCAGAAAATACGTTCCGACCAGCCACCACAGGGACACCTGGACGCCGTGCGCCGCGATCATGGCGGCGGGCACCAGAATGGCGAAGGCCGATCCGGCGAACACCAGGCCTAGCGAGAACTTGGCCGGTGAGGGAGGCTCCAGGCGCTTCCGGTTGAGCGCCAGCCACAGCCAGGCAAACACCGGCGCCAGCGCCACCACAAAGATCGGCTGCACGAACTGATACCAGCTCGCGGGGAATTCGAAACCGAAAACATGGCGGTTCGTGTTGCGGTCGGCAAAGAAATTGAGCGAGGAGCCCGCCTGCTCGAACGACGCCCAGAAGAGCGCGGAAGCCACGAACAACACCAGGATGGCTACCGAGCGTTTGCGTTCTTCGGGCGACCATCCGCCGCCGAAAATCAGCCAGGCGAAAACCACGGTCGAGATGGCCAGCAGGAACCAGCCCTGCCCGTCGGAGAGTATGGTCGCCGTGAACGGGATGATTCCAACCGTGCCCAATACAGCCAACAGGGCGAAAATGCCCAACCCGCTGCCCACTGCCCATGCGGCGTTGCGCTTCTGCCGGCGGTCGCGCTCCGCATCGCCGGTGCTCGGCGGGTGCAGGCCGGCGGTCCCCAGGTGCTTGCTGCCCAGGACGTACTGAATGAGGCCGAGGAGCATGCCGATTCCGGCCACCCCGAATCCCAGCCGCCACCCGATGCGCTCGCCCACGTAGCCGCAGATCAGCGGCGAAATCAGCGCCCCGGTATTGATGCCCATGTAGAAGATGGAAAAACCGGAGTCGCGCCGCGGGTCGCCTTGAGCGTAGAGCTGGCCCACGATGGTGCTCACGTTGCCCTTCAGCATGCCCGTGCCGAGCATGAGCAGCACCAGGCCAAGGTAGAAAAATCCCTCGCCGGGCACGACGAGCGAGAACTCCCCGGCCGCGATGAGGACGCCGCCGATCAGCACCGCGCGCCGCTGCCCGGTAATGCGGTCGGCCACCCATCCGCCGCCCAGGCACAACAGGTAGACCATGGAAGCGTAAAGACCGTAGACCGCGCCGGACTTCTCGTCGCTGAAGCCCAGACCGCCCTTGGCGATCTTGTCCGACATGTAAAGGATGAGGATGGCGCGCATTCCGTAGTAGCTGAAGCGCTCCCACATTTCGGTGAAGAAAAGGGTGGCCAAGCCACGCGGATGTCCGAAAAAGCTGGTGTCGGCGCGCGCAGTGTCGAGAGAGGTTGCCATGGGTTTACGGGAAGGGTAGCACAGACATCCTATCCCGTGTGGCCCTTGCGGAGCCGCGACCGTGAGGGGGCGGTCCTCCCGTGCCTCAGAACTTCTTCAGCTCCTCGACCAGGGCGGCAATTCCTCCCCGGTTGTAGAGGTCGGCGAGGCGCTGTTCCTCGGCCGAAGGCGCTACTGACTTGAGCAGGGCCGGGTCCGCAAGGCTCTTCCGATTCGGCACCCACACCTTGCCGTCGGCGAATTCCACCTGGTTGACGAAGCCCGTCATCTTCTGCACGTTGACCGGCTGCCCGCTATTCGAAAACAGCCGCAGCGTGGTCTCCTGGCGCACGGTGCCGGTCTTGTCCGGCGGCAGATTGCTGAGGTCCTTTTCCGAAGACGGCAGCGAGGCTGCCACCGATTGCCGGCCCGCCTGGTCGGTAAGGACCCAGCCCAGCTCCACGTACTTCACGGCCTTCGCCGAGCGGTTGCGCACTTCGATGTTGGGCGCCCGCGCTTCGTTGCCCGACACCTGCGCCCAGCCCTGGATCGCCTCCACCGGGGAATCCGGGAACTGCACGAAGGCAAACTTCTCGGCGTGCTCCGGCGGCAGCGCGGCACTGGTAACCGCGGGACCGTGGGGCACCACCTTCACGTTCAACGGAGCGGATTGCTGGCGCGCGCCGATCTGGAAGATCTCCTGCCGCAGGCCCTCCTGGCCGCCTTGCGCCAGCACCCGCTTGAGGTACTCGCGGTCGCGCTGCGCCTCCACTTCGCAAGCCGTCAAATAGCGCCGCGAGTGCAGGCGATCCGGCCCGTAGAACGAGAGATCCTGGTACAGCACGCCATCCAGGTCGATCTGCACCAGCGGGCCGCCGGCCATCTGGGTGGGCCGCACCAGTTGCATCTCGATGCGCACCGGGAAGGCTTCGCCGGGCGCGATATTCATGCTGGGAATGGTCACCGAGCCTTTGCCGCCCAGCGTCACTTCCTGCGACACCACGCGCAGCATCACGCCATGAATGCGGCTGGCGCCGGCGTTGCGCAAGGTCAAGGTCATGTGCAGATCCAGCACCAGCGCGGCGCCGCGCGCGGTGGCCCGCGACTCGTTGGAACTCATGCCGACCAGAGTCACGGGAGAATCCTTGGCGAGGTTGATATTGATCGAATCCTTGGGCAGGGCGGTGTCCTGCGCGAGCAGGCGCGCCGCGCACAGCACGATCGGTACCGCCAGCCGTCTTAGCCCGTTACTCCGCATATACGTTATTGATCGTCACGTAGCCCGTTTTGGGATCCACGTAGCGAGCCCCCATGGAACCTTGCGCGCCCACGGAGAGCGTCACGTCGTTGGCGTTCACTCCCGTGTTCATCAGGCGGAATGCCTGGTCGCCGGTTCCCACTTGAATTCCATCCGCGGTGCTCTGCACCACGGTGCGCTGGTCGGCCCGCGCGGGCGTCGTGTTCTGCAGCAATATTCCGGTAGCCACCATGACCACGATGCTGGCCAGCGCCACGGCGGCGCGGGCTCCGGTGAACAGACGGGCGGCGCGCGGCGCTCTCTCGCTGGTCCGCACGCACTCGCCCGCCGCCAGGCCCAGCCGGATATTGGCCTTCATTTCCGCCGCCAGCCGGTTCCACTGAATCTCCGGAATCTCGGACAGTTCCGGAAGCATTTCCCGCACGCCCTCAAACGCGGCGATCTCGTCGCGGCAGGTCTCGCAGCGCGCCACGTGCCGCGCAGTCCGCCAACCGGCGAAAAACCCGAGATCCCCGCCTGCGTGCAATGCCAATGTCGCCTGATTCGGGTGCTTCATATTTCTACCGCTTCCTTCTTTCCATGTAGCGGCGCATCTTGGTCCGCGCGTTCGCGATGTGCGAGCGCACGGTGGCCTTGGAACAATCCAGCCGCCGGGCCACTTCCTCGGCCGGCAACCCTTCCACGTCGCGCAACATGAGCGCGGCCCGTTCCCGTGGGCTCAACAGCCGCAAGCCATCCTGCAGGTACGAGCGATGTTCCGACCGCAGGACCGCCTGCTCCGGGCTTTCCGCGTGGCTTTCCGGCGCCTCGTCGATCTCGCAAAACGTGGCCCGCCCGCTGCGCCGGATGAAATCGATGGCCGTATTGGTGGCGATTCGCGATAACCAATGGGCCGCTTTTTGTTCGTCCTTGAGCTGGTCCTGGTGCTGGAGGGCCTTGATGAAGGCCTCCTGGGTGAGGTCTTGGGCGTCCGCGACGTTTTCCACGATGCGATATATCTGGACGAAGATCCGGCGTAAGTGCTCGGAAACAAAGCGGTTTTGCCGTTCCAGGAGCTCCAGCCCCGGCTCGATGACTTCACTCATCTCGGTCAAAACGACGGTTTTCACGGGTTCCTGTAATGATGACGCCAAATCCCGGAAAACGTGGAAACAAAAAGCGGAACCGGTCCGCTTAAGGTCATTCTAGCGCGAGAACAGGCGTGCCTCCAGGCTGCCGCTCCCCTGGTTCCCCCTGGTGCGATGCACCGCAGCAAACATTCTTCGCAGATTTGTTTTCGCGAAAACACTCAATTGTAACCACCCCGGCTGGAGACTGTTACCAGGGAGAAGTTCGATCGGGAGGGTCGCATGAAGAATCGCAGCACAGGCGTGTGCCTGCACGGCCATACCATGCACTCGGAGGAGTGCCTGTCGTTCCTGCCGCGTTACCTGCACCATGTCCCCGGAGTTTCGCAGATTGTCAGCCGCTATGAGGGCGGTCCGCGGCCGGCGGTCGATTTCAGCCGCGCCTATTGGACGCCGCCGCTCACCCCGGCATCGGCGCTGCGCGTCGAGCGGCAACAGATCGCCAAACTCGGGCTGCGGCCGATGGTCTCGCTCACGGACCACGACAACATCGAGGCCGGCCTGGCGCTCCAGGTGACGGCCGATTCCCGGGAAGTGCCGGTTTCCGTGGAGTGGACCGTGCCGTACGAGCGCTCGATTCTGCACCTCGGCATTCACAACCTTCCGCCCGGTGCGGCGCGAACCTGGATGTCCGTTATGTCCGTCTATACCGCGGCTCCCGACGGGCGGCTGCTGCCGGGAATCCTGAGCGAATTGGCCGGAAACCCGGAGGTGCTCATCGTACTCAATCATCCTTTCTGGCTGGAGGAGGGCGTGCAAGAGGCCGACCACCCGCGCGCCCTCGCTCGCGTTTTGCGGGAGTGCATCCGGTGGTTTCACGCCTTCGAGCTGAACGGCACGCGGCGATGGGCGGAGAATGCCAAGGTGCTCGAACTGGCGCGCGCCCATTCGCGGCCGGTGATTTCGGGAGGCGACCGCCATGCGTGCGAGCCGGCCGCCTGCCTCAACCTGACGGATGCGCGGTCGTTCGCGGAATTTGTGGCCGAGATCCGCGGCGGCCAAAGTTCGGTCGTATTCATGCCGCACTATTGGGAGCCCATGCCGATCCGCATGCTGGAAGCCAGTTGGGACATCCTCCGGCCGTATCCCGAGTACCCCGGAAGGGAGCGGTGGATCGACCGGATCTTCTACCGCGCGGAAGACGGCACTCCGCAGCCGCTCTCGGTGATATGGCGCGAGCGAGTGCCCCTCCTGGTGCGGCCGGTCACCGGACTGGTTCAGTTCCTTGCCGCCCCGGGCGTGCGGGGAGCACTCCGCTTCCTGCTGTCGCGGCAGCCCGAGGCCGCGCAGTGAGGACCGCCGTGCTGCGGCTATCGGCTGCCTTGGACGGATTGGCCCCCGAGACCGTCGCGCTGGTGCTCACGCTGGGCCTGGTGCTGGGCACCTTCCCGGTTTTCGGCTGTCCCACGGTTCTCTGTGCCGTGGCCGCGCTGGCGCTGCGGCTCAACGTTCCGGCGCTGCAGTTGGTGAATCAACTCATGTCAAGATAATTGGGGCCATGGTTAATGGTTCCAACCGAAAAGGAGAACCTGTTATGAGAACCGTTTCCGCAATCGCCCGATATCTGGCGGGCGTGATCTTCCTTGTTTTCGGCCTGAACGGCTTCCTGAACTTCATTCCCCTTCCCCCGCCGGGGGGCATTGCGGGACAGTTCATGGGCGCCCTGTATGCCTCGCATTACCTGTGGGTGATCTTCGCGTTTCAGGTCATCGCAGCGGTACTTCTGCTGGTCAACCGTTACGTGCCGTTGGCGGTGGCCGTGCTGGCGCCGGTGATCGTCAACATTCTTGTTTTCCACGCCTTGATGGCCCCGAGCGGGCTGCCCCTGGCCCTAATCGTGGCTGTACTGTGGGCGGTGATCTTCGTCGATGCGCGACCGGCGTTTGCCGGGCTGTTCCAGGCCCGCCTGCAGGCCCGCACCTGATTAACCAGGCTGTGGCCTAGTCCTAGTGTAAGGAGAAGAAAATATGGCCGAAAGAATTCATGAACTACTGCTCCGTAACCTTCAGGAAGTTTTTGGAGAGGGTGACCCTACGAAGCGCCGCTCCGCAATCAAGGAACTCTACACGGATGACTGTGTGCTGTATGTCCCCCCAGGTGCCTTCGTTGGGCACGATGCCCTCGATAAATTTGCAGGTGACTTGCGCGCTACGCATCCTCAATTCGCCTACGCACCCCATGCTGCTCCCCAAGCTCTTCAGAATGCAGGGCGCCTAAAGTGGGGCTCCGGCCCTCGCGGCGGAGTGCCTGCCTATACGGGTGAGGACGTGATCATCGTGCGGGATGAAAAGATCGCAGCTCTTTACGTTTTTCTTGACTCTCCTCCCGCATGATCGGATTGTCCGGTTGTTTCATCATTGTGACAAAGCGAAAGGACAATATGACAATTTCCGTAATCATAGGCAGCACACGCCAGGGCCGGTTCTCTGAGAAGCCGGCTCAATGGATTCTTCAGGAGCTTCGGAAGAGAGAGGCGATTGAAGCGCGGCTTCTCGACCTCCGCGACTTCCCAATGCCTTTCTTCGACCAGCCCCTGCCGCCAGCTATGCCGGGCCGGCCGCCTTACGAACACGATGTGGTCAGGAAGTGGACCGCCCAAATCGCGGCGTCGGATGGTTTTGTATTCGTCACGCCGGAATACAACTACGGCCCTCCCGCAGTGCTGAAAAACGCAATCGATTGGGTTTACCCAGAGTGGAACCGCAAGGCCGCCGCCTTTGTGAGCTATGGCAGCGCCATGGGTGCGCGTGCCGTTCAGCAGCTTCGCGAGACGGCAATCGAGATTCAAATGGCGCCGGTTCGGTCATCCGTTCACGTTCCCGTGGCAACGCTTTGGGCACACTTCCAGGGCGGGGACGTGGAGAAAGGTCTCGCCGAGCTGGACAAGTCAGCCAATGTCATGATCGACGATCTTCTCTGGTGGACGGCGGCTCTAAAGACGGCCCGCGAGCGCTGATGCCGACCAGACATCCGATAGATCATGATCGCAGGAGAAATTGGTGTCAGCGAGGTCGAGAAGCAAGCCGCCGGGGCCAGGGAGGATACATGATGTCAGGCAGGCTATCGGGCAAGGTGTGCGTCATCACGGGGACGGGCGGGAGTGTGGGCCGCGCGGCCGCCTTGGCATTCGCTCGAGAGGGTGCGTCGGTCGCCGGTTGCGACGTGAACGTCGCCGCCGCTGAAGCTACGGTTGAAATGGTTCGCGCCCAGGGCGGAACGGTGATCTCCCTTCAGCCTTGCCATCTGACCGAACCGTCCGAGTGTCAGGCGCTGGTCGATCTCGCCGTGCGCGAGTACGGGCGGATCGACGTGCTGTTCAACAACGCCGCGATGGCGTACTTCAACTGGCTCGAAGACATCACCAACGAGGAATGGAACCGCGATCTGCGGGAAGAAATAGACTTGGTGTTTTTTCTCACCCGCGCGGCGTGGCCGTATCTGAAGGCCAGCCACGGCGTCGTCGTGAATACGGCGTCGCTGAACGGCCTCATGAGCTTCAAGACGCTGGGATCACTGGCGCATACGACGGCCAAGGCAGGGATCATCGGGATGACGCGGCAGCTCGCGATGGAGGGGCGAGAACACGGTATTCGCGCGAATTCCATCTCCCCTGGCTTGATTGAAACCAATCAGACGCGAGAACAACTGAAGGACCCCGAATGGGCGAGCGCGATGCTCGGCAAGACGCTGCTCGGACGTCTCGGACGGCCCGAGGAAGTGGCGAACGTCGCTGTGTTCCTGGCCTCCGATGACAGTTCGTACGTCACCGGAGTCGATATCGTCGTCGATGGCGGAATGAAGGTCTGGTGATCGGCGGGTTCCGGCTAAAGCGAAGCCAACCGAGGCTTTAAAAACCGTCGCCGGCTTGCGGCAACGCGGATGAGGAATCGTTCAGGCTGTTCTCTGGGGCGCAGTTTGGAAGACCTTTGCGACCGCCGCCGTGAGCGCGCCGCGGCGAAGGGAGAGGAGAAGTGAAGATGAAACGCAATCATCGCATCGCGGGAGGGGCCGCAATTGTGCTGATCGGGTTTGGGGCTGTCATTGGAGTTAACCATTCCAAAACCACCGCGGCGGAAACGACTCAGCCTCCACCGGAAGTCATGGTATCGCCCGTGGAGCAGCGCGATCTGCCGATCGAGCGCGAATGGGTCGGAACGCTCGACGGAATGGTCAATGCAGCGATCAAGGCGCAGGTGAGCGGATATCTGCTGCGGCAGGGCTACGCGGAAGGCTCGTTCGTCCGCAGAGGGCAGTTGCTGTTCGAGATTGACCCGAGGCCGTTCCAGGCTGCCGTCGACCAGGCTGCCGGGCAGCTCGCCCAGGCGCACGCCCTAACGGCCCAGGCCCAGGCCGGTCTTGTGCAGGCGGAAGCGCAACTGACAGCCGCCGAAGCCAATCAGCGCAAAGCGCAAATGGATGAGGACAAATATGTCCCCCTTGCCGCGCAGCAGGCCGTCACACAGCAGGACTTGGACAACGCCCGTCAAACCAACCAAGCGCAGAAGGCGCAGGTGGCAGCGGCCACGGCGCAGGTAGAGACCGCCAAGGCGCAGGTTGAAGCCGCGCGCGCCGGGGCCAAGGCAGCCGAAGCCGCGCTCGAGACGGCCAAGGTCAATCTGGAATTCACCCGCCTGACCTCTCCCATCGATGGCATTGCCGGTGTTGCCGCCACGCAAGCCGGCAATCTCGTCGGACCCGCGGGCAATGCCGTCACAACGGTCTCGACCCTCGACCCGATCAAGGTCAATTTCACGGTCGGTGAGCAGGAGTCTCTCAGCCTGGCCCGTGCCGATGCGCTGCACCGGCTGGAACTGAAACTCATCCTGGCCGACGGGACGGTATATCCGCAAGCGGGACGCTTCTCCTTCGCCGATCGCCAGGTGGATTCCACAACCGGCGCCATTCAGTTGACCGGGCTCTTTCCGAATCCCGGCAACATGCTGCGCCCCGGTCAATACGCCAAGGTCCGCGCGGAGATCGGCGTCCGCAGTGGAGCTCTACTGGTTCCGCAGCGAGCCGTCATCGACACGCAGGGTACCTACACCGTCCCGGTGGTCGATCCGAGCAACACGGTCCGGTTCGCCCGGGTCCAGGTGGGCGACCGCGTCGGCTCCAACTGGATTATCGCGGAAGGATTGAACCCCGGCGAGCGCGTCGTTACGGACGGCCTGTTCCACGTCCGTCCGGGCGCGGTGGTCAACCCTAAGGAAGGCAAGTGATGTCGAAATTCTTCATCAACCGGCCCATCGTCGCGATGGTCATCTCCATCCTGACGGTGATCATCGGCGCCGTGATCATCACGCAACTGCCGGTCGCGCAGTTTCCGCAGATCGCGCCGCCGGAGGTCCAGATCAGGGCCACGTATGTGGGCGCTGACTCGCAGACGATCGAGCAATCTGTCGCCACGCCGATTGAGCAGCAAATGAGCGGCGTGGACAACCTCAACTACATGTACTCGCTTAACGCGGGCACCGGCGGTCAGATGGCGATGACCGTGAACTTCGACGTGAAGAGCGACCCGAATAGCGACCTTATGCTGACGCAGATGCGCGAAACTCAAGCTTCGTCGCAGCTCCCGCAGGACGTCACCAATTACGGGGTAACGGTGCAGAAATCCGTAAGCTCGCCGCTCATGGCGATAGGCCTCAACTCGCCCAAAGGGACGTATGATGCGACGTTTCTCACCAACTACGCCTACATCAATCTGAACGATCAGTTGACGCGTGTACCCGGGATCGGCAGTGTGCAGGTGTTCGGCGCGGGGCAGTACGCGATGCGACTTTGGGTGAAACCGGACCAGCTCTCTAAGCTCGGCATCACCGTGACAGACATCGTCTCTGCTGTCCAAGCCCAGAACACGGTCAACCCAGCGGGCCAGGTCGGTGGATCGCCCGTGCCGAAGGGCCAGGAATATACGTGGTCGGTGCGGGCGCAGGGGCGTCTGGCGTCACCTGAAGAATTTGGAGACATCATCGTGCGCGAGTCGGACAACGGAGGAATTGTTCGGCTCCGCGACGTGGCCCGAATGGAGTTGGGCTCCCAGGACTATTCGCAATTCGGCCGCATCAACGGAGAGCCCGGCGCGATCATCGCCGTCTATCAACTCCCCGGCAGCAACGCCGTAGACGCGGCGCGCGGGGTCCGCAAGGTCATGGAAGAGGCTAAGAGACGTTTCCCCCAGGATGTGGATTACGTCGTGGCGCTGGATACGACCGCATCTGTCACCGAAGGCATGCGGGAGATCTTCACCACGATCGTCATCGCTATTGTCCTGGTTGCGATCGTGGTCTACCTCTTCCTGCAAAGCTGGCGCGCCACCTTAATTCCGCTTCTCGCCGTCCCCGTGTCGCTGATTGGAACGTTTGTCTTCTTTCCATTGCTCGGCTTTTCGATCAATACGCTTTCGCTGTTCGGGTTGGTCCTGGCGATCGGGCTTGTAGTAGACGACGCTATCGTCGTTGTTGAAGCGGTGGAGCGCCACATCGAGCAAGGCCTCGACCCGAAACGCGCCTCATTGAAGGCGATGGAAGAGATCGCCGGGCCCTTGGTCGGCATCGCCCTGGTGCTCGCGTCCGTCTTCATCCCGACGATCTTCATCCCCGGAATCACCGGCCGTCTTTATCAACAATTCGCCGCTACCATCGCGATTTCGGTAATGCTCTCGGCGTTCAATGCGCTGACTCTCAGCCCGGCGCTGGCCGCTCTGCTGCTGAGACCGCGTACGCAGAGCCGCGGTCTGCTGCGCTGGTTCTTCGGTGTCTTCAATCGCTACTTCGAACGCTCCACCGAGAGCTACCTACGCTGGGCCCGCGTGCTGATCGACAAGGGGGCGGTCGCGTTCGTTGTGCTTGCCGCAGCCGCCGCTGGTGCTGCCGTCATCAGCCAGCACATCCCGTCCAGCTTCCTGCCGGTCGAGGACCAGGGCTATCTGTTCATGCATATGCAGCTTCCGGCGGGAGCATCGCTCGAGCGGACCGAAGCCGCGGCGCAGAAGGTCGAACAGGTTTTGGCCCGCACGCCGGGTGTCAAGTATACAACCAGCGTTCTCGGATTCAGTCTGCTGAATCAAGTCGCCACGACCTACACGGGCTTCTTCTTCGTCACTCTGGACGAGTGGGGCGCTCGCCAGAGCCGGCAAACGCAGTACCAGGAAATAGTTCAACACCTCAACCGCGAGCTATCGAAAATACCCGATGGCCTGGCCTTCAGCTTTCCGCCGCCCGCGATTCTCGGCGTGGGCACGTCCGATGGATTCACATTTGTGCTCGAGGATCGCGCCGGTAAAGACGTGCCATTCCTGGCGGAGAACGTACAGAAGTTCATGGCCGCCGCATCCAAGCGGCCGGAAATCGCGCCCGGGATGGTCTCGACGTTCCTGCCCGCGGTTCCGCAGCAGTTTCTGAACGTGGACCGCGAGAAGGTGCTCAAACAAGGCGTGCCGCTCAATGACGTGTACCGCACCGTTCAGGCCTATATGGGCGGGCTGTTCGTCAATTACTTCAACCGGTTCGGGCGTCAGTGGCAGGTTTATGTCGAGGCCGAAGGCGACTACCGCGCTAATCTCGATCACATCGATCAGTTCTATGTGCGCAACTCGAGAGGCTCGATGGTGCCACTCTCCTCTCTGGCGCGCTTCGAAACCCGATACGGCCCCGAATTCACGATGCGTTATAACCTTTATCGCTCCGCGCAGATCATCGGGTCGGCCGCGCCCGGATACAGCTCGGCTCAGGCGATGCAGGCGCTCGAAGAAACATTCGATCGCAACATGCCCCGCGAGATGGGCTACGACTACATGGGCATGTCCTACCAGGAGAAGAAATCGCAGCAAGGCATTCCCTCGTGGGCCATCTTCACTGCCTCGCTGGTATTTGTATTCCTGATTCTGGCGGCCCTGTACGAGAGTTGGACGCTGCCGTTCAGTGTGCTGCTGAGCACGCCGATGGCGGTCTTCGGCGCTTTCGCCGCCCTGTGGCTGCGGCGCTGGCTGATGGGCCTTTACCTGCCGGCATACGACGTGCCAATCGAAAACGACGTGTATTCGCAGATCGGTCTGGTGATGCTGATCGGTCTTGCGGCCAAGAACTCGATCCTCATCGTCGCATTTGCCAAAGCCGAGTATGAGAAAGGCCGGTCCCTGGCCGATGCCGCGCTGGAAGCGGCCAGGCTTCGTTTGCGGCCTCTGCTGATGACATCGTTCGCGTTCATTCTCGGCTGCGTGCCGCTGTGGACTGCATCGGGCGCAGGCGCCATCGCACGGCAGGTGATGGGCACGGCCGTAATCGGAGGCATGGTCATCGAGACGTTTATCGGCCGCTTCCTGGTCCCCGCAATCTTCTATGTGGTCGAGAAGGTGTCCGCTGCCGGCGCTCCGGCTTCCGGTCTGACACCTTCGCCCGCGCAAGGAGACTGAGATGCGCGCTTCCTATCTTGCGATTGCCGCAGCGTCGGCGCTCTTAACCGGCTGTATGGTTGGTCCAAACTATAAGCGGCCCCAGGTGGCTGTTCCGGCGAATTTCCGGGCGCCGGCTCCGCTTCCCGAACCGCAGGCCGCTTCGCTCGCCGACCTCAATTGGTTCGAGGTCTTCCACGATGAGGCGCTCCAGGGCCTGATCCGCGTGGCGCTCGAACAGAATTACGACCTGCGCGATGCCGTCACGCGAGTGGAACAGGCGCGCGCCAATTTAGGCATTACCCGCTCCAACCAGCTTCCGCAAGTGGATGCGTCGGGATCGTTTAATGTCACGCGGAGCTCGCGGAATGGGGCAATTGCGTTACCGGCATCGATACCCTTCGCTCAGGAGCGCAACTACGGGCAGGCCGGGCTCAATCTGCTCTCGTTCGAACTTGATCTCTGGGGACGGCTGCGGCGCGCGACCGAAGCGGCGCGCGCGAACCTGCTGAATGCCGAGGAGAATCGCAAGGCCGTGGTCAGCACACTCGTCAGCGAGGTTGCGACCGATTACCTGCAACTGCGCGAATTGGACTACGAACTGGAGATCTCCCAGCGTACGCTGGGGAATCGGGGAGAATTTCTAAGGCTTACGCAACAGCGCCAGAGTGGAGGCGTCGCCACTCTGATCGATCTCCGCCAGGCTGAGCAACTCGTCGATACAGCGGCGGCAAGTATCCCAACGATACAGCAGCAGATCGAACAGACTGAAAACCTGATTTCGTTGCTGCTCGGCCAAAACCCCGGGCCGGTCGGACGCGGGCGCCGGTTCCTGGATCAGGAACTGACGCCGGACGTGCCGGCGGGATTGCCCTCGGCGCTGCTGGAGCGCCGTCCCGATATTCGCGCTGCCGAGGAGGCGCTGATCGCCGCCAACGCCAACATGGGTGTCGCCAAAGCGGCGTATTTCCCGCAGATCAGCCTCTCCGGTACGATCGGAGGCCAAAGCTCCCAACTGGCCAGCCTCTTTTCCGGCAAGAACGGCACCTGGAACGTCATCCCACAGATTACGCAACCGATCTTTGCCGCCGGCCGCATCAAGTCCGGCGTACGGCTCGCCGAGGCCGAACGCAACCAGGCGGAGGTTGCGTACGAAAGGTCGATTCAGACGGCTTTCCGCGAAGTTTCCGATGCGCTGATTGCCCATCAGCGCACTCGCGAGAGCCGCCTCGAACAGGAGAGGCTCGTCGCCGACTTGGCAGATCGCAAACGCCTCGCGTACGCGCGTTACCAGGGCGGCGTCGATACCCAGCTCAACGCCCTGGATGCCGACCGCGATCTATTTCAGGCCGAGCTGACATTGGCACAGACTCGCTATTCAGAACTCGTCAGCGTGGTCCAGTTGTATAAAGCGCTGGGCGGCGGCTGGCAGTAACTCCGGTGTGAGCATGGCCGGATTGAAGTGACCGCCGAAGGGTTCGAATCCCATCTCCCGCTCCATCTTTTCAATCCTATACGGCCTACCATCCGGTGCGCAGGGCCGATTTTGGGCTCTTCAGCGGCTCTTAACGGAGTGAAAAAGAGTGTGGCGAGTATAAGATATTGATTTCAGAGGGCATGCGGGACTGCCAACCAGACAGGGCTGGCGGTCGTTTAGGGGCAGGATCAAGCGGCGAAGCCCAGTTCTCAGGTCTCCGGTACCGTCGCGGGCACCCCGTGAAGCCAGAAATGGCCTTTGGTTGACACGGCGCGTTCGCGCTACTACCGTTGCGGGAGATAATGAAAATGAAGGCGCGCTATGACGACTCCCAAAACGATGCTTTCCGACGAATCGCGGAAGCAGATCGAGCAGCTTGCGCGCGAGCAACAGCGCGAGCCGGGCGAGGTGCTGGAAGAGGCTGTCCGCCGCTACGCTGCGGCTTGCAGGCTGGAGCGATTCGCGGACAAGATGGGGCAAAGGGCGCGCGACAAGGGCATCCGGGAAGAAGATGTGCCGCGCCTCGTCGAAGAGGTCCGCCGCGAGAACGCCGAGCGCGACCGGTAGATGCTACGGGTCACGGCGGACACGAATATCCTGGTATCCGGCCTGGTTTACCACCGCGGAAAGGCCAATGACCTTTTGCGCATGGCGCTCGACGGCACTATAAATCTGACCGTATCGCAGCATATCCTTGATGAAATGGCCGACGTGCTCGCCCGCAAATTTTATGCGACTCCCGAAGAAATCGCAGAGGCGACGCTGATCGTTCGCGATGCCGCACGGGTCGTCACGCCCGCCGTGCAGTTGGACGTCATCAGGGAAGATCCGGCGGACAACCGAATTCTGGAGTGCGCTGTGACGGCTGGATCGGATTACATCGTGGCCGGCGACAAAGACCTGCTCCGGCTCGGCACTTACGACAGCATTAAGATCCTGACGGTTTCCGACTTCCTGAATGTGGGGCGGGAGCGGTAGCCTAAATGCCAAATTCGTGGAGCCGATGGGGAATCCTGCCTGCAGCCCGCTATTGGGCTGTCCCGGCCGAATACGAATCTTCGCACGCGGGACGCGCCGGCTAAAATCCCGGCCGACGACAGGCCACAAAAGCACGCTGCTAGGGGACCGAGCCAAGACGTGAAGGAACGAGCCGCGTTTCGCTAAATATTCGCCATTTTCGGATTTTTGCTAACTGGCTGGGGTTCAGCGGCTTACGGCGATGTTCCTTAGAAAACGATGGCCTGTCCCACCTCGGGCTCGACAAAATGGCCAAACTCCAGGCGCCGGCTAAAAGCCATGGCTAAAAGTCGGCGGCAGCCATGATTGGCTGCCCCACTTTTGTAACACAGTAGTACTAATGTAGTGCCGCGTCAGGGCTTCTCCTCCAGCCAAATGTCGCCCGTAAGCTCCCCGAAAGCGATGAACATGCGGCCGGGCGCCACCGAAAGGCCGTTCATGCCGGTAGTGCCGTTGATCCGCTTCAGCGACCAGCGCGCCGTGTGGAAATGCTGGACCGCAAAGGACTCACCGGCCGGCTTCCGCGTCACCGGATCGAGCTTGACGGCGCGGATGCAGCGGAAGCCATCGCGCTCCGACAGGAAGTACAGAAGGTTGCCCGAGGGCGACCACGCCGGGGTCATTTCCATGGAATTCCCGTCGGTTACCGGAATCCAATCGGACTGCGGCACGGGAAGGCTGCCGTCGATCCGCGCAATCCAGATGCGCGATGTGCTGGCCCGATTGCCCACCGAGTGAAACGCGATCCACTTTTGGTCCGGGGAGAACTGCCCTCCGGTGAGCACGACGCCCGGCGGCTGGGGAGCCAGGATCACGCTCTTTCGCTGGGCCACGTCGTATATGGTCAGGTTCTCCTGCACGAAGGGCTCGTAACTGATGCGCTTCCCATCGAAAGAGATGCCCATGGTGGTTCCGCAGCCTTGGCACAGCTTCTCCACCGATCCGCCGGCACTCGGCACGGAGAAGATGTGGCCCCCGCGCTCGACATACACGATCGTCGTGCCGTCGCCCGATATCTTGGGGTTGTACAATCTCTCAGCGCTGTTTACCAGCGTCAATACCTTCCCAGTTGCCAGGTCCTGGGTGCGAAGGGTCCATCGGCCCAACTGCCGGCTGAGAAACACCAGCCTGGAGCCATCGGCGGAGACCGAAGGCGCCAGCGCGTAGGGTTCGTCGGCCGTGACTCTCCTGCGCTCGCCGGAAACCACGCCTCGTTCCGCGTCGACGGGGGTGGCCCACACATCGGGCTTCCAGGAGAGATCGGCGAAGGCCAGGCGTCCGCGTTCGCTCGCCCCGGCTGCGGAAGCCTGCGCTTGCACGCCGGGTCCGTGTGTCACCGAAACCGCACGCCCGGTCACGGAACCGCCAGGGCCAATGACGATCTGCCAGAGATTCCCGGCGTCTCCCTCTCCGTCCGCGCTTTCCGACGAGGCGGCAAACACGACCCCGCCGGAGCCATCGGCGCGCCACTCCAGGGGAGGAATGGACTCCTCCCAAGCCGCCCGCCTCAGGCCTTGCGACTCGATCTGCGGCAAGGCGCCGGTCTTGTGGGCCGAACCCTTCTCGAACGGGATGATCCACCAGTCCCGGTCCGCCCGGGCGCTGTGCTGTGCCAGCACCAGCAACCGATCGCCTTTGGGAGACCATACCGGATACAACGCGGCGGCCATTTCCGCCGCTATCTGGCGGGGCTGTCCCCCTCCGGCATCGACTACGAAGACGCTCGCGGAGCCAGGGTAAAAACCCCCGCTTTCGCGGCCCTCCCAGTACGCGATCCAGCGGCCATCGGGAGAGAAGCGGGGATTCCTTCCGCGCGGCGCCAGCAGAACGGGATCGCTGCCCAACGTGGGGACCACGTAAATGCCACCCTGTCCGGAGGGGCCTGCACGCTCGGACCGGAAAGCGATGCGAGTGCCGTCCGGAGAGATGGTCGGATCGCTGTCGTCGGCAGGATCGCGGGTCAGGCGGATGGGATCGCGGCCGCCGATCTGCTGCACCCAGATATCGAGGTTGCCCTCTTCGCTGCGGTCGGAGGCGAAGGCCAGGAGATTGCCATCGCGGGACAGGGCCGGAAACGCACTCAGGCCGGGAGTACTGGTGACCCGGCGGAGGACGCTCGCGCCCGCGGTGTCGGCGCGCTGGTGCAGGAAGAGGTAGAGAGCCGCAGCAGTGAGGAGCCAACCCCCCACCGCGGCGAGGGCCAGTGCCGGCGCCAGGCGTGCGAGGCGGCCGCGCGGCGGTAAAGGCGAATCGGCCGGCGACGCCAGATCCTCGAGCGCGGATTCCAGCAGGAGTTTCACGTCGCCCACGCTTTGCCACCGGTCAAACGGCTTTTTTCGCAGGCAGATGTCGATGATGCGGCCCACCGGCTTGGGCAGGCCCGGCACCAGTTCCAGGGCAGGACGAGGGTTGGCGCCGACGATTGCAGCGAGGGTGGTGAGGGCGTCCTCTCCGTGAAACGCCGCCTTGCCGGTGAGCATTTCGTACAGCAGGCAGCCGAACGCGAAGATGTCCGAGCGGGGGTCCACTTCCTTGCCTCGGGCCTGCTCGGGAGACATGTAGGCGATGGTGCCCACGGCGTGGCCCGCCTTGGTCAAGGTTTGAGTCGGATGCGACTCCGCATCCCGATGGGAAGCACCGGCTACTTTGGCGATGCCGAAATCCAGCACCTTGACCAGGCCGCGGCCGGTAATCATGACGTTGGATGGCTTCAGGTCGCGGTGGACGATCCCTTTGTCGTGCGCGTACTCGAGAGCCTCGGCGATCTGCCGCGCGACCGGCAGGGCTTCCTCAATCGGAATCGGTCCCCGCGCGATGCGGCCGGCGAGGGTTTCGCCTTCCACGAGTTCCAGAACGAGGGCGCGATCTTCGACTCCATAGATGGCGGCGATGTTGGGATGGTTGACAGAAGCCAGGACCTGGGCTTCGCGGGTGAAGCGGGCCATCCGGTCGGGGTCGGAGGCGAAGGCTTCGGGGAGGATCTTGATGGCGACTTCGCGGTTGAGCTTGGTGTCCGTGGCGCGGTAGACGGCGCCCATCCCGCCTTCGCCGAGTTTCGCCGTGATGCGATAGTGTCCGATGAAAGGCGGTGGGGTCATTGTGCCGGGTAATTGGCATCGTACCACCTTGGCGCGCGGTTTACCGGATACGCCCGGAGACCGGGTGCTTAACCAGAGTGGGGAAGTTAGTTGGATTTGGCTTCGTGGGGCAGGTTGGGTAACCTGCGGGCCGACTGGCAGTCGGCCCGCGCGGCGGTTGGCGGGGAACCCTCTGGGTCGCGCGCAGCTTGCCAAGCTGCCCCACAGGCGACGCGTCGTCGGATTCCCCCAGATCGGTTAAGCACCCCCGGAGACCCAGTGGCCCACCCTGCGGTGAATGGGCTCTATTCTCTTGGGATTGCGCCGGAAACGAGCGCCACGAAGTCCGGAACGGTCGCGCCCAGGGTATCCGGAAGTTGACGCAAGCCGCGGCCGCGGTCGGCTGCCTGTTGCTCCAGTTTCGTCATTACCACGGCTGGTTCCTGGCGGAACAGCGCCTACGCCGCCGCCATTCTGACTCCTGACTCCTGACTCCTGACTTCTGACTCCCATCCGCATCGGATCAAGGGCGGAGCCCTTGCCTAGTTTAGCCAGGCATAGAGCGAACAGGTAAGATTGAGGCGCCTGTTCCGAGGGTGCATCATTTGGATGAACCTGAGATGACCGTTACGACGATATTGACGCTTGTCGACAACGCTCCATCATTGGCGGTTGCGCGCAGGGTGTAGGTTCCGGCTTCCGCGAACCTGGCGGTCGTCGAAGCCTTACCTTCAACGACGGGAATTGGACCAACTGGGTCAAAGATCACTTGAGCCGGTCCGCGATATTCGAACCAGGTGACCGTGAGTCCGCGCGGACCAGAAGCTGTGGTGCGGTTGCTCTGAGCCGTGGGAAATGCCTCTGGACGTGCCTGGGGAGCGATCCGGGGTTTCGGCAGGCCATCATCGACGACTTGGGCAGTTAAAGAAACGGGCCGTCCGGCCGTTGCCGCCGGTATGGAATCGATCGTGATCACGGGCGGCTTGTTCGGGTCGTCCTCGCCCGGATTGAGACTGCCGCCAGTCATAATGATGCGCTCGCTAAGCTCTTCCTCGGGCGTCAGCGTCGCATAGGCTTTTTCGCTGCGGCCGTGCGCCGTCAGAGTCCAAACCAGCTCCTTGTTCCCCCAATCGGCGGGAACTTGAACGCGAAATACCCAGGACTGGCGCCGGGGCAGGAAATACGTGGGCTGGCCACGATCGGCGGGACCGGGTTCAAGCTTGTTGTCGGCGCCGGTGGGAATGACCAACTCTTCTTTCCAATTGCGGTTGAAATAGCCAAAGACAAACGTGAAGGTTCCGTCGGAGTTCCTGAGCCACCCTTCGTAAACGGGCACGACGTCCTGGCCGGTGTTGAATTTGGTTTGCGAAATATAGGTCGGAGCCGGGGGTTGCGCCCTGACAGCAAAGCTGCCCGCCAACGCGCACAACGCCAAAAACAGAGGCGGTCTCATCGCGACCCGGTCTTCGCGGTCCTGGCCAGAACCCGCTGCTGGAAATCGGCCTCGTCGAGATAATACAGGCTGACCCATGCGAAACTCATTTCGTCGATCGTGCGCTGGCCGTAGCCGGCCCAGTTCTTCGGATTGGGGTTGAACTTGTTGTGGTCCGTGTTGTCGTGCCAGGTGGTAACGTGGATGACGGTGCCGGCCGGCAGCAGCGGAGCCACGTCGTCGGCGTAGGGGTAAGTGATGCTCCACCCGAACTGGTAATCGCTCACACAACTGAGAGTTTCCGTTTCGGCAGGACCGGGACGAGCCGAATCCGGCCGTACGTCCGGGTAGATCGCCTCCATGCACTGCGCCTTACCACGCGTGTGAAAGTGAGGCTGGAAGGCCGAGATCAGGGCCGGCTTCTGCAGCCGGAAATAGCCGTCGCTGCGGACCACCTGGCCGGCCGGGATGTCGAGGTCGTAGACCTCTCCCATGTGCTGCGTGAAAGTTACGTACTTGGGCACAACGCTTTTGGGAAAGAACTTGAAGGCGACGGAGACTTGAACCGGCGTCTCCTCGCCGTCGGGATGGAGATGCAGATTGAAATGGATCCGGGAGCCGGCGCGAATCAGGCGGCCGGCATTCTCAGGGAAAAGGTCGGCGTTCTTGCCCACGGCATATTCATTCAGGAAAAGCCCGGCTGGGTCGTCGGGGTCCTCGATCAAATTGGTCGTTGCGTGATGCACCACTTTGAAACCGGAATCCGGCTTGGTTTCCACCGCCGAGATATAGCGATCTTCCGTGAATCCCGGATCGACATCAATGTCGTAGAATTCGTCGCCGCCCTTGGCCTTCAGCCTGTACGGCTTAGGCATTGAGATGATGAGATCCGGCTGGCCGATGTGCCACTTGTCGAGATCGCTGAACCGGCGCGCTGGGGGCAAGTCGCCGGGGTTGCCTTCGGGCGCGCCCTGGTCCACCCAGGCCGCGATCGTGGCGATCTCCTGGTCGGTGAGAGACGGGTCGTCTTTGAATTTAGTTATGCCGACGTTGCGATCGATATGCCAAGGCGGCATCTGGCGCCGGACGACCTTTTCTTTGATCGACCGCGCCCAGGGCCGTGCTTCTTTGTATGTCAGCAACGACATCGGTGCAATCGATCCCGGCCGGTGGCAGTTCTGGCACGACCGCTCCAGGATCGGCACGACGTCTTTGCTGAACGTGACTGGCCCTCCCAAATCCGCACCGTATGCTGTGACGGCCATGGGAACAATCAAGAGCTTAATCCGAACGAAATGGGTCATGCTGGCCTTCCTCCCGATCCGAGCGCATTCTGCACATCGATTCGACCGCAAACGTACGACAAGAGCAACCGGGGCCGGCATTCACGAGCTGTTTGGCGGCTTTCTTGACGTGCCTTTCAATACCGCTGCTTTGGATTCTATTATAGGCGCGCTTGCAAGCCTCCCAGGCTGGTGGTGCGGTAAGGGGTGCTTAACCGTTTTGGGGATTCGGCGGTTTAGGCCAGCAAACCGCTCCCTTGCTCGCCAAGGGCGAGTGACGGTCGCGGCTCTGTCTCAGCTATCGCGCGTTTGCAGTGAGTTACAGAGCCGCGACCGTCACTCGCCCTTGGCGAGCAAGGGAGCGGTCCGACGGGAGCCAATTTCCCACATCGGTTAAGCACCCTGCGGTAAGCCGTACCGGCAGTCGGACGGTCGTGGATAATACGCAGGTCCGGATGCAGAGTCCGGATGCAGAGGGTCAATCTTGCAGGGACATCTTGCAGGGAACGGGATTAGCGCCCGTAGCCGGAGAGGAGCGAGGCTGCGGAAGGCCAATCCACCGTGTGACGGCCAAAGACAGGATCGCGGCTGTGGATGTGCGGGCCGCCTGTTCCAGAGCCTGCCGGTTGAGGCCGGACCACGGCGCGGTGTGCGCGTCGTCCTCTTAGGATATAATTCTGCCGGTGCGCACAATGCAACTTCTTTCTTATTTCACCGCGGGTCTTCTCGCCGCCGGGGCGGTACTGCCAGCCGCGGCGCAAACCGGCGCCGCAGGCGGCGAGTGGCGCACCTACGGCGGCGATCTGGGCAATACACGCTTTTCGCCCCTGGACCAGATCAACGCCGGGAATTTCAATAAACTCGAAGTGGCGTGGCGGTTCAAGACCGACTCGCTCGGGCCGCGGCCGGAGTATGTGTTCGAAGCTACGCCGCTCTTCGTCAATGGCGTAGTGTATTCGACCGCGGGATCGCGACGCGCGGTCGTTGCGTTGGATGGATCGACCGGCGAACTCCTGTGGATGCACAGCGAGAATGAAGGTGCGCGAGGAACGGCGGCTCCGCGCCAGCTTTCCGGGCGCGGCGTGGCCTACTGGACCGATGGCAGGGAGGCACGCATTTTCTATGTCACGCCCGGATATCGCCTCATCGCCCTCAACGCCAAAACCGGGACCGCAGTAGCGGAATTCGGTAAGGACGGGATCGTCGATTTGAAGCTGGATGACGATCAGCAGATCGATCCGGTAACCGGCGAGGTGGGTCTTCACGCAGCCCCCACTGTGGCCGGCGACGTGGTCATCATCGGAGCGGCGCATAAGAGCGGCGGCGTGCCGGAGAGCAAAACCAACGTCAAAGGCTACGTCCGCGGATTCGATGCTCGCACCGGCAAGCGTCTCTGGATCTTCCATACCATCCCCAAACCGGGGGAATTCGGGATCGACACCTGGTTGAACGACTCCTGGTCTTATACCGGCAACACCGGTGTGTGGGGCCAGGTCTCGGTCGATCCGCAACTCGGACTGGCTTATCTTCCGGTGGAGCTCCCGACGGGCGATTATTACGGCGGACATCGTCCCGGAAACGGGCTGTTCGGTGAAACCCTGGTCGCGGTGGATCTGAAAACCGGCAAGCGAAAATGGCATTACCAACTGGTGCACCACGGCATCTGGGACATGGACATCCCCTGCGCGCCGATTCTGGTGGACATCAGCGTCAATGGCCGCACCATCAAGGCCGTGGCGCAGCCGACTAAGCAGGCCTTTCTGTATGTCTTCGACCGCGTGACCGGTGAACCGGTCTGGCCGATGGAGGAGCGGCCCGCGCCCAAAGGCGACGTTCCCGGCGAATGGTATTCTCCGACGCAGCCGGTTCCGGCGAAGCCTCCCGGGTATGACCGGCAAGGCACCTCGATCGACGACCTGATCGATTTCACGCCTGAGCTGCGCGCCGAAGCCGTGAAACTGGTTTCCCGGTACAAGATGGGCCCGCTGTTTACGCCGCCGGTCGTGAGCGTGCGCGATGGTCCGCTCGCGACCCTCGGGCTGCCTGGGAACCTGGGCGGGACGAATTGGCCGGGCGGGTCGTTCGATCCCGAAACGCACATGCTCTACGTGTTCTCGCAGACGGCGAACGGAACCTTTGGCTTGGTTCCTCCCGATTCCAAACTGTCGGACATGAACTACGTCCAGGGGAGTGTGTTGAGTGGCGTACGGCGCAGCCTGGGCGCGGGCGGCGTGGCCGGAGGAGGCGACAGGGTGGCTCCGCAGGCGGGCGGCGTCAGCGAGCGTCCGGGGTCTCTCACGGTCCAGGGCCTACCGCTGTGGAAGCCTCCCTACGGCCGGATATCGGCGATCGATCTGGACAAAGGGGAAATCGTCTGGCAGATCGCGCATGGCGAAACCCCGGATATTGTTCGGAACAATCCGGCGCTCAAAGGCAAGACCATTGCGCGCACGGGCAGGCCGGGCATCATTGGTACGCTCGTCACCAGGACGCTGGTGATTGCCGGCGAGAGCGGCTTCTTCACCACTCCGTCGGGCGCACGCGGGGCGATGCTGCGTGCCTACGAGAAGACCACCGGGAAGGAAGCGGGCGCGGTCTACATGCCGGCGCCGCAAAGCGGCTCGCCCATGACGTATCTGCTTAATGGCAAGCAGTACCTGGTGGTCGCGGTGAGTGGGGCGAATTACTCGGGAGAGCTGATCGCATTTCGATTACCGTGAAGCCACTGGCGACGATTTCCCTCCTGGTGATGGCGGCGTCGTCCGCCTTTCGCTGAATCGCCAGTCCATCGATGCGCTCGACGTCTCCAACAAGAATCGCGGCGTACCCTTTGCAGTCGAGATTGCCCATTGCCTTCTCCGGCGTCAAGGCAACCGAGAGAGTAGTCTCGGCGGGAAACTCCGCATTCGGCGGCCGAAGGCGAAAGGCTTTGTCGGTGACGCGCTCTCCGTCAATGCACTTGCCGCTGGTCAGAGCCCTGTAGAGCTTCGTCTCGGGCGTGAGAAAGAGCCGCTGCTGAAGAGCGGACGAAAGTAAGTCGTTAGCCAAGCAGCCAATCGAGTCTTTGCGACAGATCCTCGTCGCCACTGACTTCGACGGATTCCCCGCGTGTCAGTGCTTCGCCTTGGTCGGTTTGAAAGTAAAGAACGGCAGGCCGCTCGGAATCGGGGAAAACGATTAATCGCAGCAGTCGATTTTGAACCGTCCAAGTGACATCGATCTCGCCAAAGTACACCGAGACCTTGGGCTTCGGCAGTTTACGGACTCCGCGCTCGGCGGCCACAATCAGATCCTTGGCTTTCGTGGCAGCTTCGAGACTCGGTCGAGGCTCACCAGGTTCGTACATGTCGTCGTCCGCAATCACGGCGTCAATCTTCGCCGCGATATCAGCCGCGGACTCAAACTGCGCGACGGACTCTCCAGCCAAGAGCGCTCCCGCCTCCTGAACCGGATTCACACTTTCCTCTTCGAGCCGCTGCTGGCCGCGCTGGCGCTCGTCGAAGAAGTATCGAACCGCCTGTTCGATCAGTTCGTCGCCGCTCCGATAGCGGCCGCTGGCGAGTTCCTGGTCGACCTGCTCCCTCAAAATCCGCCGGCAGCGTTACCTCCATAACCGTCTCCTCTTTTCATGTTACGCTTTGGCGGCGCCATAACAACGCCACCTACTGGCCCGCCCGGCCCCCGCCCTTCCGCGCCTGCGCCACAATCTCTTTGACCTTCGCCATCAGGGTCGGAGCGTGGTAAGGGATGCCGTCCTTAATAGTCCACTCGACACCCCCGGTGTGCACCGTCTTCCCCCCGCGGATCTCGTCCACCCCCGTGGGATAAAGTACTTTGAGATTCTCGAGCGGGTTGCCGTTGACCACGATCAGGTCGGCGGCGAATCCCGCGCGCACGCGGCCCAGGCGGTCTTCCTGGCCCAGAATCTTCGCGTTGTTGCCGGTGGCCTGCTGGATGATGCGAATCGGGTGGAAGCCCGCCTCCTGGTGCAGTTCCATGCCGCGGATCAGGCCGAAGCCGTACATCTGGTAGATGAACCCCGCGTCGTCCCCCATGCCGATGAGGCCGCCCAACCGATCGAACTGCCGCAGCGCCGCGCCCCACAGGCGGTAATTCTCCTTCCAGAACGCCTCGTCGGTGGAAGTCCAGCCGATGAAATACGAGCCGTGATTGGCGGGGTTGGGCTTGAAATATTCCTCCAGCGTGGGGTGCAGGTAGTCGGCGAACCAGGGCTGGGTCTGGGCGCGCTGCAGATCGCGGCTGGACTCGTAAATGTCCATGGTGGGGTCCCAGGCAACGTGCGCCTGCACCATGGCTTCGAGCACCTTGGTCAGCCGTTCGGGGTTGGCCTCGCGAAACAGGTGCCCGGCGTAGCGGAAGCGGTCGGTCTCGTTGTTGTAGTTGTAGCTCGAAGGAAAGTTCTGCACGCCCGTCTCGATGGCCGCGTCGGGGATCCCGTACCAGTGCTCGATGCTGGTGGTGCCGAACTTGATATCGTCCCAGGCGTTGGTCTCTTCGACTCCCGCGTGGTGGGCGATGCGCAGGCCGAGTTTGTGCGCCTCCTCCTCCATGGCCTGCATGGTGTCGCGGTCGATGCCCAGAATCTTGATGCCGTCGGCGCCCATCTCCTTGAGCGAGCGGACGCGGGCGCGGGCCTCTTCGGCAGTGCGCGGGCGGCCGAACATGGGGTAGACGAAAATGCGCGGCGCGGCAATCTCCCCCTCCGCGCTCTGCCGCCGCAGCTCGAGCGCGCGCTTCGTTTCGCTGCCCACATCGCGCACGGTGGTGATGCCGCAGGCCAGCCAGATGTTCAGCTCGTACTCGATGGGCTGCGGCTTGCCGCCGCGTTCCTCCTGCAGGTGAGCGTGGGCGTTGATGAGCCCCGGGAGCACGTACTTGCCGGTGGCGTCGATGACGGCGTCGGCGCGGGCGGCCGGGGATGCCCCGCCGCGCGAGAGCGAGACCGCATCCAGCGGAATCACATCGGCGATGAGATTGTTCTCCACCACGATATCCTTGGGACCGCTGGCAGGCGTGCCGTTGCCGTCCACCACGATGGCGTTATGGATCAGCAGGCGGCGGTAGCGCTTGCCGCTGGCGGGAGCCTGCGCGGCCGCCGTCCCGGCCAGCACCAGCGCGGCAATCAAGGCGCAAAGAAAGCGATGCATCATGGGTAGATTGTGCCATACCCCGCTGCACCCGGCATGTTTGTCTGCTATATTAGAGTTGAGGGGAAGGAAATCGCGCTCACGAGTGCCAGCCGGTCGGGGAAAAATCCGCAGGCGATGCAGATCTGCATCGCCAAATTCCGATAAGTCCTTTCGTTTCAGTGGTGACGTGCCTTTAGGCGATGCATCTTGCATCGTCACCCCCAAAGTGGGGTAGGCGCTTCCCCCCGCCAACTGGGGGATCCGGAAGGATGATCCTTCCGGAATTTGCGCCCCGAAAAGGACGCGAGCGTAGCGAGCTACCCTCCCTGACCCCCAACCCCCAACCCCTGACCCCTGCCGCTATGTGCCACCATATTGTATGATGCGCCTTGTATGATGCGCCCCCTGCTTCCCCTGCTCCTCCTGCTGGCGCAGCCGTTCTGGGAAGCCAAGTCCCCGGAGAAATGGACCGACCGGGAAATCGGATTGCTTCGGTCCAACAGTCCCTGGGCGGTGACCATCGGGCCCACCCCCGCCGTGCTGGTGTACCTCGCCACCGCCCGGCCCATCGAAGATGCCGAGGACGAAGTGCGCCTCCGCGCCAAAAACGCCCCTCGCGAGCTCGATCCCGACTACCTGACCTACCTGAGTCAGAACCGCGAAAAGCACTTCGTGCTGGCCATCCCCTACGCCAGCCTCAGTGGGCTGGGGAAGGCCGAAGAGACGCGGAAGCTGGAGCAGGAGTCGGCCATGCTGATCGGCCGCAAGACCTATAAGATCGTGGGCTATTTCCCGCCCACCCCTTCCGACCCGGTGCTGCGGCTCGTCTTTCCGCGCGAAGTCCGGCCCTCGGACAAAAGGGTCGTATTCCGGCTCTATCTTCCCGGCGTCGATTTCCCCGATCGCGAGGTCGAATTCGTCGTGAAAGACCTGATCTACCACGGCACGCTGGAGATGTGAGCGCCTCTGGCCCCGGCCTCGTGTTCAGGAAATGGCCGTCGGCCGGCGAACCCAACTCCCGACAGCGGAATTTCACCCAGTAACATCCGGTGTTTTCACCCATTTACCTCTAAAGGGATACCCCGGAGCGTAATGAGGGATTTTCCAACACACAGATAAGAAAAGGCTTTATTGTCCTATTTTAAGACGCTTGGTTTGGATGGCTGAGTGCTCTGCTCAAATAGCTCGGCAGCTTTAGCGGTGGATGTCGTGGCGGATGGGTCGTCTCCCGGCCGTACCGGCGTTCAGGAGTTTAAGGTTTTCATATTGGAGCTTAAGGTTTTTGATTGGAGATTTGAGTATGCGGATTCCTACTTCGGTTCTGGCGGTAGGGCGTTACGCGGTGGCCATCCTGGCCGTGTGCGGCTCGGTGGTCTTCGTGAACGCGCAAAAAAGGGCCGGCTTCACGACCCACGACAAGGCCTACTACGCGCCCCAGGCCACCATCGATTTCGTCCGGCCTGGCCTGACGATCGGTATTGTTTCGGCCAAGATCGCTTCGGACGGTACCATCAGCGTTGACTACAAGCTGACGGACCCCCAAGGGCTCCCCTTGGATTCGGCGGGCATTCAGACGCCTGGCCCCATATCGCCCAGATTCCTGGTGGCGTACATTCCCAAAGGACAGGAGCAGTTTGTTTCGTACATCACCTCCACGGCCACCGCTGTAAAGGGCGGCGCGACCGCTACGCAACCTTCCGGCGATTCGGGAGGCGCCACCCAAACCGTGAATGTCGGGGAATACATTTATACGTACAAAAACAAAGCGCCGTCCGGCTTCGATGCCACCGCAACCCATCGCATAGCGATTTACGGTTCCCGCAACCTGACGGAGTTCGACCTGGGCACCAACTACGCCACCGGCACCTTCGATTTTGTGCCGGCCGGCGGGACCCCCACGGCGCGCGACGTCGTGCGCGACGCGGATTGCAACAAGTGCCACGATGCCCTCGCCTTCCACGGCGGGTCGCGCGTCGGCGTGGCGATCTGCGTCATGTGCCACCAACCCCAGAACTCCGATCCGAATACCGGCAACAGCCTGGATTTCAAGGTCTTCATCCACAAGCTCCACAACGGTTCGGCGCTTCCCAGCGTGCAGGCCGGCAATCCCTACCACATTTACGGGTTCAACGGCTATACCGAATACTCATCCGTAGTATTCCCGTCGGGCACCGCTTCGATTCAGGATGCGCGGAACTGCGCGGCTACCTGCCACAATCCCAAGAACGGCGCCCTGCAGACCAACGCATGGCTCCAGACCCCCAGCCGCGCGGCATGCGGATCGTGCCACGATGACGTCAACTTCGCCAGCGGCCTGAACCACGTGAACCTGCCGCAGGTCGACGATAACCAATGCTCGCAGTGCCACATCCCGCAGGGTGAGTTGGAATTCGATGCGTCCATCATGGGCGCGCACGTCATGCCCACGCGATCCGCAACCGCCCCTGGCCTCAATTTCACCCTGGTCAAAGTGGTCAACGGCGTTGCCGGAAAGGCGCCGACCGTCACCTTCACCATCCGCGACAACGCCGGCAACGGCCTCGGCATGGCCGATTTGACCGGCGGCTCCAACCGCCTGGCCCTGGTAATGGCAGGCCCCGCACAGAACCCTGGCTACACCAGCTTCGGCTCGGATGTCACCACTCCCGGTTACGTCTCGGAGAATCCCGTTCCCTCGGCAAGTTGCAGCCCCGATGGGACCTGCTCCTACACCTTTACGCACTCCGTTCCGGCCAAGGCCACCGGCACCTATGCCATCGGCATCGAAGGGCGCCGCGGCCTGACCATTCTGCCCAACACGCAGCAGCAGATGACCACCGAGTACGGCGGCATCAACAAGGTGATCTACTTCTCGGTGGACGGTTCTCCCGTCGTGCCGCGGCGCACGGTAGTCTCGATCAACAACTGCAACAACTGCCACTCGTTCCTTTCCATGCACGGCGAAAACCGCAATCAGATCGAGATGTGCGTGCTCTGCCACAATCCCAGCGAGAACGACGCCTCCCAGAGGCCGAGCGCCACGATAAAGGCCCAACAGTCTCTGCCGCCGCAGTCGGTCAACTTCGCGCTCATGATCCACAAGATCCACACCGGCAACAACATGGCTGTCAATTTCGGCACGGACTACTCGATCGTCGGATTTGGCGGCAGCTTCAACGACTTCGGCGCCGCGTTTGCCAACGTCCCGGCTGCGATTACCAACACCGGCGTTCTCTTTCCCACCATGAGCCCCTCTGGCGGCGTCGGCGACACCACCAAGTGCTACATGTGCCACGTCAACAACTCCGAACAGGTGTTCCCGATCGGTCTGAACCCGGTCGCCGATACCCAGGGCCTGCTGAACCCGGCCCCGGCCACCACCTCGGCCTGCACCGCTTGCCACCAGAACAAGTCGGCCCTGGCCCATGCTGCCTCTCAAACCGATCCCAAGTTCGGTGAGAGTTGCGACGTTTGCCACGGCGCCGGCGCGGCCTACGACGTGGATGTGGTGCACGCCGGCCAGTAACCTCAAGGAGACAACCCGTCGTGTTTCGGCTGCTGCACAAATCGAGTAGTAGCACGGGTCCTGCCCGTGTGGCTTGCGTGGCAGCCATGCTGCTCGCGATCAACTCGTGGGGCGCTCCGCCGCAGGAAGCGGCCAAGCCGGGCGCCCCCGCCCCACCCCCAGCGGACAACAAGCCGGCGGAATTCGTCGGCTCGGCCACCTGCCAGGGGTGCCACGAAGACATCTTCAACGCCTTCCAGAAAAACCCCCACCAGATAGTGGAAAAGGACAAGAAACGCGGCTTTGAAAACAACGCCTGCGAGTCCTGCCATGGCCCCGGAAGCAAGCACGCGGAATCCATGAATGCCGCCGATATCCGGCAGCCCGCCAAGCTCAAGCCCGCGGAGACCGACAAGCTCTGCCTCACCTGCCATCTCAATCAGCCCACCCACGTGGGACGAATCAACGGCGCTCATGCCAAAAACCAGGTGAGTTGCGTGGCCTGCCACTCCATCCACAAGAACGGACCCAATGGCCTGGTGGCCCGCAAGCTCGCGGACATCAACCAGCTCTGCGCCGGTTGCCACACCACCCAGTGGGCCAGTTTCCAGCGGCCCTACAAACATCGCCTTCCGGAAGGCGCCATGTCTTGCGTGGATTGCCACAATCCGCACGGAACCTTGCGGGCGCGCTCCATCCAGACCGCTAACGCCAACGAGCCCGGCTGCTTCAAGTGCCACGGCGACAAGCGCGGACCCTTCACCTTCGAGCACGCTCCCGTGCGCCTGGAAGGCTGCGGCGCGTGCCACGAGCCCCACGGCTCGGCCAATCCTCGGATGCTGACCCGCGCGGACGTTCGGTTTGTGTGCCTGGAATGCCATTCCAATCTGCCGGGGCCCAAGCCGCCGGCCAATGGCACCATCGGCACCGCACCGCCCGGGATTCACGACCTGCGCTCGACGCGCTTCCAGAACTGTAACGTCTGCCATCAGAAGGTGCATGGCTCGTATGTGAGCCGGGACTTCTTCAAATGAGATTCCTACTGGCTTTGATGCTCATCGGTGGTGCGGGCGCTCAGGCCCAGACCCCACCCCCCACTCCGGCCAGCCCCGCCGGCGAGCAGGCCACACAAC
>OMOG01000425.1 GCA_900290305.1 Candidatus Sulfopaludibacter sp. SbA4
ACTGGTCTCAAGCTAATATATAAACTTGGCTCGGCTTAATTCCATGGGATCAGGAGGTCAGAGTCTTAGTCTCGACACGGCAGGCACGAGTGCCTGCGCCACATAGGCCGGCCGAGTGTGAGAAAATCCGGGCTAGTCTTCCCGTGTGGGCGGAATCAGCATCGTGGCGGCGCGCGATGAGTGCACTCTCAGGAGTGCCAGGACGTCGTCGCTATCATTCGAGCTCCAGGCCGCGGCCGTGTCCGATGCCTGGGTGCGAATCTCCTTGATCTGCGCATCGGTAAGGATGTGGGCATTCTTCAGAGCACTCTCGATGGCATTGAGTTCCAGCCGCTGGGCCAGAAGAAGCCGCAGCAGTTGTCTCCACTCCTCGGGCGTCGCGCCGGGCATGGCCTACTTCACGTTGCCGTCAGGCTTGGCGAACCTGGCGTCATCCACTGGAACGTTGGTCTTCAACTCGGCGATCTGAATCGTGAATCGCCCGTTGGGCCGCGACAGTGTCCAGCGGAACGGAGTCTTTACGCCATCCGTCTCGCGGTAGTCGGAGTAGTCGATCTGGGTGGGCATGCGGCCCATGGGCGTTTCGGCGTAGCGCACCATGCGCACCAGCAGGCCCGACTGCTTGTCGAAATACAGGCGGACGGGCGGGTGGCCCGGGCCAGTGCCGTTCATCACCTCGCACTCCACTCCGGCGATCTCTTCCGGCCGGCCGCGCCGCAATTGCGGGTACAGCTCCTTCAGGCGCAGGGGAAGATAGAACTCCGCGTCGAGCCCGGCCGCTCCCGCTTCGGCGGTGGACATCTCACGCGCCGGACGGCCGGTGGTGCCCAACCAGCCCACGGTGCCATCGAACGCGGTGAAGCTATCGCCGCCTCCCATGTGGGAGATGGAGACACGCTTGTCGGGCGCCTTGGTAATGACGTCGATGGGGGTCGGACTCCCACCCGCGAGGATAGTGCCCTTCATGACGCGGCTGGTGACCTTGTGGATGGCGTCCGCGCCGCCCACCGCAACCACATACNNGCCGACGATCTCGTCCGCCGTGGCTTGAGTGCCGCCGGCCGGCGCGGGAGGCGCGGCGGGTTTGGGCGCGGCATCGGATTCGAGGACCGGAGGCATGTTCACCGGGCGCGCCGAGCCGCGGTGGCAGGAGTAGCAGGTCACCTGCACCCGGCCTCCGAAGCTATCCTTGTTGATGGCCGCGGTCATGGCCATCATGCTGCGGGCGGTCTTCTTAGGCCCCTTGTCATCCGCCTCCATCTTGCCCTGCACGTGGCAGAAGGTGCATTCCACGCCCAGGGACGAGGCGATGAACTGCATCGCCGGAGTCAACTGGTCGGCCGGCGTGCCTTTGAGCTGGGTGATGTTCTTGAAGACCTGCTCCGCCGGCTTGGACTCGGCCGCCTGCGCGTGCGCTATCCCGATGGCCGCGGTTGCGGCGATGACGATCCCAAAGAATCTCTGATGCATTACTGGATTGTACTATCAAGCAGGTGCTCAATGCCCTGCATATAAAGCCTGTATGTCGGCCAAAGCCAGCGCGCGGCTGTAAATCCGCACGTCGTCCAACGCTCCGCGGAACGCCGTGCTGGGCGCGATGAATTGCCCGATCCGCCAGTTGCTGACCGAGCCGGTATTGGGCACGGTACCGAGCGGCCCGGACGTATCCAGCACACCGTCGATATAGATGTACGCCGTCCCGCTGGCCCCTGCGCTCGGATCGTAGATCCCCACCACCAGGTGCCAGGCTCCGTCGGACACTGACTTGGTGCCCTCGATGGTTCCGAATCCATAGCCGTTGCCCAATCCCACGCGGCCGGCCGGACTGCCCGTCAAATACAGATGAAAGTTCGACGCCGCCGGGCTTCCGCTCGCGGTGCCGTAATGCAGAATGGCGTTGTCTGCCGCAGGAGGGTTGGGGACATTCACCCACGCGCTGATCGATCGCGCCGCGCTCCCGCGAGGGAAACCGCTGCCGGTTCCGGACCCTTGGACGTACCCGGTCACTCCGTCCAGATTGACCGCGTCTCCAAACTTTCCGGCCGTCCAGGTGGCGTTGCCGGTGAGGTTGCCGGTATTGCCGTTGCTGGACGAGTCGCCGGCTACCGTGCCGGTGCCTTCGTCGAACTTCCACCATCCGGCCAGACCCGTTGTGGTGTCGCCGCTGCTCCCGCCCGCGCCCGTCCACGTACCCATGGCGTGCCAGTCGGTGCTGTTGGCTTCGTTGACATCGCGCGAGGCCAGGTAGATCACATCGTTGCCGGACAACGCTCCCATGAACGCGATGTTTAAAGTCAGTGACAGGTTGTTGCCGCCGGCATTCACTGCCGAGGCTCCCCAAGTCACCGCGCACTGACTATTGCTCAGGCTGCCGGCCGCGGCCATGCTCTGCGCGGGCAACAGGACGGCGCCCGCGTCGTTTACTAGGTAGAGGACGTTGCCCGGCCTGGAAAACGCCAGATAGCAGGCCTGTTGGCCGTTCAGGGCGGTGTTGATGAGGATGTTTTCCACTCCCATGTCGGCGTAGCCCCTCGCGTCCGTGAAGTTGAACGTGAACGGAGTGGGGCCGGCGCCGCTGCCTTGATCAGGGCTCATTCCCACCACGGCAATAGGGGTTTGAGCGGGTCCCGGTACGCGCCCGACTCCCAGTGCCTGCCAGCCGGAGTTGTTCTGCGCCGCGTCCCGAGCCGCCATCTGAATGATCTTGTCCCCGGCGAAGCCGGCGGCCCAGGAGATGGTCAACGTCAGAGTCAGTGTGTTGCCGCCGCCCACGGCCGACACCAGAGTGACCGAGCACTGACTGTTCTGGATGGCGGCGGAGTTGCCCAGCACCACCGATCCCGCATACGGTCCGCCGGCATCGCCGCCGTCATCCACCAGAATCAGCGTGCTGGATGAGACCACGTACGCCAGGTAACAGGCGTGGCGGCCATCCAGGAAGTTGTTCACCAGGATATTGACCACGTTCAGGTCCTGGTACCCGCGAGGGTCGGTGTAAGTGAACGAGTAAGTTGCGCTCGGGGCGCTTCCGCCGGCCGGGCTTACTGAGAGCGGCATGGGCGGCGTCACCGCCGTGGTTGTCACAATAATCGCGGCGGAGCTGCCGGTGATGCTTGCCGTCGCGGTATCGGTGGCGGTGATGGTCTGGCTGCCCGACGTCTTGAGCGTGGCTGCGAACGTGCCGGTTCCGCTGGTCAGGGTGGTGTTGGACGGTAACGCCGCCGCGCCATCCGTGCTGGAGAAGTGTACCGTTCCGGTGTAGCCGGTCACGGTGTTGTTGTTGGCATCCAACGCGTTCACCGTGAAGTTGAAGGATGCCGAAGCCGTGGCCGACGCCGGCGCCGCCACCGTAAAGTGCGTCGCCGCAGAGGCACCTCCGGTGCCAGCCTGGTTGACCGTGAAGGTCTGTCCGCCCACCGTAACCGTGGCGCTTCGGGCCGCGCCGGTGTTGGCGCCGACCGAGAACGCTACCGTCTCGCTGTTGCTTCCAAACTCGCCGGAAGTGACCTGAAGAAAACTGAGATTACCGCTGACAGCGGCCCAATTACAGCCCTTGCCGGCGGTCAGTTGGAACGATCCCGTCCCTCCCGCGGCCGTGTAGGACTGCGAGCTGCCGTTCAGGCTGAAGGTGCAGGGGGTCGACGTGGAAATATTGTGGAAGAGATTGACCGTGCCCCCCTCGCCAACGACGTCCGTGTTGAGCACGGCCAGGTCCGGCCGGCCGTTGCCGGTGAAATCGGCCGCGACTGCGGCTATCGGCGAACTGCCGGCGAGCACCATCGATTCCGGCTGGAAGGTTCCATTTCCGTTACCCTGCATGACGGTAACGGGAGGGTCGGCGGCCACGTGGGTAATGGCGAGATCGAGGTTACCGTCTCCATCGAAATCCGCTACCATGATGCTGCTCGGCCAGGAGTAAGTACTCAATAAGGTAGGCACGCCGAAGGTACCGTTGCCGTTGCCGATCAGGATGCCGATGTTGGCGGTGGTGGCGGTTATCGCGCCGACAATGAGGTCGGGCTTGCCATCGCCGTTCACGTCGGCCACGGTCACCCAGGTGGGATTCAGGCCGACTGTATAAGGCACCGGCGCCTTAAAGGTTCCGTTGCCGTTGTTGATCGACACAGACACATTGCCTGCCGACGGTACCGCGCCGGCATACCCGGTATTGCAAATCCCCATATTGACGGCGATGATGTCGGGTTTGCCATCCCCGTTCACGTCCGCCAGCGCTACCTGAACGGTGTTGACGCCGGTGGGCACGGTGGCGCCGGTGTTGAATCCGCCGCCGGCCTTCCCGGTCATCAGCAGCGCCGTAGTTACTCCAGGGGTGGTCTCATTCAGATTTCCGTAGGTGATGAGCAGGTCGGGCAGACCGTCGCCATTCACATCGCCCACGGTGAAGGACGTAGGCCGGTTGCCGGCGGGATAGCTGGCGGACGCCTGAAATGTGCCGTCGCCCTTGCCCAGCCAGGTGTACACGTGACCGGCGCTTCCAAAGGGGGAATCGAAGGCAATTATGTCTGCGCGGCCGTCGCCGTTGAGATCGACCGCCGCGACGCCCGCCGCAAAGCCCGCGCCCGCGGGCATAGCGAGAGTGGTGGGGGTCTGGAACCCGCCGCCCTGAGCGCCGAGCAGGATCCAGAGGCTGGGGCTGAAGGTGTCGGTTTCAGAGGCGACCACCAGGTCGCTTCGGCCATCTCCATTGAAATCGGCCACCGCCATGCCCCCCGGACCGTTGCCCACGTCATAAGCCGGCGCCGCGCCCCGGAAGGTTCCATCTCCCTTGCCCAACAGCACCGTGACGAACAGCGGGTTCGGGTACAGCGCGTCCGGATGCCCGGTGCCAAACACCAGGTCGAGGTTGCCATCATCGTTGAAGTCAGTGGCGAACATCCCCAACTGGTAGATACCCGCCGAGAATGGAGTGCCCACCATGTAGCGCGTCGACGTGGGGAAGCTTCCGTCGCCCGCATTCAGCAGGAGGGCCACCGTGCCATCGGAGTTGAAAGAGGCGAGGTCCATCTTACCGTCTTTGTTGAAATCGCCGGGCGCCAGGTAGAGAGGCACGTAGGTGGGAGTGTATCCCGTCTTTTGCGGCAACACTTGAAACGTGCCGTCTCCGTTGCCGTGGAGCAGGCTGAAGCCGTTGACTGAATACACCATCACGTCGGCGTTGCCGTCTCCATCGAAATCGGCGGCCACAATGGCATTCTGGGTTGGAAAATTCCCCGGCAGGTTGTAAGTGGCCCCCGTGCGCATAGAGCCATCGGCGTTGGCCAGCAGAATGGTTACGGTGTTGTCGCTCTGGTTGACTACGGCCAGGTCCGCGCGCCCGTCTTTGTCGAAATCGAGCGAGGTCATGGCCACCGAACCGTTGCCCACGGCGATGGTTTTGGCCGCACCCAAAGTTCCGTTTCCATTGCCGAGCAGAATGGAAACGCTGCCGGGCGACCCGTCCCCGACCACCGCGACGTCGCGCTTGCCATCGCCGTTGAAATCCGCGGTCAGCATGCCTCTCGCGCTGCCGACGGGATAAGCGGCGTAGGAACTGCCCAGGGTGGTCTGGCTGTCGAGCGTGACGGTGATGGAGCTGCCCACCTTGAGACCCGCGTAAGTGGAGGGTCCGCCGAGGTTAGTGACTATGGCGTCCCGGGACATGGATCCGGGCATGTCGGCCAGGATGGTGTGATGAGGAACCGGGGTCCAGGGGCTGATACCGGTACAGTTGGAGAAATATGCCTGCGCTTGGGTGAGGGTTGTGACCGGCGTGCCTACGGGGTTGGTAGCACTGGCCGGCAGCGAGAAGGATTGTGCCGTGAAACTGCCGTCCGGCTGGCGGAACAACGGTATGGTGTAGGCTGTGGCGCCGGTCGAGTCGAATGCCAGCGTCTCCTGGAGGGGGACTTGTGCGAAGAGGATTGGCGGGCAGGGGGTGGACGGCGCTCTGGGCGCCACCTCAGCGCCTTGCCCCGGAATCGAGCCGGCCGGGAGACCTGCCCTGGTGATCATCAGGAAGGAGTTCTGTGCCACCTGGGCCGCGATTTGACTGGCGTTGCCATCCTCCCATGCCTTTCCGGTAGCCGGAATCATATTGGGGAGATTTGGATTTACCGTTTCGGCATCTTCAATGCCGATCAAGGCGCCCGCCGGGCCGCAAGAGCCAACGAGGAGCGCCGACCCGGCAATCAGAAAGACAGCCACCGATACTTCAATCCACGTATATCGTTTTAGGGCTGTGCCCACCGCTCCCTTGCTCGCCAAGGGCGAGTGACGGTCGCGGCTCCGATGCGCTTTCAGAGCCGGGCCCAGAGGGTACCCGGCCCAGAGGGCACCCCGGGAGCGGTTGTGGCCGATTGAACTGGTTATTTCCTGACGGCGACTTAGCGAACTCATTTCCTGCCTCCGGGAGCCGAGCGCGGCTATATGCGCGCTCCTCACTGCACGGTATACGTCCCCACGGCCTGCCAGCCGGTGTTATTGCCGCTGGCCGCGTCGCGCCCAGAGATCCACACGACGTGATTGCCGGCGAAGGGCGCCAGGAAGGTGAGGTTCAACGTCAGGGTCAGCACATTGCCCTTGGTCACCGCCGACGACCCGGTGGCGCCGATCGAACATTGACTGTTCTGAATTGCCGTGGAGCTACCGTTCAGCACGATGCCCCCGGCGAACGGTCCTCCGGCATCGCCGCCATCGTCCACCAGAAACAGCGAATTGGAGGATGCCACATAGGCCAGATAACAGGCCTTCCGTCCGTCGATGAAGTTGTTGAACAGGAGGTTCACGACTCCGAAGTTGCCGGCCCCCACGGTATCGGTCAGAGTAGTGGTGAACACCTGCGGCGTGCCCGCGGGCGCCGCTCCGCGCGGCGGCGTGAGAGTTGCCACCGCGATGGTGCCGGTGGGGGCGGCGGGCACTCCCCACGTGGCCAGGGCCTGCCATCCGGAATTGCCGCCCTGGAGATTGCCGGCGGCCAGGTAACTCACTTTGTTGCCGCCAAAGGCAGGGGTGAAAGTCACATTCAACGTCAGGTTCAAGGTGTTGCCGGTTCCGCTCGCAGACGACCCCGCGCTCGAGATGGTGCACTGACTGTTGCTGACACTGCCCGATCCGCCCAAAGTCAGCCCCGGCGACAGTCCCCCGTTTGGTCCGACGCCCGGACCACCATCCCCGACCAGATACAGCACGTTGTCAGGCTGGCTGTAAGCCACGTAGCAGGCATTGACGCCATCCAGAGCGTTGTTGATCAGGACGTTGAGCACGTTCAGGTTTTTGTAGCCCATCGGGTCGCTGAAGGCATAGCTCAGGGTCTGGCTGGAGCCGGTCCCGGCGGCGGGGCTGGCACCGCCGGGCGAGGTGGTCGCGGGGCCGCTGGTGCACTGAGTGAGAATCCCGATTTCCAATACCCAGTTGGCGAAGGTGCTGCTCGGCTGTAAGGTGGCGCTTGACACCCGGTTTGCATTGGTGATCCCGGTGCTGCAGACGGTGATACGCGACGTGCCGGAAGCCGCCGACGTTCTGAAGGAGGCCAGTGTCCAGGCCCCGGTGCCGGAGGACGGAGGCGTGAAGACTTCGGTTTCGCCATGTCCGTCGCTCCAGGTGGAGTAAATCTCGAGAGCGTTGCCTATCTCTGTGAGGGTGTAGATACCGTAGAGGTAGTAAGTGCCCGCCGGGAGTTGAACGGAAAAGTCGGCGGCATTGAGAAAACTGCTGCCCAGGCTGGGCGCGGTGACGCCGAGCACATTGCCGGCGGCGACTGTCGTCCAGTTATTGCTGTTGTTGGCAAACGGGCTGGCCGTGAAGCCGCCATTCAGCCCGATACTGTTCACGGTGATGCCGGTCGTTCCCGTGCCGCCGCTGGGGACGCAGGTGTACTGTTGCACGGTATACGGGCCGCCCTTGCAGGATGCAGTGGACACGCTCTTGTAAGTGCAGCCGGAGCTCCCGCATTCCGCGGTGAAACCGGAAAACGCGGCGGTGCATTTGGCGGTATCGGGAGTCGAGCCGGTGGTGGCGGCTACGTCGTTGCCCGCGCAATCGCCGGTGCCGGCGGGGGTCCAGGTTCCCGTGCCTCCGCCGGCGGGAGCGGTGGCGCCACCGGCCTCGGTGACCGGGAAATTCTGTCCGCCAACGGTAATCGTTGCGGAGCGGCTCACGCCGGTGTTGGCGAGGACCGAGTATTCGACCGACATGCTGACGGTGCCGGAGGCAGACGAAAAGAGGATCCAGGGAGAAGCCGGAGTGACATTGTAGGAGGCGGTGGCAGTCCAGGCGCAACCGGTGCCGGTGGTGACGGTGGTGACGGTGAAGCTGCCGTCCACGCCGGATGCGAGGGGGCTGGGGTCGATGTTGCCGGTGATCGTGTAGTTGCAACCAGGCGCGGCGGCCGAGACGGCGATGGCGCTCGAAGTTCCGTTCATGCTGGAGTTCGACTGATCGGCCACCGAGATGGTCTGGGATCCCGTGGTATTCAGAGTTGCGTTGAAAGTGCCTTTGCCGCCGGAGAGGTTGAAGGGTGGCCCTGAGGAAAAGACCGCGGCGGAGTCAGTGCTGCTAAATACTACTGGCCCGGTATAGGACGTGAGCTGCGCGTTGTTGGCATCCAGTGCGGTCACCGAGAAGCTGAACTGCGTTCCAGCGGTGGCCGAGGAGGGAGCAGTAATCGTGAAGTGCGGCTGCGATGGCGGCGAGGTGCCGGTGGTGGTAAAGATCCACACGGCGCCAACATTGCCGTTGTCGCCGTTTCCGCCGACTGCCGCGGTGCTGCCATCCGCCGAGAGCGCGACGGAATCGCCCTGAGCCACGCCATTGCCGGAGTCGATGGCTGCGGTACCGATCAGCACACCGCCTGACTGGCTCCAGGTCGTGCCGCTGCGCCGGAAGACATAGGCCCCACCAGGGGAAACGCCGCCCGGCGCTCCCGAGATCAACGTGTTGCCATCGCCCGAGATGGCCACGGACGTGCCCTGGTAGCTGTTGTTGTCTCCCGTAGCCGCACTCAGCTTCGGGCCTTGCTGCGTCCAGACTCCGTTATTGCGGGTGAAGACCCACACCGCTCCCTCGATTACGGTGTTGCCGGACGGAGCCGTGGCGGTGTCCGCGGAGCCGCCCTCGATCAACGTGCTCCCGTCGTTCGAGAGCGCGATGGAGGCGCCCTGGTTGGCGCCTTCTGAACTGGCATCGTTCCCATCGAGTTCGGCTTGCTGCGTCCATTGCGTCCCGCTACGGGCAAACACCCAGACCGCTCCCAGATAATTTTGGTCGAGAGTGCTGCCCAAGGCGGCTGTGTTTCCATCGCCCGAGAGCGCCACGCTGGCGCCTTCCTGGGAGAGGCCGGTAGCCCCGGTGCCAACCAATTTGGCCTGCTGGGTCCAGTTGCCGCTGCTGCGGGTGAAGATCCACGCGGCACCCAGGCCGAGGCCATCGAGACTACCGCCGATCAGTGCGGTGTTGCCATCGCTGGAAAGCGCGACGGCACCGCCAAAGCCAACGCCGGTATCGTTGGCATTTTGCAGCGTGGGGCCTTGCTGGGTCCAGACTCCGTTACTGCGGACGAAGACTCCCGCGCCTTCGCCCTCGCCCTCGATCAACGTGTTCCCGTCCGCCGAGATCGCAACGGGCCCCTCGGAACCGGGGGCGAAGCTGGGGCCCTGCTGGGTCCAGACACCGCTGGTGCGTACCCACACCTGTACCCCGTACCCACCGACGGCCAGCGTATTCCCGTCGGAGGAAAGTGCGACCGATGTGCCCTGGTCCATTCCCCCGGGGGCAACCAGCTTGTTGCCCTGCTGGGTAAACGTCCCCCCCGGGCCCGTGCCGCCACTAGCGCAGTTGCCGAGGATCCCGAGCTCCAGCACCCAATCGCTGAAGCCAACATAAGGCTGGAGGGCATTGGGACTCACCCGGTTTGCAGTCGTGTTCCCGCTGCTGCAGAGAGTGAGGTCGGATGGGCCGGAGACGAGCGTCCAGGGGGCAGCGCTCGATAGCCCAGTCGAAGGCGCCGTGAACACCGCGACTTCGTTTGGCCGGTCGCTCCAGTGCGAGGTTACTTGCACGGCGGTACCCAAGGGGGCGGTGGCCCCAAAGAGGTAGTAGGAGGAACCCTCCGGGAGTGCAACGGAATAGGTGCTGCCGTTGACGATGTTGAGGAAAGTACCGGTCAGGCTGGGTGCGACGCCGATCAACCAGCCGTTGAGGTCGGTTGCCCAAAAGAAGGTGTTGAAGCCAAAACCGGTGGCCGCTGCGTAGGAGCCGCCTTTGATCTGGAGAAAGGTAACGGTGCCTCCCGTGCCGCCGGCCTGGCTGACCACGATGGGGGCGGAAGTCCCGGTGATCGATGAGGTGACGCTATCGGTGGCCGTGATGGTCTGACTGCCGGTGGTGTTCAGGGTCGCCGTGAAGGTTCCGGCGCCGCCCGTCAGGGTGTGGCCGGTGGGCGGCGTAAACGCGTGGTCGGTGCTGGTGAAGTTCACGGTTCCCGAGTAGCCCGTTACGGTGTTGTTGTTGGCGTCTTGCGCCGTCACGGTGAAAGTGAATGGGGCGCCGGCTGTGGCCGCCGATGGCAGCCCCGAGAACGCAAAGTGCGCGGCGGTGGGCGTGCCACCGCCGCCGAGGGAGATGGTACCCTTGAGCCCCGTGCCGTCGTAGCTGATCGACCCGTCCGTACCGTCGCCCACGGCAAAATCGACTTTATCGCCCTGGGTCAGACTTTGGGTCAAGTTGAATGGCCGTGTGGCAGTGGAAGGCGCGCCGCCGGGGTCCTTGACATATCCCGTGACCTCATCGCTGAAAACCGGCGCGCCATTGACGAGGATGTGGACATCCGTCGTGGTCCCCACGCTATCCAGGCCTAGAAAGGATCCGCTCAAGTTATAAGAACCGGACGCAGGCACCGTGAAGCGGACCACGGAATGTGGCCCTCCCCCCGGATGCATGAACAGGGCATCGGGTGGAAGATCGTACGTGACCCCGCCGGCAGGGGGTATGTCGGTACCGGTAGTGTTCTTTCGGACCTCGGGCAAGCTGTTTGTCGATGCCGACCATGTGCCGGTAGTCGCATTGAAAGCAGTAAACGCGGTAAATCCGGAGAGAGGAGAACCGGCTTCCGAGCCATAAGACCATGGACCAGAGGCACTCAGGGCGGTGTAGAAACCGCCGACGATGTCATAACTCGTGCCTCCCGTGCCGCCGGCCTGACTGACCGCAATCGCCGCGGAGGTCCCGGCGATCGATGAGGTGACGCTATCGGTGGCCGTGATGGTCTGACTGCCGGTGGTGTTCAGAGTCACGGTGAAGGTTCCGGCGCCGCCCGTCAGGGTGTGGCCGGTGGGCGGCGTGAACGCGTGGTCGGTGCTGGTGAAGTTCACCATTCCCGAGTAGCCTGTTACCGTGTGGTTGTTGGCATCCTGCGCCGTCACGGTGAAGCTGATCGGCGTTCCGGCCGTGGCCGTCGAGGGCGCCGAGACCGCAAAGTGCGTGACGGTGGGAGTGGGCGGGCTGACCACGATCACCGCGGAGGTCCCGGTGATCGATGCACTGGCGGTATCGGTGGCGGTGATGGTCTCAAAGCCGACGGTCTCCATCGTCGCCTGGAAGGTTCCCATGCCCGTGCCGCTCGTCAGGCTGTGGCTTGCGGGCAGCGTCGCGAAGCTGTCGGTGCTGCTGAACTTCACGTTTCCCGAGTAGCCCGTTACGGTGTGGTTGTTGGCATCCTGCGCCGTAACCGTAAAACTGATCTGCGTTCCGGTGGTGGCCGTCGCGGGAGTGGAGACCGCGAAGTGCGTAGCCGTGGGTGAGAGGACGCAAGTGTACTGCTGTGCGGGAAAGGCGCCCCCGGTGCACGACGCGGTGGCCAGATTCTTGTACGTGCAGCCGGTGCTCCAGCATTCCGCGGTGAAACCGGAAAACGCCGCGGTGCACTGGCCGGAATCGGGGGTCGAACCCGTGGTGGCGGCCACATCGTGACCCGCGCAGTCGCCGGTACCGGCGGGTTGCCAGGTTCCGGCGCCTCCGCCCGCGGGAGCGGTGGCGCCGCCGCCCTCGGTGATGGGGAAATTCTGTCCCGCTATCGTCATTGTCGCGGCGCGGCTGCTGCCGGTGTTGGACAGCACGCTGTAGTTCACAGGGATAGTGCCGGCGCCGGAGGCGGGCGTGAAGACGATCCAGGGAGAAGGCGGGGTGACGCTGTAGGCGGCACTGGCCGTCCACGGGCAACCCGACCCGGTGGTCACGGTGAAGGAGCCGTCCACGCCGGAGGCGCTGGGACTGGTGGCGATGGCTCCGGTGACTTGGTACATGCAGGTATTGACGATGGTGAAAGGGACGCTGGTGGCGGTCGCATTGCCTTGGTAGTAGATGACGGCCTGCCAGTTCCCAGGCATACTCGCCGCCAGGGTGCCCGCAATGTCGATGGCGGCTGTGGAACAAAAGCTGCCACCCTGCGTAAGGGGGGGGAAGGTTTGGGTGAATACGGAATTCGGCCCGGAAGGTGTGTTGAAGACCACCGAGAAGACGTCGCCGACATCGGCGCCCGTTACCAAAAACCAGAGATAGGCGGTGGCAGTGGTGGTCGGGAAACTGGTGACCATGGGCGGCGCAGCGCAGGTCGAACCCTGCGGGGACGTGGTCATGAAGGCCTGGGTGATCTGGATGCCCGCCGAGACGATGGTAAACGGTATCGTCGGGGACTGCGGCGCGCCGTTGTACGAGATAGTAGCCGTCCAGTTGCCGGGCAGGGTGGACGGCGGGTGGCCCGCGATCTGGATGCCGACCGTGAAGCAATAGCTGCCGGCCTGGGGAAGGGGGGCAAAGTTTTCGGTGTACTGGGAATCCGGTCCTTGAGGCGTGTTGAATGCCAACGAGAAGAGGTCTCCGGCGTTGGCGCCGGTGACGGAAAACCAGACATAGGCATTCGCGTCGGTGGTCAGGAAACTGTTGACCATGGGCGGCGCCGCGCAGGTCTGACCCCCGGGGGACGTGGTCGCATAGGCCTGGGTGATCTGCATGACGGCGGGCGAAACCTGGGGAATCAGAAAAAGAAGCCCGGCAAGGTGAAACGGGAACCTGAATGACGACAAGACAAACCCCTCCTGTAACTCACAGGACTATAGCTAACCCCGCGCGAACCGCTGGCCGGGGTATACTGCCATTGGGATCGAGTATGCCCGAGGGTGTGCGGAAAGCCACGGAAAGCCGCCGAAATTCCGACGAAATTCTGCCGAAAGCCGGGATGTACCGGCTCGCAGGCATTGAAATCGACCCAGCGAGGGCACTGGTGCGGCAGGCGGGTAGGGAAATCCCCTTACGGCCCAAGACCTACCAGGTTCTGCTGTTCCTGATGGAGCGGCCCGACCGGATTGTCACCAAGGAGGAGCTGCTGGGGAGCGTCTGGGAAGGGACGGCCGTCTCGGACGATGTGCTGGTGCAGTCCATCGGCGAGATCCGCAAGGCTTTTGGCGACGATCCCAAGAATCCGCAGATCCTTCGAACCTATCCCAAGATGGGTTACCGGCTGGTGGCCCCGGTGGAGTTGGTTCCACTCCAGCCAGCCGTGGCCGGGCCCCCGCCGCGCGCGCCTTTCCTGCGGCGCCGCGCAGTGGCCGCCGTGGTTCTGATCCTGGCCGCCGGCGCACTGGTACTTCTGAAGGTGACGGCGAAGCCCGCTCGCGTGCCCCGTACCGAGGTGGCCTGGTGGAAACTGGACGAGCGGCAAGGTGGCGTGGCGCACGACGCCAGCGGCCACGGGCTCGACGGAAGGCTCACTGGCGGCGCCGCGTGGGCCGCCCAAGAATCCGGCGGCGGCCTCCGGTTTAACGGGCTGGACGGGAGGGTGGCCGGGCGGACGCAGGGATTCCTGCCGGCCGGGGAAACTGCCCGGACGATCAGCGCGTGGATCAAGCCGGCCGCGCCGCAGGTGGATGTCGGCAGCATCTTACTCTACGGCGCTTACAGCCGATATAGCGATGGCAAATACTTCGACATGGGCCTGAGCTTCGACGGAAGAGCCGGCTTCGGCGTCAATCTCAACAACAGCACCGTCAGCTCAACGGCGAAACTGGACGACGACCAGTGGCACATGGTGACCGTTACCTACGACGGCCCGTCGACCGGCATGGCCCGCATCTTCATCGACGGAAAACTGGACCATGCGGATCTCCTGGGGGGACGTCCCGCCACCGCTTCCGATGCGGTCTGGATTATCGGCCATGGTCCCGAAGGCGGCGGCTTCCGGGGAGCGATCAAGGATGTCCGGGTTTTCCGATGGCCTTTGGTGGAGCCCCAAATCGCCGCGCTTTACCGTTGTTCGGCGGGTGTCAAAGATCTCGGCGACTATTACTATATGCCCGTGGGCGTCGCCGGGCTGACCCTCGAACTCCGCGAACCAGGGGCGGCCGCCACGGCGTTCCACAATGAAGGAAAAGACTTCGCCGGCATCCAGCTTGCCCGGTTCGGCGGCAACTGTGCCCTGACCGGTATCGAGGGTGCGGATGTGGGGCAAGACCTCCGGGTCTCCATGGAGGCGGTGGTGCCGCGGGACGAAGCCGGGAGGATTACGCAGGCGGGGCCTTATTTCCGGAGCCGCAGCGCGGGCCCGGGAGACGGGTTCATGGGGGGCGAATCGGCGGGCTACTGGGTGCCGCTCCAATCCAACGGCATGATCAAGGTGAAGAGTCTGAATCCGCTGGCGGTGGTGGCGTTTTCATCGCCTGTGGCGGGCTTTGACCCGGCCGATCATCACACCCTGGTGACGGAAGCGCGCGGCACGACATTGCAGGTGTGGCTGGATGGCGCCCTGGTGTGGTTCGACCAAGGCGGCCGGCGCGTGGACCGGGTGGAGATCCCACCGGTTTGGGAGACGCCCAAGCGCGTTGGCTGGAACCAGGGAACCATGGGGGTGATGTTCGGCGCCGAGGACAATCGCCATCAGGCGGGCGGGCAGCGGGTGAAAAACCTGACGGTAGCGAGGCTGTAGGGCTCGACCCGCGGCCCCCCTGGCCGGACTTCAATGGCCTTTGAAGCGCAAAGGCCGCGGCGCGGCACCATACGGGAGAGGAACTGATCGCGCCGCCGCCGTTTTGCGCGAGTTCCTCAAAAGTCCGTCGAGTCTGCGCCGAATTGAGACAAATGAGACCAACGGCTGATTTGGCGAGGCTTGCAGGTGTAAGTAACTTCTTTGATTTCTCGGATTTGGATGGCGCGGGAGATCGGATTCGAACCGGCGGCGTCCGGCTTGGGAAATTGGGCAAGTGTTGTCAATACAGACGTTAGCGTCTTCAAGCGACTGAAAAGTCACTGAGTTTCGATCCCAGTGCTTCGGGTTCCTCTTAATGGAGAGTACAAACGGAGTTACGCCACTTAAATTCTGTGCTTTCAATGGCGCGAAACATTCATCAATTATTCTCTTGCTAACCCAAGTTAATCGTGACACTATGTGAGTACTATTACCACCGGACCTCTGGTGGTAGCAATTACTGAACCGGCTCCTTAGGCCGTCGTGGCCAAGTCCCGGGCCGGGACGGGCACACCCCCGGTTCAGCCTAATTGGGTCTGGTAATCGATTTTTCGTTGGGTGACAGTCGAGGCTATCCATGTGGTCCTCGGTGATCGCTATCCGCGAAATCGCTGCGCGGAGGACGGCTGGCGCTACGAGATTCCGAAGTTTACTATTGATTAGCCGATTATAGACAACTTGCTTGCGCAAGCTTTCGACAGAGCTTGAGCCCTTCCGGTCATCTGTGCGGATTGGGTCCGTAGGATCTCAGTCCCGTAATCTCGGTTCTCACTTCGGTTGATATTGACATGCAGTTCGTGTGGCTCTGCGCCACTGAGCGTTAGGCTGCTACTGCACTAAGTAGGGAGGCTACGTCCATGCGTCGTCGCTGCTATCTTCTGAAAAGCACTTCTTTATTCCTTTGGCTGGTACTCGCGGCGGGAACCAGGCCGGCGCAAGGGCAGAGTTGCCAGGCCTGCCTCATGGTTCTCGATCCTCATGCGAGCCATGCATTCACGTCCGGCAATGGGGCGCACACCTCTCTCAATAACTGCGGCATCGCGGTCAATTCCGACAGTTCGTCGGCCTTTTACGCCACCGGCGGGGCGGTGGTAAAGGCCGCTTCCATCCAGGTCGTAGGCGGCGCCAGCATCGGCAACGGCGCCAGCGCGACGCCCGCTCCCCACACCGGCGCTTCGACGGCCGCCGATCCGTTCGCTGGCGTAGCATCGCCATCGCCATCGAGCTGCCTATCCCATCCCGATTACACTTCCTGGGGCGCCAACGGCCATTACGAGATCTACCCCGGCACCTACTGCGGCGGTCTGGCCGTCTCGAACGGCGTCACGGCCCACTTCAACCCAGGGGTCTACGTGATCAGTGGCGGCGGCATCCAGTTCGGCAGCGGCAGTGTCAGCGGCACTGGTGTCACATTCTATATCACGGGAACCTCGTTCACTAACAACCAGGTGGTGGCCATCAACAACGGCATGTCGGTGAATCTGTCCGCGCCCACGTCCGGAACCTACCAAGGCATGCTGTTCTTCCAGGACCGGTCCATCAACAACACCGCGCTTTCCAGCAACTTCGGCGGCGGCGCCAACATGAGCGTGACCGGAGCCCTATACTTCCCGACCACCGCTGTCACCTTCAACAACGGCGCCAGCAGCACCTCCAACGTTGCCATTCTGGCCCGCACCATCGATTTCGAGGGTGGAGTCGGCATCACGCTCAACCCCGGCAATGCGCAGGTGCTGCCGCCAGTATCGGTGACGGTTTCTCCGGGCACGCAGACGCTCTATGGCGGGCAGACCCAGCAGTTTACAGCTTCGGTAACGGCAGGCTGCACTTCGGCGGTGACGTGGACCCTGAGCCCCGCGACCGGTGCGGGCACCCTTAGCGCCACCGGCCTCTACACGGCTCCGGCCACCGTGACCGCGCAACAGAACGTTACCATCACGGCCACCAGCCAATCCGACACGAGCAAATCGGCTACCGCCACCGTTACCCTGATGCCGCCGGTATCGGTAAGCGTGAGTCCCACGCAGGCAACTCTCTACGGCGGCGGGACGCAGCAATTTACGGCCAGTGTCGCGAACACTGGCAACCCCGCCGTCGCCTGGACGCTGAACCCCGCGACCGGGGCCGGCACAATCAATACCACCGGCATGTACACGGCCCCGGCAAGCATCGGCGCCCTGCAAACGGTCGCAATCACGGCCACTAGCCAGGCGGATCCCACGAAGAGCGCAAGTGCCAGCGTGACGCTGTCGCCGCCTCCGGCCGTCACGGCGATCAGTCCGGCCGGCGGGCAGCAGGGCCAGGTGTTGACCGGCGTGCAGATCACCGGGCAGTTCACGCACTTCGCGGCGGGCTCCACGGTCACATTCGGCAACACCGGAGTGACGGCCGGCAGCATCGCGGTCACCGATGCCACTCATTTGACGGCGACCATCACCATCGCCGCCAGCGCGGTAACAGGGCCGTCCAACGTCTCGGTCACGACGGGGACGGAGACGGCCACGGGCAGCAATCTGTTCACAGTGAACGCCGGTACTCCGGTGTTGACGGCGATCAGTCCGGCGAGCGGGCAGCAGGGCCAGGTGTTAAGTGGGGTGCAGATCACCGGCCAACTTACGCATTTCAATACGGCCACTTCCACCGTATCGTTCGGCAATACCGGCGTGACGGCCAGCAGCATTTCCGTCATCGACGCCACCCACCTCACGGCCACCGTGACCATAGCCGCCGGCGCTGCTACTGGCGCTTCAAACGTCACGGTGACGACCGGCAGCGAAGTCGCCAGCGGCGGCAACCTGTTCACCGTGAACGCCGGAACACCAGCCCTCACCGCCATCAGCCCCACAGGCGGGCAACAGGGCCAGGTATTGACCGGCGTGCAGATCACCGGACTGTTCACACACTTTGCCGCAGGCTCCACAGTGTCGTTCGGTAACACCGGCGTGACGGCCGGCAGCATTTCCGTCACCGATGCCACCCACCTCACGGCCACCGTTACCATAGCCGCCGGCGCCTCTCCAGGCCAGTCCAGCGTGATCGTCACCACCGGCAGCGAGGTGGCCACCGGCAGCAACATTTTCACGGTGAACGCGGGGACTCCGGCCGTAACAGCGATCAGTCCGAACTCCGGGCAGCAGGGTCAGGTGTTGACCGGCGTCCCGATCACCGGCCAGTTCACGCATTTCGCGGCGGGCTCCACGGTCACCTTCGGCAATACGGCGGTGACGGCCAGCAGCATCGCCGTCACGGATGCCACCCATCTCACGGCCACCGTCACGATCACCGCCGGCGCGGCGACGGGCCCATCCAGCGTGACTGTCACAACCGGGACGGAGACTGCCACCGGCAGCAATCTGTTCACGGTGAACGCCGGTACTCCGGCCGTCACAGCGATCAGTCCGAACTCCGGACAGCAGGGTCAGGTGTTGACCGGCGTCCCGATCACTGGCCAGTTCACGCATTTCGCGGCGGGCTCCACGGTGACATTCGGTAACACCGGGGTGACGGCGAGCAGCATCGCAGTGACGGATGCCACCCACCTCACGGCGACGATCACGATTGCCGCCGGTGCGGCGACTGGCTTGTCGAACGTCACGGTGACGACAGGTAGCGAAACCGCCACCGGCGCCAATCTGTTCACGGTGAACGCAGGCACTCCGGTGTTGACCGCCATCAGCCCGGCGAGCGGGCAGCAGGGCGTGGTATTGACCGGGGTGCAGATCACCGGCCAGTTCACACATTTTGCGACAGGCTCCACAGTTACTTTCGGCAACACGGGAGTGACCGCGAGCAGCATCGCAATCACCGATGCCACGCACCTCACGGCGACGGTCACCATCAGCACCACTGCCGCCACGGGCTCGACCAACGTCACAGTCACGACCGGGACCGAGACCGCCACCGGCAGCAATCTCTTCACGGTGACCGCGGGCACTGCGGTCTTCACCGCCATCAGTCCGACCACCGGGCAGCAGGGGCAAGTACTGACCGGCGTGCAGATCACGGGCCAGT
>OMOG01000361.1 GCA_900290305.1 Candidatus Sulfopaludibacter sp. SbA4
CAAGCCTGGCGAGGGCAGCGCCGTATCCATGAAGCTCCCACTGCGGCGCAGCCCCTTCGCCACATTTCGCTACTCGAACAAGTAGCTTTCTTCGACCCCCCGTTCGAATTATGATTTACATGCAAAAGGGGTCAGACGCCACTTATCTTGCGTCTGACTGCTCTTTCCGAGGGGAGGACCATGATGATCCGAGCCATCAAGGGCCTGCCGCTCGCGGCGGCGTTGGGCGCATTGGTGTTGTGCTGCCCGCGCGCGGCGCGCTCGGCCGGCAGCGTCGCCATATGCGACGAATCGCATTTGAAGTCGGCGCTCGCCGGCGGCGGCCTGGTAACGTTCAGTTGCAGCGGGACGATTACGCTCACCAGCAGGATCGTGATTTCCACCAGCACCATCATCGCCGGGCCGGGTGTCACGATCAGCGGCGCCAACAAGGTGCAGCTATTCGCCGTCGCTTCGGGTATCTCGCTCACGCTGGGTAGTCTGACGCTCGTAAGCGGATTTTCCAGCGGCGGCGGTGGCGCCATCCTCAATGCGGGCGGCTCCGTGACCGCGTCATACTGCACCTTCAACAACAACGCTGCCGGCGGCAGCTCGAACGGAGGCGCGATCCTCAACGGAGGAACCCTGATCGTGAGCGACGGCAGCTTCGGCCAGCCCACCGGCGGCGGCAACACCGCGGCCTCCGGAGGCGCCATCGCCAATATGGCCGGCGGAAATCTGAACGTAGTCCGCAGCACGTTTGCGAATAACACCGTCACCGGCAATCCAGGCTATGGCGGCGCAATCTACAATCTCGGGACGCTGGCGGTTGTGAATTCGACGTTCTATGCCAACGGAGCGGCCAATGCGTTCGGCGGCAATATTTACAGCAGCAATGCCACCACCGCGGCGGTCTCGAGCAGCACCATCGCGAACGGCGCCGCCAGCCAGGGCGGCAACCTGTATTATGCCGGCACGGGCGGGCTTGTCCTGACTGACAGCATCGTGGCATATGTTCCTCCCAATCCATCGGTTACGCCGCCCAATTGCTTCGGCGCGATCACCGACGGCACCGGTAATTTGACGTGGCCGAATTCCGACAACAGTTGCGGGACGAAGGGGATCGGCAATCCCATGCTGGGACCGCTGGCCAACAACAGTGGCCCCACCGCCACGATGGCGCTGATGGCGGGCAGCGCTGCGATAAAAAATGCGAACGCCAGTTGCCCCACGGGCGACCAGCGCGGCATCCTGCGCCCGGCCTTCCCCTGCGACACGGGCGCCTATGAGTACACCCCGGTGCTAATAGCCGTGGCCGCGCCTTTGCAGGAGCCGATCCACTTACCGGGGTGCAATTGCATTGCGAACAAAAAGATCGTCGAGCCGCTGGCGGATTCGCTCGATCCACGCTACTGGCTCCCGGACGGCAATCACCTGTATCCGCAAACCGGGGCGCAGGTCTTCAACCTGCACGAACAGGCGGTCAATGCTCTGAGCGATCTCATTACGGATCAGACGCAACTGATCTACATCACCACGCTGGTGTTCGTGGACCGCAGCCTGGCCCTGATCGCCATGAACGATAAAGGCTGCAACGCGAATTCCGGGTCCAGTGTCAGCGCCAGTGTCACTGGATCGGTCTGCGCGCAAGCCGCTGCGGCGCTCGCCGCCGGAGACGCCAGCGCCTCCAATGGGGCGTACGGCGCGGCCATCGACCATTATCAGAGCGCCTGGCAACTGACCAAGCCGTAAGGAGGATACGATGACCACATCAACTATCGCGGCGGCAATCGGGTTGGCGCTGGCGTGGCCGCAGGCGCCACGGGCAGCCGGTGTCGTCACCGTGTGCAATGAAGCGGGCCTGAAGGCCGCGCTGGTTGGCGCCGGCACCGTGACGTTCGCTTGCAGCGGGACGATCGCGATTCTAGGCGGCACTATCGTCGTCTCGCAACACACCGAGATCGATGGCACGGGTCATAAGATCACAATCAGCGGCGGCGGCAAGGTACGAGTATTCGTGGTCAGTTCCAGCGGAGCTCTTTACCTGACTAATATCACGGTTGCCGACGGCGCCGTAACAGGCAACGGCGGAGGCTTGCTCAATCAAGGCGGCTCCGTGAAGGTGACCAACAGCTCCTTTCAGGGCAATCTGGCGTACGGTGGCAGCGGCGGTGGCATCTACAACGACATTGGCGGATTGGAGGTCATCAACAGCAGTTTCTCCTTGAATAACGCCGTTGGCGGCTCCGGCGGCGGCATCTATATGAATGCCGGTGTCCTGTTGATGGAAGGCTGCGAGTTCGACACTAACGCCGCGGATTCCGGCGGCGGCATTTTCAATAAGGCACTGATTATGCAGGTTGAAAACAGCACCTTCTTCCAGAATTTCGGCAATGGCGGCAACGTCTACAATGCCGGGGTAGCGTTCGTGTTGAACGCGACGCTCGCGTCCGGGAACGCCAATGAAGCAGAAGGTGGCAACCTGAACAACCAGGGATTGCTGCTGCTGCAAAATACGATTCTGGCAAACGCGGGCACGGGAAACAACTGCTCCGGCTCTGTTACAGATTTCGGCGGGAACCTGCGCTGGCCGGCCAGTGACCCGACCTGCGTAGGATCGTATGGCAACCCGAAGCTCGGGACATTGCAGAATAACGGCGGCCCGACTTCGACGATGGCGCTGCTCGCGGGCAGCGCCGGCATCGACACGGGAGTCGATGCTTTCTGTCCTACGACCGACCAACGCGGGGTCCTCCGTCCTCAGGGCCCGCACTGCGATATCGGGGCGTACGAGGCCAACACGGCACAATCACTCGGAATCGGGGTGGACATCCAACTGAACGCCTTCCTGCCCAGCCTGCTCTCGCTCAACGCCATGCGCAGTTTAAGCGATCGCGTGATCGCTCCGCTCGAAAAGTCTCTCAATCCCAACCTGTGGCCGGAGGGCGACGGGAATCACGTCAATCCGCGGAACGGAAGCGAGGTTTTCACCGATCAGCGCGACGTCGTCAACACCCTGAGCCAGATTTTGATCGATCCGACCCAGCTTGCTTATATCGATAATCTGGTGTTGGCCAGCCGCACGATCGCCGTTGTGGCGCTGCAGGATAAGGGGTGCAGCCTGAATCCGGGCGCCAGCGTCAACTCGCAGGCGTGTGCGCAAGCCGTCGCGGACGTAGCCGCGGGGGACTCCAGTGCCGCGGACGGGAACTTCAGCGACGCCATCACCCATTTCCTGAAGGCATGGCAACTGATCAACCCGTAAGTCACGACTCGACGTGCATTACACTGAGGACACGACAGGCGGCTTTCGTGGCAGAACACCAATCTTCGGGACCGGTCATCGGCGTGGCGATTATCGAGGATCAAAAGGAATTGCGGGAAGGACTGTCGTTTCTCATCAACAGTACTTCTCCTTTTGAGTGCAGGCATGCCTACGCTTCCATGGAAGACGCGCTCGAGGGGATCGGAGTCGACCCGCCCCGCGTGGCGCTGGTCGATATCGGGCTGCCGGGGCTAAGCGGCATCGACGGGGTGCGGATCCTGCGGGAGCGCTACCCTTCGATTGCGGCGGTTCTGCTGACGGTGTTCCGGGACGACGACCGGATTTTTCGGGCGATCTGCGCCGGCGCGTGCGGATACCTGCTCAAGAAGACGGCGCCCGCCCGTCTGTTGGAGGCGGTGAAGGAGATCGCCGAGGGTGGCGCCGTGATGTCGCCGGAAGTGGCGTCGCGGGTGATGGAGTTATTTCGCAAGTCGCAAGCCCCGGCACAGGCGGCCGGCCTTACGGCCCAGGAGATGCGGCTGTTGAAGCTCATGATGGAGGGCCATCAGGACAAGACTGCCGCTGCGGAACTGGGGATCAGCGCTCACACCGTCAACTTCCACCTGCGCTCCATTTACGAGAAGCTGCACGTGCATTCGCGCACCGAGGCCGTTGCCCGCGCGCTGCGCGAAGGGTTGATCAAATGATCTGAGCCGCTTGGCCGATTCCCAGCGCCAGCATCGCCACCATCACGAACCCGGATTTCGCATCGGGTTCCGCCGCCCGTAACGCGCAACCAGGGCTTAGAGTTCCGTAGGCTGGGCCCCCAGGGTCGATTTTCCTGAACGGCATTTCGGCACTCGTATAGTAAACGTTGCGGCTCACCGCGGACCCCATTCCAGAGGCTTTGCGGCTCGCTCCCTGATCAGCAGAGTAAACAGATAGTCCTGAGCGGCTTGTTCCTTCCGAATGATCTCCCAGCTCTTGAAGGCCGCTTCTGCTTGTCCTATCGTCAGGCGAGCCTGATCTAACGACAATTCGAAGCTGTAGTCGTAATCGGCAAACTCACGTTTTTGCTGAAGCTGAGCGAAATTGAAGGCCACATCAAAGAGGTGCTTCTCGATTGAGTTTTCGGCGGCGTCCTTGTATTTCGCCCGCTGCCTGTCTGAAGCAGCAATCATCTGCTTGTGATCGAATGCCCGTGCCAGGTTGTTTCGGTGTTCCGGCCTTGCCCAATTGAAACACGCTTCTTGGGTCAGCAGATGAAACAAGGCGTAATAGGCAGTAGAGACTGACCTGCGCAAGGTGGCTTGCGTCGGGGATTCCCTTTCGAGGAGATAGCGGGCAACATCCAGGAGGTCATGATCGAACGGCATCGGCTTAAGCCCAAGCCGGCTCTTGAAGCTTTGCCTGTTCCGCCACGCTCCTGAAGTCGAAATAAGCGCGGAGACCGATTTCGTCGGTCTTTGCCTCGTTCATGAGGGAAATAGAGACCTCCTCTGAGAGTGCTAGCAGGCGATCTATCGGAGAGGCTTCATCACGCACGACGACCCGAAAAAAGATGGACGGCGCACCGGTCCAGTCTTCTCCGAAGCTGAAATTGATGTGGTCGACCTGCTGTGCAAACCTGCTCTCCACGCGCTGAACGGCGGACTTGATCTCCTGCGGATGCACGAAGGCGGTTGGCATGAGCGGCATAGAGTTCCTTTTGTTTCAGGATACCGCACCCTCGCACGGGTATTGTGCCCGATTTGCTCGCTCAGGAAGCCCATTGCACCTGGATCGCGGCGCAACCGGAAGGTGGCCGTCAATTCCCCGGCGCGCGCCGCTTCACGTCCTCGAACCAATTCAGCACCACCTGAATTTGCGGCGTGCCCGCTGTACCCGACTGCGACTGCCCGGCGGGAACCACGCCGATGAAGTGTTTGCCGTCCGGAACCACGTCATAGGTTCGGACGTTCGCCGGTGTGGAAGTAGAGAAGCCCGACCGCGCGGCGCGCACCGGCCTTCCGAAGCTGACGCCCGGCTGTGTCGTGAAGCTCATGCTTCCGGACTGGCTCGGTCCGGCCACATAGAACAACTCTTTCCCGTCCGGCGACCAGGACGGATGGTGAGTATCGGCATCTTCCGGAGCCACATAGGCGGTGTCAGTTGGCGGGAACGGGCGCACGTAGATGTGGCTCCTGTGCGCGGCTGCCTGATACGCCACCCAGCGGCCATCCGGCGAAAACACGGACCGGCCAAGAACCGCGCCCGGAGCCGCCGCCAGCAGCGTGGCTTTCTTGTCCCGCAGGGACCAGGTCCAGATTTCGGAGATGTTGTTCTTCTCCTCGGTAAACGAAAACCTCTGGCCGTCGGGCGACCAGGAATCGGGGATGTGCGCAACTCCCTTGCCGGGTGTGGTGAGACGCTCGGCGGCTCCCGTGCCATCGGCGCGCTGCCACCAGATGCCGAGGTCGCCATCGCGATCCGACTGAAAGGCAACCCGCTGGTTATCGGAGGACCAGATGGGATAGCGATTCACTCCCGCGCCCGGCAGCGTCAGCCGCCGCGGGGCTGTGTCTCCCGACAACTCGCAAATCCAGATACTCGATTCCTTCCCGTCGTCAATTTGAGCCGCGACTCGCTTGCCGTCCCTCGACACTCGGGGGAAGCCGTAGGCGGCAGGCGGAACCTTCAGCGGCTCGATCTCGCCCTTGCGGTCGACCAGTATCAGAATCGTTTGCCCGGCTCCTGCGGCCGTTACCGGACCCGGAATATAGACCAAGGAGCCTGTGCTCGAATAAGCAAATTGCGCCGCAACTCCCGCCCGTGCGACCCCCTCCACGATCCCCACGGGACTTCCCGTCGTCTCCAGGCGGCGCGGGTTGAAAGCCACGGCGAACAAGACACCGTTCAGCGCATACACCACGTGACCCGTAGGCAGATAGCGGCCCCCGCTTCCCGCCGGGACCAGGGTCTTTCGCGCACCGGTTTGGAGCGTCTGCACCACGATTTGCCCCCTGTCCCAGATGGCAGACGTGCTGCGCTCCACGGTGGTGCGCGAGAACAGAACGGCCTTGCCGCCGGGCAGCATATAGGGTTCCGCCAGCACCTCGTTGACCTTGGCGGGCACCAGCAGTTCGGGCTGGCCGCCATTCGGGGAGACGCGAAAAATGCCTTTTTCCCATATCCCGAATACGATTCCTTCCTCG
>OMOG01000315.1:0-1826 GCA_900290305.1 Candidatus Sulfopaludibacter sp. SbA4
CCCCCCAGCCCCTAACCCCCAACCCCAGGAGCGAAGCGACTATGATTGGAATGCGAACGATTCTCGAGGTTGCCGACAACTCCGGCGCACGGAGGCTTTCGTGCATCCTGCCGCGCGGCGGCGACCTCGGCCTGCGCGCTGGGCTGGGCGACGTGATCACCGCCAGCGTGAAAGAGGCCGCCCCGGATTCGGCAATCAAGAAGGGGAAAGTGGTGCGCTGCGTGATCGTCCGCATGCGCAAGGAGACGCGGCGCCGGGATGGAACCTACATCCGGTTCGATTCCAATGCCGCCGTGTTGATCAGTGATGTGGGCGAGCCGATCGGCACCCGCGTGTTCGGGCCGGTCGCCAGGGAACTGCGTGACAAGAAGTTCATGAAGATCGTTTCGCTGGCTCCCGAGGTAATCTGATGGCACTGGCAAAACAGGCAACTAAAGCGGTTCGAATCGATTTCAAGAAGGAAGACACGGTCAAGGTGATCTCCGGGCGCGACAAGGGCAAGACCGGCCGCGTCCTGCGCGTGGACCACGAAACCGGCAAGGTGCTGGTGGAGCACGTGATGATGATCAAGCGTCACACGCGCCCCAATCCGGCCAAGCAGATCAAGGGCGGCATCGCGGAACGGGAAAGCCCCATTCAGGCTTCCAACGTGATGATCGTGTGCCCGGGGTGCGGGAAGACGGTGCGCGTGGCGCACCATGTGGATCACGTGGCCGGCGGCAAGACGCGGCGCGTCCGGGTTTGCCGCAAGTGCAACCAGACGCTGGACAAAAAGTGAGCCCGGAAGTGAGGATTCGATGGCGGCACGTTTGAGAGAGCATTATCAGAAGAAAGTGGTCCCGGCTCTTACCAAGGAATTCGGGTACAAGAACCACATGGCGGTGCCCAAGATCGACAAGATCTCGGTCAACATCGGCATTGGCGAGGCCACCCAGAATGCCAAGCTGATGGACGGCGCGGTCAACGAGTTGGGACAGATCACCGGCCAGAAGCCGGTGATTACCAAGGCGGCGAAATCCATCGCGCAGTTCAAGCTGCGCGAAGGCCAGTCGATCGGCTGCATGGTCACGCTCCGCGGCGACCGCATGTACGAATTTTTCGACCGGCTGGTCAACGTGGCGTTGCCCCGCGTGCGCGATTTCCGGGGGATCTCGACGAAGTCGTTCGACGGCCGCGGCAATTACACGCTGGGGATCAAGGATCAGTTGATCTTCCCGGAGATCGAATCGATTACGCCAAGGTGGAAAAGACCAAGGGAATGAATATTTCGATTACCACCACGGCCCGCACCGACGCGGAGGGCATCGCGCTGCTGCGCCAGATGGGTATGCCGTTCCGGCAGTAGCACAGGCATTCCTGCCTGTGTCAGTAGCACAGGCATTCCTGCCTGTGTCAGTAGCACAGGCATTCCTGCCTGTGTGGTTAGAGGGAGAAGCAGAATCAAAATGGCCACGACCGCAAAGATAGCCAAGGACATCAAGCTGGACAAGGAACGGCGGGCAAAGACGCCGAAACTGCAATGCCGCCATCGCAACCGTTGCTGGCGGTGCGGGCGCCCGCGCGCCTTTTTGCGTAAATTCGGCGTTTGCCGTCTGTGTTTCCGCCAACTCGCGCTGAACGGTGAGATTCCCGGCGTGACGAAGGCGAGCTGGTAGGAAAGATGGGGATTGGGGATGGGGTTTAGGGGTTAGGGAAAAGATGGCGCGAAGCGCCCACCTTCCCCAACCCCCAACCCCTACCCCCAACCCCAGGGTTTAGGAGATTTATGACGAGCGATCCCATTGCCGACATGCTGACTCGCGTACGGAACGCGATCCAGGCCCGCC
>OMOG01000315.1:1836-1995 GCA_900290305.1 Candidatus Sulfopaludibacter sp. SbA4
CATCAACTTCAAGGTGGCGGAAGAGGGCGCGAAGAAGACCATCAAGATCTACCTGAAATACGGTACCAACAATTCGCCGGTCATCTCCGCGATCGAGCGCGTTTCGCGTCCGGGCTGCCGCGTGTACGTCGGGCAGACCGATATTCCGCGCGTGCTGGG
>OMOG01000236.1 GCA_900290305.1 Candidatus Sulfopaludibacter sp. SbA4
GCTGTCAAGAGGACATTTCTACTTTGCCAAAAGGGGACATTATCACTTTGCCGCCACAGTGCGGTTTGCCATGATCGACAGGGTTGCGGACCCCTGCCGCCGCGAGCGGCCGGCGTTCCGCCTATAGTACCGAATGCCGGCCGAAGCGAGTAAGGCCCGCCTTGTCCGTGTCATGATAGTTGCGCGCCAAACGGCGGCACAATCTGCGTGCTGTGCGGGGAAACTGGGAGCGTTCGGAGGGGGCGCTGTCGCATGACGATTCGAACTTGTCGCTGGCTGACCGGGATGACCCGGCTCGTATGCCTGCTTGCCGTTTCGCTAGGGAGCGGCGCCGGGGCTCAGGCGCAGGAGCTGGCCTACTACTGGACCGGCGACACGTCCATTCATTCATTCAATCCCGCGGGGGTGACCACGCTCACCCACACCGCTACGGGCGTGTACAGCGTAAATTTTGCCGGCAACCAGTTTGTGGCGGGAAATGGGGGCGATGGCAACATTCAGAACACCGCGTATGGGGGAAGCGAGTATTGCAAAGTGGAGGAATGGTCATCCGCTTATGTAGTCACGGTGCTCTGCTTCAATACCGCGGGAGTTCCCGCCGACAGCCTTTTCACCATTACACTCCTGCAGATAGCCAATAAGCAGAATATTGCTTATGCCTGGGTCGACGACAAGACCTCGTCAACCTCGACGCCATTAGCCGCTGCCGCTTTGAACCCCGGAGGCGGTGTTACCGTCACGCATAGCTCGCCAGGCAACTATGCCGTTACATTTGCCGGCCTGAACGGCAATGGAGGCACGGTGCAGGTCACGGCCTTCGGAGCCGACAATGTCAGTTGTAACATAATCAATTGGGGGTTGGACACCGCATACTTCACCGCCAACGTCGGCTGTACCGACCCATTGGGGGTAAAGGCCGACTCCCAATTCGATATTGCCGTGATTCCGGCTGGAGTCGTCATGGCCGGAGCCGCTTTTGCCTATGCCAAAGAGGATTCGACATCCAGCTACACTGCGGAGGCCGGGTTCTCTTACGCCCCGGGATACTTGCCCACCCTAACCCACACGTCGCAGGGAAACTTCACGGTGACTTTTCCCGGGCTCAATCCGAGTTCCCGCAATGGTGGCAACGTTTTGGCAACGTCCAAGAGTTCGCCCGGGCGATGCTCGGCGAATAGCTGGGTCTCCCAGGGAAGCACCAGCATTGTGGCCAACGTCCTGTGTTTCGACACCTCAGGCAATCCTGCCGATGCCGAGTTTACGATCCTTTCGCTGGCGCCCCAGTCGCTGACCACCAACGCCTCGACCGTGAACTTTAGCTATCAAGCCGGCACCAACGCCTCGACCGTGAACTTTAGCTATCAAGCCGGAGGCGCCCAGCCGGCCGGCCAGTCCGTCGCGCTCTCGGCACTGCCGGCAGACGTGACTCTCACCGTGGATCCTCCCTCCGTGCGCTGGGTGACCGCTACTCTCTCCGCCGCCAGCATGCCCGCGAACCTGAACATCTCGGTAAACCCGGCCGGCCGGCCGAGCGGCCTGTCGAGCGTCACCTTGACGGTGCACGGCTCGGGCGGCGTGGCCGACGTGTCCGTGAAAGTGAACCTGAACATTACCTTAAACTTACCCCCCACCCCCGTATCCGCGACGCCCGCGGCCGGCAGCGCCACGCAACAGTCGTTCGCCTTCGCCTTTTCCGACCCCAACGGTTATGCGGATTTTCAGGTAGTGGATGTGGTCATCAACAACGTGCTGGATGGGCGGCACGCGTGCTACGCGGCGTTCACTCCGTCCGGCGCCGGCTCGGGATCCTTGTACCTGGTCGACGACGGCGGCGACGCCGGGGGCCCCTACCCCGGTATGTTGTTGCCGGGCAGCGGCACGGTGTCGAACAGCCAGTGCTCCATCAGCGGATCGGGAAGTGGGGTCTCCAGCAGCGGGAATACCCCCACCCTGACGCTGGCCATCACCTTCACCGGCAGCTTTAGCGGAAACAAGGTGTTCTATATGTCCGCCGAGGACAAAGCCATGAACAACTCCGGCTGGCAGGCCCTGGGAACCTGGAACGTGCCTGGATCGACGCCGGCGGGTCCCTCGGTAAGCGGAATGAGCCCCGGGCGGAACACCTCCTCGACTCAGTCCTACACGTTCACGTTCAGCGACACCAATGGCTTTCAGGATATTACGATCGCCAACGTCCTGATCAACACCGCCATCGACGGGCGGCACGCCTGTTATCTGGCCTTCGCGCCGGCGACGGGCACTGCTGGTACGCTCTACCTGGTGGACGATGCCGGCGATGCGGCCGGCCCCTATCAGTCCCTGACGCTGCCGGGCTCGGGAAGCGTGAGCAACAGTCAGTGCACGATCACCGCCGTGGGAGGTTCCGTCCTGGGGAGTGGCAACACGCTGACCCTCATCCTGTCGATCACGCTCAATCACAGCTTCACAGGCAATCAGATATTCTTCGCAGCGGCGGGCAACAATACCGTGAACTCGGGCTGGCAGTCGGTAGGCTCGGTCGGCGTACCGTAGGGCGCCGCTGGGGAAGAACCGCCCGGATCGCCGGATTAATCAGGATCTTCCGCGGCCCCAGCCGGTCTCCCAGGTATCCCCCTTCCACGGCGGGCCCGGATTGCGCCAATAAGGAAGCCATATGGGCGAAGGGGTACGCTAACGCACGTCAGCACCGATGGCAAATCCGTTTCAACTAGGAGCAGGGTGCCCGTTACCAGCCTGATACAATGGGCCCAGTGAACGTGCGTCATCAGGCGGTGGCGGCTTCATGCTGACATTCATTCAATTACTCGAAGACCTGGCCGATGCCGGACGCACGATTCGGATGCCCGCCAGCGAGGTGGACCGTCTCGTGAACCGATTTGGCGATCGGGTTCGTCAGATGGGACGAACGCGAGTACGGACGGCAGTTTGGAAATTCCGGTTAGCGCCGTACACGAAGCGGCGATCCAGCTTGGAATCGACACACTCGCGGAGGCCGTGGAAGAGCTCAAAAAGGAACAACTCACCAAGGCGCTCGAGACCTCTTCGGCAGTTACCTTGATCGACCGGGTCGCGGACCTCTACCGCCGCGACCTCCGCGGCTCAGAGAACGCGAAATCACACAGGACGATTTAGAGGCACTCAAGGTTTGGATCGGAGGTAAGTCCCTGGTCCCTGGTGCAAGGATTTTGGGTCGTTCAAGCTGGCAGGTGAAGGGCGGTACCCAAAGGCGTTCTTGACGAGGGGCCAGCCGTGCTTCGGCACGAGGCTATAGGGCTGGCGAGCCCGAGGGGGCGAAAAATAGTAGGCCCCGGTGTAGCCGCCGGGGCCCTAATTCGCGCCTCAGAACAAGAACTTCAGCGCAAGCTGCATGGACCGCGGATTGTTCGCAATGTTGGTGATCACCCCGGCCGAGCCGTAACTGATGCTTCCGCTCGAGAACGAAGGGGCAATCGAGGTGCCTGGCGCTGCCAGAATCATGTGGTTGAACACGTTGAACGCTTCGGCGCGGAACTGAATCCGTTTGGTTTCCCCGATGGGGATGTCCTTGGCCAGGACGACGTCCAGATTGATCCATCGCATGGTCCGCAGGAAGCCGATGGGAGTGTCGCCGAAGCCATAGCCCGGGCCCACCGCGAGCGACGCCGGGCTCACGAAGCATGCCGGGTTGTACCACTGGGATACGCTCGGGTTAGATACTTTGATCTGGCATCCGGGCAGCACGCTCGGCCGGCTGTAGCCGGTGATGGAGCCGGCCGCATCGGAAAGATTAGCCGGATCGGTGCTGGTCGGCGCCACGCCGGCAATCGTTGCCGGCACGCAATTGGTTGTCGTGGTCGAGGTGCAGGGACTGCTGGCCCCGCCCCAGCTCGGGTTGAACGCCTGCCCTGTCCGGGCCAGGAACGCGTAGTTGGTTTGCCAGTTGCCGAGCACCCGCGAAAGCACTCCATGCTTCAGCCAATGTTGTCCGCGGCCGAACGGCAACTCGTAGACCGCGGTCAACGTGAACACCTTGGGGATGTCGTACGTGCAGACGCCCTTGGACAAATGCCCGTTGAAGAAGTATTGGTAAGGGGCGGCCTCGGAGCCGTTCTCGGCGTTGAAATCGCCATTGGAATCGCCCAGGCATTTTTCCCAGGTGAATGCCACCACGGTTTCCAGGCCGTGGGAGAAGCGTTGCTGGAATTGCGCCTCCAGCGCATGGAAGGTCGAAAAGCCGGTGGAATTCGAGTAGTTCCAGCCTTGCGCCGCATACGGCATATATTCGTGCTGGGTGATCTGCGCTTGCGTGAGCGGCGTGCCCGGGCACGTGAATCCCTGGGCCGGGTTGTTCTCGCAGAACGGACCGCCCTGCGGGTAATTGGCCTTGCAGCACCACTCGAGGCGCTGCGTGTGGCTTCCCACATACCCTATGGAGGCCATACTGGTAGCCGTCAACTGCCGCTCGATCTGGATGTTCCACTGCTGCGAGCGGGGGTCGCTATAGTTGGGGTCGTTGGTATATCCGCCGAAGGTGGAACCCCACGGGGTGGGCGCCACCACGATCGGGTTGCTCCCGGCCAGCCCGGTGAGCTGCGAGGTAGCGTATCCGCCGTACGGGCCGCAGCTTGTGAGGGTGGTGCAGATGGGCGCAACCGTGGGAGTCGGGGCCGCTCCCGCCGGGGCGGTATTGAGCGTGTCGGAGACTCCGCGCGTCCAGGGCCAAATGGAACCCTGGAGCGTGTTCTCCGCGTACTGGCTGCGGTAAGCGATGGGATCGTAGAAAATGCCGTAGCCGGTGCGCAGAACCGTATTCTTCGCGAACCCCCACGCGATGCCGATCCGTGGGCCGATATTATCGGCGATCGATTTGAGAGCCGGCTGGCTCGAAGAGAACGAGATGTTATTGAGCGTGTTGTAGGTGACCCCGCCGACCGTCACTTGGAACGCGGGGTTGGCGCTCGTCAGCCCTCCCGGGACACACGGCGGAAGCTGCGAAGAACTGCATCCCGTAGTGTAGGCGGCCGTTTGCTTGTCGCCGACGATGAACTGCTGGCCGGGCAGATTCAGCGCGTTGACGGTCTCGCCGTTGGAGGTGAGGATCTTGACCGCGGGATCGTAGTCGTACCGCAGCCCGACATTGATCGTCAGGTTCGACCGCACGTGCCATTCGTCCTGGACGAAGAAACCCACCGGCGCCATGCGCACGTGGACCTCCTCATACTGCGGCACATTCACCGTCAACCCGGAGGGCAGACCGAGCAGCATCGACGCCAGGGCGTTGCCCTGATTGCTGCCGCAGGTAAACAGCCCCGAGGCGTTGGTGGGACACGTCTGCGACGTGCTGGACGTGAACGTCTCGTAGGTGTTGATCTCCAGGCGGTTCTCGTAGAGGTATTCGCCGCCGAACCGGATGGTGTGCTTGCCATGCGACCAGGTCATTGACCCGGTGAAGTTGTGCTCCGGGTTGGCGCGGTATTGCGGCCCCACATTGCCGATTCCGCTGTTGGCTGAGCCGATGTAGCCGCCCACGTTCAGGAAGTAGCCGGCCGTGGCTGCGAGGTTCGAGAAGCCGGCCGTAGTCTCGGGCGTATAGCCATTCGGATTGGTCGGGTTGACCTGAACAGGGCGCGCGTTGATTCCGCCGCGGACTTCCATGATCAGGTTCGGGGTGAAGATGTGGTCCCAGGCGCCGCCGATGTTCCAGGTATGGAATGGGCTGGGCGTGATGGACGTGGTGCCCGCCACGATGCCATTGTTCGTATCCCACATCATGTAGCCCCGGCCAAACACGATATTCTTTTCGCTGAAGTGATGGTCCACGCGAAAATCGAAATTGTTGGCGTTGTTGACGGTGTTGCGGGTATCCAGGCAATTGTCGATGGCAAAGGTGAGATTGGGAGTGATCTGGCAGTTCGCGTACTGCGGTGCGGTGTAAGCCTTGATTACGTTGGCCAGCTTGGCATCGATCAGAGCGGACGGAATCTTGAAGCAGGGCGTCCCTCCGGATACCTGGACTCCGTATCCCGCTTGGCCAAAGGCCGCACCGGGATTGGCCAGGGGCAGCGCATTCCCCGCGGTATCGCAAGTGAACGGCACCGACGAGTTCGGTCCCGATTCGGCGAACGGGTTGAAGAGCGCGTTCGGGGTGATGGCCGTTTTGGCGGCATTCACCGCCCCGATCAGCGAGTTGCTGAAGTCGCCCGAGAGCTCCGCCGGAGTGGGAACGTTGACGTAGCTGCCGTTCGGCTGCGAATACCTCCAGCCTTCGTAGGCCACATAGAAAAACGTTTTGTTCTTGATGATCGGCCCGCCGAAGGTGCCTCCGAATTCGTTTTGCGAGTAGCCCAGCGGCGAAGCGGGCGTGCGGTGAGAATGGCGGACGCCCCCGCCGCCGTTTGGGTACCGGCGGCCACCTGGCTGGCCAGTTGGTTGGCCAGGGTCGGACAGAATGCCGGGGAACAGAAACCGGTGAACGGGTTGCGGGCGTCGAAGATCTGGCTGCGCGCGAATTCCCACGCAGAGCCGTGGAATTGGTTGGTGCCGGTCTTGGTCACGATGTTCACCACCGAGCCCAGCACATTTCCGTATTGGGCGTCGTTGTTGTGCGACTGCACCTTGAATTCCTGGATGGTGTCGGCGATGGGCGGGATGGCCCAGCCACCGCCGCGGTCGTCGGTGTTGATGATGCCATCCATATAAAACGCGTTCGACCGGTTGCCCGCGCCGTTGGCCGAAACTTTGTAGACCGTGGAGCCCGGAATGGATATGTTGCCGCCATCCGGGTTGCCGCCGGCGCCGGTCTTACCCGAAGAGTTGCCCTGGGATGTGTCGAGCGGATTGACGCCCGGCTGCAGGATCAGCAACTGGGTAAAGTTGCGGCCGTTCAGCGGCAGTTCATGCACCATTTTTTCATCGAAGGTGGTGCCCAGTTCGGTGCTGGCCCGCTGCACCATCACGCCCACCGATTCGGCGCTGACCGTCACGGTCTCGCTGGTGGCGCCCACTTCCAGGGTGATCTTTTCGGTGAGCGTCTGGTTCACGTCGAGCTTGAATACAGGGAGCGCGACCTTCTTGAAGCCGCTCTTCTCCACCGTAAGCACGTAGTTGCCGGGCAGAAGATTGATGATGGTAAACGACCCATCCGGGCTCGTGCTTTTCTGGCTGACGACGCTGGTCTCCTGGTTAACGGCTGTTACCTTGGCCTCCGGCACGCTGGCACCGGTGGGGTCCACCACGTTGCCGTTGACCACGGCGGTGGGCGTCTGCGCAAACAACGTTGCGGTGGAAACCAAGCAGAGAAGGATCAGCCATGCAACTGCGCTGCGGGGCAAGTTCATTCGCAACCTCCTGGTTGTGTTTAACCGCTAAAGACCCTATGATTAGCGTTAACGGAATTATCCAGCAATCGGGCCCGAATTGTCAATGAGATTCTTAGCGATTTGGGCGATGACACCACGACCGGCGGCCCTGGCCGGGGCGAAAGAGCGCGATTCGAACCGGGGGTCCGTTCGGCGCGCGTACCACACGGCTCACGCCGTGGGTTACGGTCCACCGCCCTGCTGGGGGTATCTAAGTATCGTATCTCTCTGGAGCGGTTTGACTACGCCTCAAGGCTGGTCCGCGCATGGGTTCACGTTGAGGATCGACATCAGGCCTGGATTTGGAACTCCGGGCGGCACAATCGGTGGCAGCGTCGGGTTCTGTCCGGGAAGAGTATGAGTAGGTAATCTACCTCCCACTCGGGTAGAACTCTGGGTCGGCCTTCCCAAGACGGATCCGCAGGCAACCGGGACTGTGGCAATACTGCTCACGCGCGTGCCTGGCGGGAGCGTGGCGTGGTGGCTCGGAACGACCGTTGGTCACTGCACCTTTGTCCCAGTCGCCTTCTTCCCCGCCCGCCCGATTTGCCGCAGCAGGCGTTTCAGTAGTTGCTGTGCTTCATCCCGGGAAGCCTCCGTCACACATTCCGCCTTGCAGGTGCGTTCCAGGTAGTGTATCGCGTTCGTGCGGTCGTTCTCCTGAAGATACATAAGCGCGATTGCCAGATCCGCGTCACCGTCCTTTGCTCGCTCGAACCATGCCAGGGCTTGCTTTAGCTTCCTCTCATCGCGGTAGAGCACGCCGACATTACTGGCCGCGGTGCGTTCTCCGTTCCGGTAAGCCCGTCGATACCAGTAGAGCGCCCGGTCGCGATTTGGTTTCATCCCTATCCCGTCCCTATAGAAGGTTCCGAGGTTGACCTGGCAACCGGAGTCACCCGCTTTGGCGCAGGTTAGGAAAAGACGAAATGCCGACTTCAACCTGCCTGCTTCCCACTCCTTGTCGGCTCGTTGGAACAAATGGTCTAGATCGGACTGTTGGTAGCGTTTTGTTTGGAATCCAGACTTACCCATTAATCTTCCTTTCATTCACGAACTCTACGGCGGCTGACTGGGCCTCAACCACTCCGCCGCTGAAGCAGTTCTGTGAGGGTGGTCCCGCCAACCGGGAACTACCTCCCACTATCGGGCGTCCATCCCGGTGGCTTTAGTATTCTCTTTCCGGGGTCTTGAGGATCCCTGACCCACCATCGGGTCTTCGGATCTTTTGGGTCGACAGGCCAAGCGTGCCTGCCCGGCTTATCTGGTTTGGCAGTCCTCCGTCGTTCCCCTTTCCGCCCAGCTTCGACAAGAGGCGGGGGCGGCATGATCCCTTGACAAGTCAGCGTGTCGCAACCGCTCGTTGAGCCGGAGAAAAGAGTGAAGAAGCCCCCCACGAACAGGCCGGGCACGCTGGTAATAAACTCTCCGACAGCTCCGATCCATGGAGCGGGGCCTGGGATGCCGTTCGGTGGGGCCGAAATGATGGGCGTTGGAACCAATGCATTTTGTGGGTCGGACGGCATTTGTCCGGTCCCCATCACGCAAAAAGTCGCCGTCGAGTCGGCGCACGGGTCGCCGCCGCCGTCGGAATTGGGATCGGCTGGAGGATGTCGCTGCAATATTCAGCGTAGCATTGGGGAAAAAGTGGGTTGGGGGTATAGGCGTTAAAATAAGCCCGTTGCCTGAGTGGCCTCGGCTGTGCGCGATCCGGTCCAGGGCTCCCGTTTGCCTCGAACTTGCCAGGCCGTCGATTCGAGCGGCCCGATATTCGGGCTGGCCACTCTCCTCGGCAATTGCTTGCCTATGGAAACCCCGCTTGGGCGGGTCCTTATTCGTCCGCTCCCACTCGCCCGTGATCCTGGGAAGCATGCGCACCGCTCGGCGTGGATACTAAGGCGCCTTTCCAAGGAGTTTACGAACCCTACCCCACCATATCTTCCGACTAATAGCCCGCTCCATAACCCCAGGCTGTCTTTCGTACTCGAAACCGTCCTTGGTCATCTTCTCCCCAATAAAGAAGGCCTTTCCCAAATCGCGGTTCTCTGGGAGCCGAGACGGAAAGCCGACCATAACGCGCTTGAACTCCGCATCCAGCGCGAGATCGGCGGCCTCTGTGAAGAGTGAGACCGTATTCAGTCCCAGCTTCTCTGCACTTCGGAACAGGACAGCCATTTGAACTATGCTGTCACGTGCGTCGTAGCGCCCATTTTCGATGGACAAAGCCGCTAAACCGTCTGCCAGGATGCTTGGGGCACTTCGCCTCACTGCCTCAGCAGCGCTCTCCCAAGCATAGCTTAGCAGCAGGAGCTCGGCATCGACCGTCAACGCTTCCGTGGCCGCCCTTCGCTGATTCACATCAGCGGAGCGGAAGGCTTCTATCAGAGCCGCCATGATGCCGTCCACGGGGGGATGCGGTAGCCCTAGCCCGAAGCCCGGAGGGGCGGCACCGTTGAGTTGCCTGACGAGTTCGATCGGCTGCTTCTGCATAGTATGGCTTGGCCTCAGGGAATATACTTCTTCAGTTCGTTCACGACGTCGCCTATGTTATCTTTCCCTTTTTCGAAGACCTTGATGCTCTTGTCATTGAAGATCGCCTGAAAGGCACTGCGGTCAAGTGCGATGAATTCCACCAGGGCGTGCTGCCCGTCATCGCTGACCTGGTGCGAGAAGGCGATAATGCCGGCGCGTGAGCGGGAGGGAGGCCAGGGTGCATACTGTGGCCTTTTCGGGTCGGAGGGCGTTCCGCTTCCCACCATGGGAACCACGCAGATGATGCGCTGGTATAGGTTTTGTGAATCGACGCGGTGCTGGGCGCAGATGCAACTGCTCAACACCAGAAGGCATGCAAAGAGCCGCTGGGTCATGAGTTTCCTTACGACGGACTGTGGGTTGTCTTAGCTGATAATCGAATACGGTGGGATCGACTCCAGTAATCGGCAGCGTGCCGGCTACGTCCGGGTTCGTAGGATTGGTGGGGTATAGTGCACTGCCTGCCGCTGGCTGGAACCTGGCTGTTCAGGCGGCATGGATGGCCCAGCAGGTCCTTTCCGGACAGAGTTTCCTGCTGAAGTCCCCGCCACCAGGTGCGCCCGGCACCATGTTCGAAATCGAGGTTGGGTACCTGCTCAGCATCGGATACCAGCAAGTCGGGAGCTTTCTGGTGCCCCCTACTAGTCGGGTTCCCCGGTGTTGCCGCGCTCAGCCCCGCCGGGTCCGGCGTCAGAAACCTGCTGTTGGCCTGGTAGTACCGTTGGTCCGCGTAATACATCCCGTTCGGACCCGGATCCTTGAAGTATGTCCCGAACTTCTCCCGCCCATCCGTGGTGCTCGTCCGCTCCTGCCCATACGGCCAGTACGTAAACTTCTCCCCGTTCGAGTTCGCGCGCACCGATCCCAGCCGGTCCGTTACTACCGTAGCTCCAGCCGAGCGCATCAGCTTCCCCGCGAAATACAGATTCCGGCTCTTCACCCAATATGAAAACGCGTTCGTCCGATTGGGATTCGATCCCGCATCGTCGAAGTTGCAACTGTACGTCGCCAGCTTCTGTCCCGTGATCCCGTAAAAGTAGATCTCGCAGGTGGTCTGCGTGGAATTCGGGCCGCCCGCCGTCGGCCACACATACCACACCCGCTTCCCACGGTGATCGTACGCCCACCACGTCGACCCGTTCGTATCGGTGGCCTGCAGCAGCCGGTTCTCCACATCGTACGGATACACCGTCGCCCCGTTGGCCGGGAACCCCGGGTTCCCGTTCGCATCATTGACCGCAGTCGAAGGCCAGTTCGTAGCCGCATTGTAGCTCACGCTCCCCGGCCACCCCGGCGCTCCCCCGGTCGATGCCTGCCCCGTCGTGTTCCCGAACCCGTCGTAGGTATATGTGCTCGACCAGCCGCTCCCCGCAGCCGTCTGTAGCCGGTTCAACGTGTCATACGCGTAGGTCACCGTCTCCCCGCTGATGTAATCCGTCGTCTGCGTGATCCTCCCATTGTTCTGCGTGGCCGAGTACGTGTACTGCATGTCCATGGTGCCCGCCACTGTCATGCGCGTCAACTGCAGCAGGCTGTTGTAACTCCGGGTCTCGGAATACCCGTCGTACGTCAGATTCGAGACCTGCCCGGCGGGACTATNNGGTTGCGGTGGTGGCATACTGTGAACAGAGCGAGCCGTAAAAGTAATTGCACGAAGGCTCCATCATCCCGTTCAGCCGGCCCGTGGCGCTGTCGTATTGATACGTGTACACCGGCGGATTGTCCGGCACTCCCAAGTTTCCGAATCCCGGATACCCCTGCGAGGTCATCCTGCCTTCAGTATCCCACGCGTACGTCGCGTCCAGATTCGCCGGGCTGGGATTCGAACCGGCCGCGATCTGCAGCCGCTGCCGGGTGACCCGGCCCGCCTGGTTGTAGCTGTAGTAGTAAGTAAACTGCGGACCACCGGATGGTGGGACGGCCCCTTCATTGCCAAACGTCACCGCCCCCAGCCGGCCCCACCCATAGGGCGACAGGCCCGTATAATCGGTGTCGTAGTAATAGTCCACGCGCTGGTTGGTCTGCTCCTGAAGCTGATTGTACGGTGGCACAGGCACATAGTGACGCACCTCCGTAAGGCGCCCGTAGGGATCGTAGCTGTACTGCGTCTGCTGTCCCTTGGCGTCGGTGCGGGTCAGCGGATGATGCGCGCCGTCGTAGGTGTACGTGACCGTCCCATTCTCGGGATTGGTGGCGCTGGTCAGATCGCTGCCGGTCCAGGCGAATGTGCGGCTCTGCGTGCCGGTGCTGCGCGGCATCGATACCCCGGTCAGTTGGTTCGCCTGATTGTAGGTGTAGTTCGTGACCAGGTTCGCCCCGCCGGCAGGATCGGGTTCCGTAGCCGAGATCAGGTTCCCCATCGCATCGTTGGTGAAGATTTTCCATTTCCCGGCGGGGTCCGTCACCGTCGTCTGATTGGCTTGATAGCTGTAATTCGTTGTGCTGACCGCATCCGGCGCAGTCACCGTTAGAGTGCGTCCCGATGCGTCATAGGTGTATACCGTCCATACCGGCGTGGCTCCCGGCGCGTACGGCTTCGATACTTGGGAAATCTTCCCCAGCGGCGAGCAGGCGCTGGGGGCATATTGGGTGTCCACCTGGGAAACGGTCACGCTGTCGTGCCCCTGCTCCACGCGAGTGGTGCGGCCGAATCCGTCCAACGTGGTTCTGGTCCACCGGTGACCGGCCTGACTGGTGCATTGTCCGTTGTTGGGATCGCAGAGGATGGCGGTCTGCGTGTTCGCCGCACTGTTGGGGACGTAGGTGTAGGTGTAGGTGTAGTCGGTAACGGCGCCGTCCGCGGTGGTGGTCTGGGAGGGTCTGCCGGCGCTGTCGTAAGTGGTGGTGGCAGCCGCGCCGTTCGGCCCCGTCACGGAGCTTACGGCCCAGGAATTGGCGTACGAGATGCTCGTTGCAAATTACTCGGTCGAAAAGCGGGTGTAAGTGAGAAGAAGAACTGGGGAGCCCGAGGGTTGAAACGTGAGTATGTATGAAAGCTCTTCGGTTGTCAAGCGGTTTCTGGGTTTCCAGGCGATTCTTGGGCGTTTGGGTGATGAACACCACCGCCAGCGGGATTCACTTTGGGGAATCCGGTCCAGCGTACGGCCCTCGCCGCGGCTTCCGGTACCCGGCTGCATCGGGGGAGAGTGGAGACGCCGGCTGGCTCCTCGGTGTCAATCTACCCCCAACTTGCGTTGAAATGGAGTAATGTATCGGACGAGGTATCTGCGATGAGTGAGACCAAAGACACCACGTCGCGCCGGGCGTTCCTGTGCGACACCGGCCGCATCGCCGGGGTTTCGACTCTGGCCGGAATGACGCTGCCATACGTGCACGCGGCGGAGAACAACACCATTCAGCTTGCCCTGGTGGGGTGCGGCGGGCGCGGCACGGGCGCAACCGAGAACGCGCTCGGCATCCAGAACGGTCCCATCAAACTGGTGGCCATGGCCGACGTCTTCCCCCAGAAGCTGAGCGACAGCCACGGGCACATCCGCGGCCGCTTCGCTTCCCAGGTGGACGTGCCGCAGGAGCGCCAGTTCATCGGCTTCGACGCCTACCGGAAGGCCATGGACTGCCTCAAGCCGGGCGACGTGGCCATCCTGGCAACGCCGCCTGCCTTCCGCTGGGTGATGTTCCGCTACGCCATCGATAAGGGCGTGAACGTCTTCATGGAGAAGCCGCTGACCGTGGACGGCCCGACTACGCGCCGCATGATCGCGCTGGGCGAAGAGGCCGGGCGCAAGAACCTGAAGGTCGGAGTGGGGCTGATGGTGCGGCACTGCCGGGCGCGCCAGGAACTGCTGCAGCGCATCCGCGACGGGCAGATCGGCGACATCGTCGCCATGCGCGGCTATCGCATGGGGGCGGGCGGCGGCACCGCGCCGGTCAAGCCCGAAGGCATCACCGAGCTAATGCACCAGATCCGCCTGTTCCACTCGTTTCTGTGGGCCAGCGGCGGCGTCTTCAGCGACTACTACATCCACCAGATCGACGAGCTTTCGTGGATGAAGGGAGCGTGGCCGGTGGAAGCCATGGCGGTGGGCGGCCGCCAGTACCGCGGCACCTCGGTGGACCAGAACTTCGACGTGTACTCGGTGCAGTATACCTACCCGGACGGCACGCGCCTGTTCTTCAATGGCCGCAACATGCCCGGAGTGCACCAGGAGTTCGCCAGCTACCTTCACGGGTCGAAGGGCTCGGCCGTGGTTTCCACCAACGCGCACACGCCGGGACGCACGCGCATTTACACCGGGCAGAACATCCCGCGCTGGCAGACCGGCCAGAAGGAACCGGCGCCGGAGAACCTGGTGTGGGCGTATCCGCAGCCGGAGCGCTCGCCTTACGACTGGGAGTGGGACGACCTGGTCGCCGCCATTCGCGACGACAAGCCGTACAACGAGGTCAAGCGCGGCGCCGAAGCCAGCCTGGTTGCGTCAATGGGCCGCTTCGCCGCGCACACCGGGCAGCTCGTGACCTTCGACCAGATGATGAACCACGACCACGAGTTCGCGCCCGACGTGGATAAGCTGACGCTGGACGGCCCCGCGCCCCTGCGCGCCGGCCCGGACGGCAAGTATCCGCTGCCGGAGCCGGGCGTCAAGAAGACGCGCGAGTACTGAACCGATTAAGCCAAGGCTTTGGCTGCCTTCTTGACGTCGTCCTCGTCTACCTGAATAAGGGCGCCAAAACGTCCGCTGCCGGCGCACAGGGCCTGGACCGCATGGACGTTGATCTCCTTGGCGGCCAGCTTGGCCAATACTTCAGCCACTGCGCCCGGATGGTCCTCGCCGGTGAAGTGGAACGCGGTCTGCTTCTTTCCGACCTCGACATCGAGTTGCTTGGCCACCTTCTTGAAAAGCGCTGGGTCTTCCGCAACCAGATCGATTCGCGACTTGCTTTTGCCAACCGGGTAGCCCCAAATGGCGGTAAAATTCACGCCGGCCTCTTTGAAGGCGCTGAGCAACTGCGCTCCCTTGCCCGGCTTGTTGCGAACCACCACGGAGAAAAATTCGAGCTTTGCCATTTCAGATCCTTTCATCAATAGTACTCTCCCAGTGTATATTGGCACTCTCCAAGCCGGTGCCTCGTGAGAAAAAATCGGTTGGCAGGCGAAAGCGCCCGCCCCACCAAGACAAGCAAGTCAGCCGTTCTCGCCGGTGCCGTGTTGCGGCGTCATCCATCCCAGGTTGAAGGGCAGCTCCGTCATGGGACCCTGCCACTGCAGCTCCTTGTCGATATCGGGATGCATGCGGTAGGCCTTCTTGACGTCCGCCACTTTCGCGCCGATCACCTCGATCCGGCCTTCCTCGAACTGCCCGAGCTGCAGCGCTCCGCAGTACTTCACGTAGCCCATCCACTCCGGGTCGACGCCCATGCACTGAGCGGCAACACGGTCGGTGGCCACGAAGTCCGCCGAAGCGATGGCCACGCGGGAGGGTACCGGAGTTCCCGAATTGGGGCCGTTGCCTTCCATGCCCTCATAGCCATCGATCACCGACGCGCCCCAACTCGGCGCCAGGCGCTGAGCCGTCAGCAGCATGTTGTAGTGGGTCATCCGCAGCCCCACATGGAACTTGCGCTTCTCGTTCCAGCGGGTGCTCTCGTTGGGCGGCTGGTGCAGCGGCGCTCCCAATACCATGTTCTTGATCGACAACGATGCGATGGCCGTGTTGTGGGTCTTCAGCATGGCCGAGGAGATCACGAAGGCCTCCGGGTCGAGCAGCCGGGCTGCCAGGCGCATGGGGACGATATGCAGATCCTTGTCGAGCACCGCGATTCGTTCGAACTTGGCCTCCGCGTTCAGATCGATCAGTTGCACCTGCTGCTTCCGGTACTCTCCTGGCAGAGCGGTGAACTTGAAGTTTTCGTAGCCCTGCTGGGTATTCCCGGCTGAAGATTCGGCGATGACCACCGGCCCCTTGAAGCGCTCGGACAGATAGTCCAGGATCCCGCGCATGGCGTCGGCATGGCTCGCCGCCAATTGATTCACCGTGTTGACGAAGTTGGGCTTGATGACGACGTACTTCCGGGTCCGCAGCTTCGGCTGCAGATCCTTATCGACGGCCATCAGGGCGTCGTACACGTTTTTGCGGCGGTCGTCTCCGTGGATCAGCGCCACGGTAGCCTTGCGCTCCACCCCGGGGAACGGCTCGGGGTTGCCCCCCATCATCATGTTTCGTCCGCGTCCGCCGGGCGGGGGCTGACCCGGAACGGCCGGCGCCTGTCCGGGGGGTGGTACCTGTTGGGCCGACACGACGCGGCTGCGCAGCAGCGCCGCGGCACCGGCCACTTGAAACAGACTCCTGCGCGGAAAGCCTCTTCCCATAACCTTCGCCTCCTTCAGAGGTTTCAAGCGGATAATCCTACCCTGAACTCTCTGACTGCTGTCAGTATACACCACATCCGCGCGCGGGGGAACAACGGGTTGGGGCGAGGTCAAGGGGGCGATGTTCCACAACGACCTTGGGCTGCCCGCGATCCAGTGTCGTGCCCCCGCTGGTTACAGCAACATCCCCGAACGCCGTTTGGACCAAGGCGCCATTCTATTACATTATGGTTTTCGGGCGACCACGCTGGCTTGCGCGGCGCCCGCAAAACGTGTTGCGAAGACCCTTGCCCCGGACATCGAATAGGATGTTAGCATCCTGTTATCGAAGTGGATGATTCATGAATAACGCCCCGTCTCGCCGCAATTCTCTAGCGGCCGGCCTGACTCTGCCCGGCGTCGCCTCGGCATCCCGTACCGCCGAACAATCGCAACCCCAACCGCCTCCCCGATCGTCCGCCGGGCCGGCGCTCCAATTCAGGACCCTTGGAAAGACCGGCTTACGGGTCACACCCGTGGGCTACGGCTGCATGATCACATCCGACCCCAGCGTGATCACCAGGGCCGTGGACATTCCGGTGCTTCCAACCCGGATTCGATGTCTGTCCCCGGCAATCTCAATTCCATCAAATCAATTCCAACGGAAAGGTCGTCATCCAGATATCGATCTGTTGAAACCGTTCTTTGAGGATTTCTTTGAAAGCGATGAAGAACTGCCTATTCTCTTCCGTATCGGGAACATCGACGAATATCCGGACGGACTCGTCCCGGTAGACTTGTCCTTCGTGCCGCCATTGACCGGCGATCGTCTGGCTCTCCGATGAAACAGCGCCGAACTGTTCCTCCAGTTCCAGCAACGTATCCGCGAAAGCATCGTTGGGAACGGGCAGGCCATTATTGAATCGGGTGGGCAGGAGGAGTTCGAAACGCCGGAATGGCTTCTGCATATGTTGCAGGTCCTTCGACAGTAAATGAGATGCCTTCTACGGCCAAAGGCGTCAAGGCGCTCTCCACAACAAGGACTTCTCCGGAGGCATAGCTGGTAAACGAGAATCGCCCAGCTAGGAAACCGAGCGCGCGGCGCTTTAATTCTTGGCTGGCGAATCGAATGCGAATCAATTTCACTGTCCCGATCATAACTGGTATGCCTGACCTTTGGCAATGCAAAGACTCCGGATCCCGTGGCCAGGCCCAAGAATATGCATTGTCAAGACCCTTGTCCCGGGCATAGAATAAGATGTTACCATCTTTTTATCCGCGTGGAGGATTCATGAACAACGCCCCGTCTCGCCGCAATTTTCTGGCGGCCGGCCTGACCTTACCGGCTGTCGCCTCGGCAACCCGTACCGCCGAGCAATCGCAACCCCAACCGCCTGCCCGGCCGTCAACCGGCGCGGCGCTCCAATACCGAACTCTCGGAAAGACCGGCTTACGGGTCACCACCGTGGGCTTCGGCTGCATGATCACCTCCGACCCCAGCGTGATCACCCGGGGCGTGGATATGGGGATCAACTACTTCCAACTACTTCGATACCTCCCGTAATTACCAGGGCGGCCAGAACGAGCGCATGGTGGGAGCGGCCTTGGGCGCCAAGCGCAAGGACATCTTCCTGGCGTCCAAATGCGACACCCATACGGGACCGGGCATCCTGGCCGAGCTCGACACCAGCCTCAAGGAACTCGGCACAGACCACCTGGACGTCTGGCACCTTCACGGCTTAAGCGACCCGGCGCAGATTACCGACGAGCTGGTGGAGGCCCAGCGCAAGGCCAAACAGCAGGGCAAGATCCGGTTCGCAGGCGTGAGTACGCACAACCTTCCGGCCATCGTCGACCGCGCCATCGAAGCCAAAATGGAAGTCGTGCAGGTGCAATACAACTTCGCTTCGGCTGCCAGCTACGGCCCCGCCATCGAGAAGTTGCACCAGGCCGGCATAGGCGTAATCGGCATGAAGGTGATGGCTCGGGCCGGCCGCGGACGCGGCGGCGGCCAGCCGCAACGGCCC
>OMOG01000283.1 GCA_900290305.1 Candidatus Sulfopaludibacter sp. SbA4
GGGACCGTTGGCCGGGGGCCTGGGGCCGGGGGCCGGGGGCCGGGCGGGCTTCCGGCTGGTTGGCGCGACGAGGAGGCGTCGACATGAGTGTCGACGCGGCACGCTGAGAGCGTGCGCCACGGGCGGATCGTTGTTTATGTAGGATATGGAGATGCAGGTCTTCACCACCAATCGTCTCGTGGCCGTGTTGGTATTGGCGGTCGCACTGGCGTGCGCCTTCGCTTTCCAGACAGCGCCCGCAACGGTCAACCCGGTAGCCGACGCGTTTCAAACCGGCTGGATGCTGGCCGATACTAATGGCGACGGCATCGCCGATTTCATCAACGGCAAGGTAGTTGTGCCGGCGAAGCCTTCGGCTGCGGAGAATGCCGCCGCGGCCAACATCGCGGCCCGACTGGGCTACGGATCGACCGGTCTCACGCCGCCGCTGGTGGTCGCCGCGCCGGCCGGGGGCGACGGTCCGCGCATCTCGGTAGGGATGGACTCGGCGCCTGCGGTCAAGCTGGAGAAAGAAGAGGGCGGAGTGTTCCTGGTGAACGGGAATCTCGCGGTGGTGGGCGCCGACGATGAAGGACTGATGGCCGCCGCCGAGGCTTATGCGGCGCGCGCGCCGTATCAATGGCGAGTGCCCGGCGAGAAGATTTCCGCGATCACCGATGTCGTCCACGCGGAGTTGATCGGAGTGACTTACCTGCGCGGCAAGCAGGGGATTCATCGCGCGATTCTGCGCGGCGATAACATTTCGGCCGAGACGCTGAACGCGGCCATGGCGTCCCCTCGCCTGGCTTTCGTCCACGAGTTGGTCGTGGGGAGTGCGTCGGCGGTAAGCTCGAAGGCGGAAGCTGCAATACCTCCCGCCGCTCCGGCGAATGCTGCCGCTGCGCCCGCTGGAGGGGCCGATGCCGCCGCCCCCGCGGCTCCCACTCGCCTGGATCTCGCGACCCTCTACACCAGCCGCGGACTGTTCACCGGCACTCCGCGCATGCCGGTGCCCTCCACCTTGAACGGCCACCTCTACGTGCCCGCCGGAGCTGCCGGTATTGCGATGGCCAACCTCGCGGCCCGCATGGGGCTCGAAACCACGGGCATCGCCTTGCCGCTCGCCACACCGATCGACCACGCCGCCGCGCGCGACGTCCGCATGCAGGCGGTGCTGGCGGGCGATTCGGCGCTGTCGCAAGAAGTGGAGAAGAAGCTGCGCGCATCGGATACTGCTGCGGCGCAATCGGAGACCGCGCTCGCTACCGGGGAAGGCGAGCTGCGCGTGGTGGACGATGCCTTTGCACGGCGCGCCGCCATCCTGACCCGGGGCGACGAGGCCGGATCGGCGGCCGCACTGGATCTGCTCTCGGGGCACTTGCCCAATCTGTGGGAGCCGGGAAAGCAGTACCTGGGCATCGAGGAGATTCGGCACGACCTCCATCAATTCTTCTCGCGCCGCTCGGGTGTGGGCCAGGCGGCCACGGGCCTGTACCTGTTGGATCGCTGGATGGCGGGGATCGATTGCACCGGTATTTCGAGCGTTAAAGCCGAGCTTTATGTCGAGCTGGCCGATCCCAAGCTCCAGGATTTTGTAAAAGGGCAGGTGGAAGACCACATGCACGCGACCGCCGACGTGAAGGCCGCCAGCCTGCATGCCGGCACGCGGTGCTGCGACCGGGACCCCAGCCTCCACTTCCGTGCGCCCGAGGTTCCGTTTCAGCAGGCCGCTCCCAACTTCACGGAGGACATCACGATTCCGTGGGAAGGCAAGCGGCTCATCGATGCCGTGCGGCGCGGGGCTTCCAAGATAGCGGCCGGCCAGGAGGTGAAGCTGGTGGCGCGGGTGAGCGAAGGTCCGGAACAGCGGCGCAAGCTGACGGCGCAGTTGAAGGACATCCTGACGCACGCCGGCGCGGACGCCCAACACCTCACCGTGGAAGTGCTGTGCGCCTACAAGCAGGGGTATAGCTGGCTGATGGACGAGATCGCGCCGGCATTGGCGAAGAAACCGGTGGCCGCGATCCGGATCGATTTCGCGAAGAACGTGGACGCGACCGGGATTCGCTCGATGCAGTCGGAAGCGCGATGGGTGCAGGAGCTGTACCCGGTGGACGAGATGCTGGCGCGCAAGCTGAATCTGCCGCTCGACAAGATCTCGCTGAACGAAATCGAAGAGCCGCCCGCCAATGGCCCGACGTACCGCGTACACGCTTTCGACGCGGCGGGCAAAGAGATTCTGACGCGCGATTTCAAGGTCGCGAGCGTCATGCAGCCCTACAACGCGGTGATGCCGCGCTACGAGCAGGTGCAGGTGGATACCGGCTGGGTGCGCATGGAAGCCGCCGGCAAGCCAGTGCTGGACGAGCGGATCAAGACCGATATCGAAGAGTTCTGGGACCACTATCAGAACAAGACGCTGCCCAAGGTGTACCAATTCATGATGGCGCAGGCGCACGGCGATATGCGGGCGGAATTCGCGCCACCCTTCGACACGCTCAAAATGGACATCCACATGAGCGAGCCGGATTACAGCCTGGACCTCGACAAGGAGCGGATCTCGTCGCTCGAAGCATTGCAGGAAGACACGTTCTATTCGACCGGGGTATTTCTGAGCATGATGGGCGACCTGGAGACCGGCCGGCCGATTTCGTACACGGGGCGCATCATTCCGATCGTGCACGCTTCCGAGGATGGCAAGGACGGGCGCGTGCACCTGGAATTCTACGGAAAGCCGGCGGCCAATCCGCTGGTTTGCCTGACGTGGACGGATGCGCAGGGCAAGCACCAAAAACGGGAGCGCAACCTGCCGGCGCTCTCGGGCGAAATGCAGCCGCGGCTGATCCAGGCGCGCGTGAAGGCCGGGGAGCCGGGAGCGGAGCGCCTGATGTGGTCGCTGGCCGCCGATTTCGCGGCGGACAAATACGACGACTGGCTGAAGCTGGAAGGGCAGGACCAGGTGGATCGCAGCATCTTCTCGGCGGAGCAGGGACGCGGACAATTGCACTGGCTGGAGCAACTGCACGCGGCCGGACTCTACCGCGACGAGCTGGCGTATCCGCAGCTTAAGCAGATGGCGGTGGAGTTCGAGTTGCCGCTGGAGGTCACTGCGAAGGTGGATAGCCCGGCGCCGCGCGAGTTCGTGAGCTTCGCGGTTCCGCCGCCCGTGACCGCGCGACCCATGATCGCGGGCGTGAAGAAGATCGAGAGCACTCCGATGGTGCAGTGGGACGAGCCCATCAGCCCGGCGGAGAATGCCTCCATCCTGGCGCGCCTGGCTACGCACCCGGGCGTGAGCGTGTACTGGATGGGGCGCAGTTACCTGGGCGAGAATATTTGGGCCGCGGACATCACGCTGCCGACGCCCGCCGTGCTGCGCTCGTGGGCCAAGGAGAGCACCACCAAGGCGGCGATTGTTTACTCCGGGCGGCAGCACGCCAACGAAGTTTCGAGCACCAGCCACATCGACAAGCTGGCCGAGCAGTTGGTGACGGAAGCCGACAAGCGGGACCTGCTGAAGAAAGTGAACGTGGTGGTGCATCCGATCACGAATCCCGATGGGGCGCAGCTCTCGGTGGACCTGGCGAAGATCACGCCCGATAACCTGCTGCATCCGGGCTATCACGGGTCGCTGAGCGCGGATGTTTCGTCGGGGCAGGGCGAGACGGACCCGATCTATCCCGAGTCGCGCACGCGCAAGCAGTTGATCGACGCGTGGCTGCCGGACGCGTTCTTGAATCCGCATGGATACCCGTCGCACGAGTGGGTGCAGCCGTTCTCCGAATACACGGGGTGGGTGCAGAGCCGGCAGGGCGCCAACACGGGACGCGCGTGGTGGATTCCGCGGGGATGGTTCACCAGCATGGGCTACCTGCGCGATGAAACGCATCCTTATAGCAAGATGGTGGCGTACGCGATTCAGGACAAGATCGTGGAGGCGGAGCGCGCGGTGCCCGGATTGCTGCCGATGGAGGAGCGCATGAACGCGCGCTACGAGCGATTCGGCCAGCGCTGGCAGCCGCGAGATATGTTCCAGCCGATTGTGAATGGCATTCGGATTTACATGTCGTTGAAGGGATCGGCGGGGGGCGGGCGCGGCGGGGCTGCGGCGGGCGGCGCGAGTGCGGGTGGCGAGGCAGGCGGCGCGGCGACTCCGGGCTCGGGCGGCGTGGGCGGCCTCTCGCCCGATGTCACCTGGGACGCGGCCTACACCGAGGCTCCTGACGAGACGGCGCACGGGGACTATATGAAGTTGATGGCGGGTGCGGGTCTGGCGTTCGACTACGTGCATTTGCGGTACCTGGCGGAAGGCGATTTGCGAGTGACCCGGACGGAGCGGGAGGCCGGCGGGACGGTGACCTGGCGCGTGGAGCGGGCGCGGCCCATTTTGCCCAAGGGCACGGCGCCGGTGGCAGCGGCGGACAGGTGACGCACCGGCGGGCGTCTGTGTGTATTTTTTGGTCACGCCTTAAGCTCTTCGCTTTCTGCACGTTGCCGAGGTGTGCCGAATTTGGGAGACGCGTGGGGCGGGTCTTTTCGGCTCCACGCGTCTCCCGGCCGAGGCGATGCAAGTTGCATCGCCTAAGAGGGTCGGTTTGCTGAAAATAAACGGTTTAACACCGACTAGGCGATGCAGATCTGCATCGCCACCCCTAAAAGGGGGCACCAAATAAAAACAGCTCCCCAAAGGACGGGAGCTGTCAGGAGAGCGCTAACTAATCCTCTCCTAGCTTCAGTGTAACAAGACAACACTGCGAAAATGGGGGTGAAGGGGGTCGCGGAGCGGGGTTTCGCGGTTTGTAAGCTCTTTGGAATCATGCTGTAAGTGGCGTGGGCGGCGAATGAAAATATATTTGCAAAATCGGTGACCGGGCAAAAGTGGCGGGAACGGACGCCCGGTCAGAGGCGGGCATGGAAGGCTGGAAGCTATTGATGTGCTGGGACTTGCGGAGCCTCGACCGGTTTTTGTAGAGGGACTCAGTCGAGGCGCCGGACGCGATCGGAGAAATCCGCGACAGCCCGGCAAACCTACACCTCTGCTTCAGGCCCCCTGCCCCTGCCAAGCTCCTATCCGGTTCGGCCTGGCCGGCAGTGCACCCGCAATTTCTTGCCGGGATCGCTCGCGATCTCGACCAGAATCTTGCGGAATCCCTCGTTGGGGGTTGGCGCCGGCTTCCGCGAGCCGATCAACGTGCCGATTCCGCAGAATACGGGGATCGGCCCGCAGAATACCATCGCGGTGATCGTCAACAGCGTCTCGATCTTCGGCACGCCGCCACTGCCGGGTGGTCAACGACGATCGCCGTGCAGTAAGTGGGACAGACCTCCTGGCCATAGGCGCTAAAATAGGCCCGTTGCCCAAATGACCTCGTCCGCGCGCGATCCGGTCGCGGGCTCCGGTTTGGCTGCAACTCTGTGCCAGTGGACGAGCGCGTGATAGTATCTCGGCCATGACGCCGCAGCCGGGCATGCGTTGGTCCGAAGCGGTTGGTGGAACTCACACGTTCGAACCACACGAACGAACCTCGACGCTGCGGCCACGAGATCCCGACGCGCGAAAGCATAGGGTTACGCCTCGATTCTGGCTGTACCGACGGTGCTCTAGACTCAATACTGTTCACTTCAGGGAAACCTCGCGAGCGAAGGGCGCCGGCTGAAAACCGGCGGCAGCCAGGATTGGCTGCCCCACGAGCTGTCCATGCGGATATCGCGGAGAGCGGTGCGCGGCCCGCGGCTGAGCGGCCGGCGCTGGCCCTCGAGGCTTCGCTCATGATCCGTTTCGGCCCACCGGCGGTAGCGGACGCGTTCTGCGCTTCCCGCCTGGATGGCAATTGGGGACACACGTTCGGCACGTTGCCCAGTGGATGCGACATCGACTCGGCGATCGCGGACTGGGGTCTCGATTTTCAGACTTCCCTACCGGTTACTCTTTGACGGGGGGAGTGAAACCGGCGACAATAACCTTGTCCGGGAAAGGAGTAACAATTGCCCAACGAAGTGGAATCCAACCCATCGACCCGCCGAGGTTTTCTCGGCGCCATGACGGCCCTGACCGCGGCTTCTTACAGCCGGGTCCTGGGGGCCAACGATCGCGCCGGTATCGGTTTCATCGGATACGGACTGATCGGCAAGCAGCACATCACGAACTTCAAGAAGTCGTTCCCGGATGTGGATCGCATTGCTCTTTGCGACGTCTACAAGCCGCGCCTGGAGGAAGGCCTGGCCTACCTGGAGAACCCCAACGCGAAGGGCTACAGCGATTTTCGCCGCATGTACGAGAACAAGGACATTGACGGCGTGGTGGTGGCCACTCCCGACCACTGGCACGCCCTGCTGACCATCATGGCCTGCGCCGCCGGCAAGGATGTCTATGTCGAGAAGCCGCTCACGGTCTTCATCGACGAAGGCAAGTGGATGATCCAGGCGATGAATAAATACAAGCGCGTGGTGGTGGTGGGTACCCAGCGCAACCACAATCCGGGGCACCAGGTGGCCAAGAAGATCGTCGAGAGCGGCGTGCTGGGCAAGATCCAGATGGTCAAGCTGGGGGCGGGCGGGCGCAATGTCTATCCGGGTTTCGGGAAGACGCCGGTTACCGATCCGCCGGCGGATTTCGATTACGACATGTGGCTCGGACCGGCGCCCAAGAAGCCCTTCCAGGCGCATCGCGGGTTGTACCACTTCCGCTGGTTCTGGGATTATTCCGGCGGCCAGTTGACCAACCTGGGGGCGCACAGCGTCTCGGCATTTCTCCTGGTGATGGGGGTGAAGGGCCCCACTAAGGTGGTTTCGTTCGGCGGACGGTTCACCCTCGAGGACGATGGCGAGACGCCCGATCTGCAGGAGTGTCTGTACGAGTTTCCGGGCTTCATGCTGACCACGGGGGTCCGCGAAGCCAACGGTTATCGCGACTCCACGGGCTCGGTGATCATGGGCGACAAAGGCAACCTGCTCATCGGCTCCAACCAGGTGGTCCCCGAGATGCACGGCGATCCGGTCAACCAGATTCCGCGGTTCATGGGCCATCCGACCGGCGGTCCGGTGTACAACGACACCAAGGCCGTGCCGTGGATCGAGGCCCAGGCCGGGGCAGGCAGGGGCGGTCCGGGTGGCGGCGGCCGCGCGGCGGCAGGCGGCGCCCGCGGAGCGGAAGGCGGCGAGAGTGGTGGCGAGTCGATGGAAGACCGCATGTTCAACGCCAACAAACGCGACTGGATCAACTGCATCAAGTCCCGCAACCGGCCGTTCTGCGACCTGGATATGGGCCATCGGACGGCGGTCATCTGCAACCTCGGCAACCTGTCGCTGCGCCTGGGAGGGCGGACCATTCGCTGGGATCCCGAGAAGGAAGTGGTGATCGGCGACAAGGAAGCCGCCGCCATGTGCACCAAGCAGTACCGCGCCCCCTGGGACGGCGTCCTGCGGAGCCTCGTCAAGGTATAACCCGCCGGGGCTGCTGCTGCGCTGCGCGGTATCGGCCCTGCGGAGCGCGCCAACATCGACCCGCTTTACAGGCCGAGTGCCGCGCGCGTCAATGGGCCGGCGCCGTCTTCGACGATTGGGGGCGCATGGCCTTGCTGGAACTTCTTAACCAGGGCGTCGGTGAACGGGCCGTAGATTCCGTCGGCAGTGTCGCCCGGGTTCAGCTTCGCCTGGATCTGCTTCACATCGTCGCCTCGCAGGTATGGGCTCACCAGGCGCAGCGTGCGCGGCTGAGTGCCGGGACCTGGAGCGTCGCCGGAGATCGCCTCGGCCGTGATGGTGACGCCGTGCACGGTTAACGGCAGCGCCAGGTTCCATTTGCCGGCGTTGATCAACGCGTTGAACGCGTCCATCCGATACACGGTGCCGGGCAGCGGCGCCTTGAGCGACTGCAGCCAGGCCTTCCGTTTATCCACGTACTTGGCGATCCACGCCGTCTCACCGCCCACGGCGTTTAAAGCCGGCATCTGCGGCTGCAATGCGCCCCAGCCGCCTTGAATGTGACTGTCATATACTACGGCCTGGCCGAGCGGTTGGGTAATGCCGGCCGCATCGGCCGCACGAAGCGCGGGCGCAAAGAAATTCTCATTGAAGAACTGATCCTGGGCGGCGCGCATCACGGCTTCTGTGCCCGCCTGTTTGAGAAGGTCCTTCACGCCCGCGTCGGTATCCAGGGTAAAGTCCTTTTGCTGGAATCGCGGCAGGGAAGCCTGTAACTGTTCGGCGACCTTCGAGGTGGATTTCTGGCAATAGCTGAGAAGCAGCTTATAGAGATTGCCGCTGCCTAGCGTGGTCTGGCTGCGGCCGTAAGTGAGATGGCCGCTGTCGCCCTTGAGGACGGTCACCGCGCTGTAGTTGCCGAGAATGCGGCCGGTCTCGAAGACGTTGACGATTGCCTGGGCGGTTGCTTTCTGAAGGTCGTCCATGTGCTCCTCGCTGACTATCAGGACTTCTGCGGTGTCACCGTTGCAGGCGGCAGGCTGAAACTCTGGTCGGCCTTCTGGCCGTCGGGATTGGTCAGACTGGCGAGCCACTTGGCATCGGCGCCGAACCATGCCTGGTACTGAGCTAAATCCGTCGCTTCGAGCCGCGCCGGATCGATGGTGAACCGCAAAATGGTGGCGAAATTGCCGCCATCCTGGCGCGCGATGACATCCGGTAAGTTCTGCCCGTCCTGGTTAATCAGCATGCGGAAGGGGAGATCGGCGTTCCCGATTTCAAAGGTGCCATCGAACGCGAGATTCGAACCGCGCATCTCGATCACGCGGGCGACCGATCCGGAAGACGCGGCGGAATCCATGGCCGGGATTGCGGCGGCGGCTATCGCCTGAGTCACGTCGCTGGAAAAATCCTGCAGAAAAGCGGCGGCCTGCTGGGCAGCGGCAGCTTCCTGGCTGGTAGCCTTTGCCGGCGTCGCCGCGAAATCGGCGGCAGCCGCGGCTGCGGCCGCTTCGCAGTCCCGCCGGAATCCGGAGAGGCTCGTGAGCAGCGTGGCCACATCCGAAGTGGTGTGTACCGCGCCGGCGGCTTTAATCGCGCCGCCCAAGGTGTCGATGGCTTTTTGCGCGTTCGCGTTGGCGGCTTTGGGCAGGGAATTGAGATGGGAAGCGGCTGTTACAGATGCCTGGCCGAGGTCGGGAAGATCGATGGCGGCGGAGGCGGCCTGGGCCAGAGCCTGGTCGGACTGCCCCGGGGTCACCGTGAGTTCGGTGATGACGGGTCCAGGCTTGCGCGCCATTTTGCCGCCCAGGTACCCAACCGAGCTCAGTCCCATCATGTACATCATGCCGTCGGGAACCGGCTGTATGGCCGTGATCGTTCCAGGCGATTTCTGCAGCACGCCTAGGCAGAATGCTCCCACGCCGAACAAGGTCCACAGGAACATTTGGATCCTGTCGGCGGCCACTGCACCGCCGCTGGTGATGAAATCCAGGAAACCGGGCTTCTCCGGCCCTGAGCCCTTCGCCCCGTTTGCTGCCGTGACTACCTGAGATCCGATGGCCGTTCCCGCGCCGATGCCTACGATGCCGGGCAGCGTGCCGGGTATATCGGGCCAATAGCCGCCCTGGACAAAGACCTTGCTGATATAGAGGTACGCGTACGTGAAAATGGCGGCCAGGGTCCACAGGTAGAACTGGAATTTGGACAAGCTGTACGTATCGGTTTGCTGATCGAGAAACAGGAGGCTCCATTTATAATTCTCGCCGGCGATCTGGTACGTTGGCTTGCCGATCGAGATGAGCAAGAAGATCAGCCCCGCCAGAACGGCAGTGATCGCAAATGCCATGAGAGCTACCTTGGCTGTTCCCAACCAATAGACGGTGAATGTTTGGGCGTCGCTTTTCTTGTCGCCGTATCCGGCCCTGACCTCAATGACTCGGTTTTCGGGTACGGGGACATGGCAGAGCTTGATCTCTTCGGAACTGACCACCTGGCCGCGGATGCCCCAGGGCACGGCGCCTTCCACGTTCAGGGCTTCGGGGGTACAGACTTTGGCGTAATCGTCCCAATGGATGTCCTGCCTTACCTCGTTGATCCAGATAGTGTTGTCCTGCGGAGTGTCCTGGATGAAGCCGGTACCGCGAAGCGTCAGATTAACCACTCGAAGAGAAGTCGCGTGTGCGCCGGGCTTCGCTGGGTCGTCCGGTTTGATCCAGATTGTGTCCACAGCGTTAGTTTGATCGGGATCGAACTTGTTGAGCGTGATTTCCGCGGTTCCTGGCGGTCGAACCCTGATTTCGCCCGTATAAGAGCCCTTGTCCAGTTGGACTATGACCTGGTAGTTTCCGAGTTCAATATGGTCGGGCGGCAACGTAATGGAAGGAAAATCCACTGTCGGATCCTTATCCGTCTTTGTGCCATTCCGGTACATCCTGGCGGTCGGTTTGAAGCTTGTTGGCGGCGTGGGAACGTTGTTAATTTTGAACACCCCACCGATGGGGACCGCCGACGGCGAGAAGAGTTCCAGGTTCGTGTCCGCCGGCCAGAGGTTGCCTGGCCAAAAGCAGACGCAGAAACCTGCGATGAGGCAGGATACAGGCAGGCGCGTACTCATTAGTGCGAAATTCTATCAGAATTGCCGCTGAAAACCAAGACGAAAAAAGAGGTGAATTACGGGGTGGCCGGAGGACCAACACTCCGGCGCTGCTACTGCGCGGCGATACTCACGGCAGATCCCGCAATCCAGGCGGCGCTAACCTGAAGGCTCGCTGCGCCTGAGGGAACGCCTGCCGGCATGCGGAAGTTCACTTGATACGTATCCGTGGTCCCAGGATATCCGCCTGCGTACAGGACTTCCGCCGGTTGGCCGCCCACCGTTACACTGACCGGCGAGTTCACCAGGGCCAGCGGAGCGGCCGGAAAGGGATCGCCGGGTTCGACTACAGTCACTCCGGTACAGGTGGTTCCCGCGGTTCCTCCGGTGCCCCCGGTGCTGGGGCAGGGCGTCTGCGTAGGACCAAGGCCGGTGGCAATCAGCGACAGAATCTCACCAGCTTTGGCCGGCTTGGCTGTGGCGACCAGTGAAAAGTCGCTGCTGTGAACTACCGCCGGACCATTCGCCGTCAGCACCACTTCAGGCCGCTCCAGCGGAATGATTTGCAACACCATGAGCCGGTGGCCGCTCGGTAGCGCTCGCCGGTAGGATGGATCTTCAGTCATCGAGGCGGACCGGGCGCCGGTCGCAGAAGGCTCGTCCAGGCCGCCGGCTTGCCCCCGCGCCCCCATGAATGCGCCGGTCCCGCCGACGATCGTAAAGTTGCCGTCCGCGATCACCGAAGGCGTTCCCGGGGCGGGCACGGCCCCGCCCATTCCAGTCACTGCGATACTCCCGATCGGCGTGCCGTCCGCCTTCAATATCTCAAAGTAGCGGTCCTGTATGGCGGAGCTCACCGAGTCGGCTATAAATTGTCCGGGAGTGGGTGTGACCGTACGCTTATATTGAATCCGCCGCTCCGTGAACACGCCCTTGGCAGGATCCCCATTCACCGACACGATGTCAGCCACATCGAGGGACAGGGCAAAATTCGGCACCGATCCGGCGGGAGGCGTGGCGTTTGGGTTCTTCGCCAGCTTGGACCAGTCGGTGACATCGTTGTAATAATTGACGAAGTTTTCTACCTGGACCTGTAGAACTGTGGGCCGTGTCCCCTGCGCCAAGCCTGACTGGGTAAGTGGCCAGGCTATTACGGTAGTAAGTGCCAGTGCTCTGAATTGCCAACTCAAGGTGACCTCCATTCATTGCTTTTGGAGAGCAAAGGGTTCGACGTGGTAAGGCAGAACGTGTAGAACGGAATCGGCTTCCTCCAAATCGACTTTGGGTTTGGATCCGGCGTCCACTCCCAGGCCGCCCAGCGGTATCTTGACGTCGATGAAGCGGTCATGGACGGCGAGCAGGGAGCTGGCGGAGCCGTCGCCGAGGGTGCTCTCGAAAACCTGATCGCCAGAAGCGTTCTTGACATACAGAGAATACGTGACCGAGTAGCGGGTGGTGACTTTCCCCTTGGCTCCGGCGCTGTCCGCGGACGAGACCAGCGCGCTTACCGAGAAACTGTAGCCACCGGCTCGCTCTGGCGCGGGGCCGGCGACTTTGAAGCGCAGGGGAGGGGGAGGCGGCGGGCCGCCGGTCTTGCCGATCCGGCCGATCTCCGGCGTGACCTTGGCGCCGGGAGCGGGAACGGGGAGGGCGGCCTCAAATCGGACGTACACGAAAAACTCATCGAGGGTGGCCTGGATCTTCCATCGCATGTCTTCTTTGCGAACGATCTCGGTGTTGACGGAGGCATAGGGAATGCCCTTCCAGGGTGCGCCTTCACGCAAGAACGCACCGTCTGCGGGTTCGAGCAGGGCATAGAGTACGAACTGGTCGAAGGATTTCTCGCTCCACTGCTCACGGGCCACCTTCCAGGCTCCATCCTCGATGACGAAGAGGACGGCGTCGTATTGAGTGGTTCCGCCTGCGGGGTCGCTCACCTTGCCCAGCACGATGGCGCGGTTGTTGCTCACGCGGATAGCCAGGGGATCGTATTGAACCTGCGGCCGCGACCGGCCGCCCTTGCGGATGGCGTCCTTGAGGGCCGCGTCCATGGTGTCCTGGGTCTTGCGATCCCGCAGGGAAAACCACATCTGGCCGTCTCCCTTCCGGTCCGCCTCCTCCATCTCCTTGTAGGCGGAGAGCACGGCCTGCTCGCCGGACCGGATGACGGTGTCGGGAGCAGCGGGAGCGTTCTGCTGCACCAATAAGAGGCAGATGCTTGCAAAGGCCTTCATTGTGTTTCTACGCGAACGCGGAAACCTGCGGCCGCCAAACCGGGCCCTACCAGAGTAGCTTCAAACCAAGCTGGATCACGCGGCCGGGCGTCTGCAAAGTGGTGATCTGGCCGGCGAAATTCACCAGGTTGCCCTTCGTGTCGAAAAGCTTGTTGTTGGTCAGGGGCGCTGCAAAGTTGGCTCGATTGGGAAGGTTGAAGGCTTCCGCCCGGAATTGCAGATGCGCGCCTTCACTCATGAAGTGAATCGGTATGTTCTTGAACATCGACACATCCGCATTCACCACTCCCGGCCCCACCAGCTCATTGCGTCCGGCATTGCCGAACAGAGTGCTCGGAACGGCGAAAGCGAAGCAACTCAGATTGATGTACTCCGCTGGGTTGCCGGGATTCACCGGCCGCCCGCATCCCGGATTGTTCAGGCGGTTGGGAACGTCAAAGCTGTTCTGGTTCCCCTGTCCCAGGGCATCGCCCGAGATGATGGCCGTGAACGGCAAGCCGTCGCTGAGCGTAAAGATCGTGCCAAGCTGCCATCCGCCATACCAGTGCGTGCGGCCGAACGGAACCTCCCAGGCTCCGCTCAACATAAACGTGCGGCCCACGTTGAAATCGGACGGCGCGCGGATCGGGGCGAAAAGGAACTGACCGGTGATCGAGTTGGAGAAGGGCGCGCCGGTTCCCACCGAGGAATTGGTATCGAGGCTCTTGCTCCAGGTGAAGGAGGACTGGACGTTCAATCCGCCGGCCAGCCGCCGGTGGACCGAAACCAGCAATGCGTTGTAATACGAGTGCCCGTTCCAAACCTGGCCATCGATCTGCCCGTACCCCGGAAAAAACTTCGGTCCGGTGGCGGTCTTGCTGCAGATTCCATTGACAATCGTACCCGCACAGGGCCACAGCAGGCCTTGCGGAGTAAAGCTGGGGATGACCATGTTCGCGTCCCCCACGCGCATCGCATTATCGATGCCGCGCGATCCAACGTAGCCCAGCATCGCGGTCAGGTTGCGCGCGACCTCGCGCTGGATACTGAAGTTCCACTGCATGACGTAGTTCCGCGGCGGGTCGAATTGGATGTAGCTGGTGCGCAAGGCGCTGGCCTGTTGGACCAACGCCACGGCCGCGCTGGGGAACGATCCCACCGGCAGAGTCGAGGAACTGGCTACTTGTGAAAAGGGCGCGGCATTGCCCACCATGGTATTGAACTGGTAGGTGAGCGGGAGCGCATCGAACATGCCGAAGCCGGCCCGCACGGAAGTCTTGCCGTCCCGGAACGGATCCCATGCCACGCCCACGCGCGGTTCGAAGTTGTGCGTCGTCGGATTCTCGAACAGGGGGCTGCCGGTATACAGCGTCGTCGAAAACGGCCCGCGCAGGTTGGCCAGTTCGCCGTGCACTTCGTAAGGCACGGTGGACATTTCATAGCGCACCCCGATATTCAACGTCAGGTTGGAGCGCAAGCGCATGTCGTCTTCCGCGTACCCGGCGTAGACGCTCTGCCGCAGGCCGCGCGGGGTCGACGCGCCGAGCTGGAACTGAAAGGTAGCGGGCTTGTTTTCGAGGAAGTCGGAAAGCGAATTGAACTTGTACAGGCCGTCGGGATTGTTGGCCAGGAAAAGATTGGAATCGATTCGCTCCAGGGCGAATCCGAATTTCAACGAATGGATTCCCCTGTTCCAGAATGCATCGTCGTAAAGCTGGTACGTGGTAAACGAGAAGGTGCCGAAGGACGTGCCGTTCAATCCGCCCTGGAAGGCGGTCAGGCCGGAGACCTGGATTACCGGCGCATAGAGGCCCGGGGCGACTCCCAGACTGGTGTCGGCTCCGAGCGGATTCGCGCCCGGCGCCGTCACCAGGGTTCCGGCAACCTCGCGGTTGACTCCGAATCGCGCGGTGTTCAGCAAGGCCGAGCCAAACGTGTGGGTTTCTTCGAGCGATCCTACCTGGCGATTCGTGGTGTTCACGTTCGACACTACGTTGAGGCCGTCGGGCTGCGTGGTGGTCCCGCGATCCAGGGCGTAGGTGCCGTGCAAGCTATCCTTATCCGTAATGGTGTAGTCCCCGCGCGTCGTGAAATAGTCTTCGGGAGTGACAGCCTTGCCGGCGAAGCTGTAGATTCCGGTGTCGCCGCTGACGGCGCCATTGGGCAGGGCAAAAAGCGGCAGATACCGGGCCGCCGCCGGGTCGACCTTGATCGTGCCGGCCACCAGTTGGCCGTTGCGCGCATTCACCGAGGGCACCGTATCGATGGTGGTGGTGGTCAACGACTGGCGAAGTCCCTCGTAGTTGGCGAAGAAGAACAGCTTGTTCTTGATCACCGGCCCACCGGCCGACGCGCCGAATTGATTGCGGCGGAAGGGGAGCTTGGAGGCGTCGAAGAAGCCGCGGGCGTCCATCGCGTCGTTGCGAAGGAACTCGTACGCCGTGCCGTGGAACAGGTTGGCGCCGGAGCGCGTTATGGCGTTCACTACGCCGCCCGAAGTGAGACCGTAGTCCGCCGAGTAGTTATTGGAAATCACCGAGAATTCCTTGATGGAGTCGGTGCCCAGGCTGAGGCCGATGGTGCTGCCGGGCGAAGAGTTCGCATAGTCGTTGACGCTGATGCCGTCCACGCGATAGTTGTTCTGATAGGGCCGGGCGCCGGCGATCGACAATTGCGATCCGAAGCCGCGGTTTCCACGGTTGTTCAGGCCGTTCGGATCGGGTTGCGTGCGGATGGGGCTGATACCAGGCTCGAGGGTCGCCAGTTGCGTCCAGTCGCGGCCGTTGAGCGGCAACTCGCGGGCCAGTTCGCCTTTGACCACGGTGCTTACGGACGTTCCGCCCAGCTCGATGATGGGGGTCTCCTGGCCGACCTCAAAGGTCGCGGTGGCCGCATCTCCGACTCGCAACTGCATGTTCATGATCTGTCTTTCGCCGATGGCCAAAGCGAGGCCGGAGTGCTGCTGCGGCGCGAAGCCGGCCGCCACGACGTTGACCTGGTAGTCGCCGGGAAGCAGATTGGCGGCATTGTAGATGCCGACTTCATTGGTGGTTACCTGCATGACCACTCCGGTGGAAACGTTGCGGATGGTAACCTTGGCGCCCGGAACCACTGCAGCGGACGGATCCGTGACGGTTCCAGAAAGAATGGCGCCCACGACCTGCCCAAAAGCAGCCTGCCCGGGCAGAGAGATCAAGGCGGCGAGCAAAACGACGGTTTCGAGCGCGGCTGTTCGCATGGAAACACCTCCGAGAACCGCCCCCTGGGGGACGACGAATTCAAGCAACCAGCATCAACTTAGGGACCCAGATACGGTACTTACAGGACTATTGTTACTTACGGTACTGCAAGTCCTTTAATTTGGCAATACTAACCTTGGAGAAGCTTCTGGTTAGAGGCGGCCTTACTGGGCGGATTGATTCGTCACGTCCACGACGTTTCCGATGCTGTATTCGACATCCCGTCCCGAGACGGGCAAGCTAATTCACTCCGCCGCCATCACGAGATCCATGTGCCGGTGAGCTGGGAAACCATTTGCGGCGGTAGGCATCCGCTCCCTCGCGCCCGGACGGCGCCGGCGTTATGATAGGCCTCATGATTTTGCGCTTCGTCGCTCTCACCGGACTCCTGGCGCCGTTTGCGATCCTGGCGCAGCCGCCGGCCGACAAGCCTCCGCGCCTCGAATTCGAGGTGGCCTCGCTGAAACCCAATCAATCCGCCGGCCCGGGCTACAGTATCGTCCCTCGTCCCGGCGGGAAATTACAGGCCACCAACATCAATCTGAAGCGCCTGATTGCCGTGGCGTATAGCATGACGGACTTTCAGATCTTCGGCAACCTCAGTTGGCTGGAGGCGCAACGTTACGACATGGACGCCAAGGCGCCCGGTCCTGCGACGGTGCCGGAGCTCCGGCTGATGCTCCGGTCGCTGCTGGACGACCGGTTCAAGCTGAAGGTTCACAAGGAAACGCGCGAGCTTCAGAGATACGCCCTCGTCCCCGCAAAAGCCGGAACGCCGGCCGGTGGCCCTGGACTGACGGAATCTCCCAACGGAGATTGCGCCGCATCGGCCTCACCTCAGGCGGCACTGCCGAACGGCACTCCCTGCGGCCTCGTGAATCAGGGCCTCGGACGAATCAACGGCAACCGCGGCCGCATCCTCCAATTGTGCGATCGGCTGACCACCCTGCTCGGCGTTACGGTCGTCGATGAGACCGGGCTGAAGGGCATCTACGACATCGCGGTCACCTGGACTCCCGATCCCAATCTGGAACATCTGCCGCCCGGCTACGAGGTCCCCTCCGACGCAACCGGCCCGTCGCTCTTCATGGCGCTGCAGCAGCAGCTCGGTCTCAAGCTGGTGGGCGGCAAGGGGCCGGTCGAAGTGCTGGTGGTCGATTCCGCGGAGAAGGCCACCGGGAACTGAGCGTCCCGGATTCCGGAATCCCGCACCGAAAAGCACGGCGGACCGCGTCGACGGCAGGAGATCATCTTCGACGCTGCCATTCGGCCGGGAACGTCAGAAATCAGCGAAACCCGCCGCACCAAGCGCGGCAATGAAGACCACCTGCAACAACGTGCGAAGCGGCAGCCCGGTTGCCGCCTTGCCGCCGATCGTCAAATTGCGGCGCGCGGCGCTCACGTTCGCTGGGAACATGGCCATCAACAGCAACGCCAGGCAGAGCGCGGCGGCACGCGCTGTTGCTGGAAGCAATAGTCCTGCCGCTCCCAGGATCTCGAGAAACCCCGTGATCGTCACGATGAGATCCGGTTGGGAAAAAGCCGCAGGCACCATCCGAACGAGATCCGGCCTCCGCTTCCCCCAGTGGGCGGATGCGGTCAGCAGAAACATCGCTGCCAGCCCAGCTCTCAAACAAACGCTCCAACGCTCGAAAACGGCGATGCCGGCGGCCCCAATGGCCCGAAAGACGAGTGTCGAAGTGATCAGAANNNNTTTAACGCCGCGCACGCCGTCCGTCCCGGGCACTTACTAACCAAGGCGGCTGGCCTGCACTTGGCCGGGATGCACCGCAGACGGTGGTATTCAACCATCTGCACCGGCCCAGCCGCCCACATCAAGTGACTGCTGGTCAATAGGTTGGCGTTTGGCCCGCAGCGTGCCCTTGGTAGAGGCGTAACGTGGCACCCAAGGGAGGTGCATCATGAAGACTATCCAGGTTCAGTGGGTTATTCGCCGGACGCTCTGTCTGGTTTGTGTTCCGCTTCTGGCTGCCGGCCTTGCGGTTGCGCAACAACCGGCGCCTCCCGCGCCAACTCCCGCACAAATCCTTTCACCGGAACAGTTGGACACTCTGGTTGCGCCCGTGGCGCTGTACCCCGATCCGCTGCTGAGCCAGCTTCTGGTGGCGACCACCTACCCGCTGGAAGTGGTTGAGGCGCAACAGTGGCTGCAACGGAATGGCAACCTCAAGGGCCAGCAGTTGACGGAAGCGGCCCGGCAACAGAATTGGGATGCCAGCGTCCAGGCTATGGTGGCCTTCCCCGACGTTCTGACGATGTTGAACCAGGACGTCCAATGGACCACGGCATTGGGCAATGCGTTCCTGGCGCAGCAGCCGGAGGTGATGGCAGCAGTGCAGCGAATGCGCGCGCGGGCGCAAGCCAATGGCAGGCTCTCTACCACTCCGCAACAGACGGTTACCACCGAGACACAGGGCGGGCAGACGGCCATCGACATCGCGCCGGCCGATCCGCAGGTGATCTATGTGCCGCAATACGACCCGGCTTACGTCTGGGGACCCCCGGCGTGGGGCTACTATCCGCCGCTCTATTATGCCGGATACGGCTTTGGATTTTATCCTGNNTTGTACTTCGGCGGTTGGGGCGGCTGGGGCTACGGCGGCTGGGGTTGGGGCTGGGGCCCGAACTGGTTCGGCCGCTCTTTGTTCGTCAACGGCGGCTTCTTCAACCGATATGGTTTCGGCGGTGGGCTATACGCGGGCGGTTTTGCCGGGAGAGCGGCGTGGCAGCACGACGCGAGCCACCGTTTGGGGGTTTCGTACCCGAACAGTCAACTGGCCTCCCGGTATGGCGCCGCATCGATGGCCTCGCGGAACGCGATGACCAGATCGGGCAGCGTCAATTCCGCCCGGTCGGCCGGCACGGGAAGCTGGAACCGATCCGGGACGGCGTCGTCGTCGTCGTTCACTAACCGTTCGGCGGCGATGCAGGGCGCTCGTAGTGCCGCACCGCAAAGCGCAGGGCGCGCGACCGAGGGACAACGCTTCCAGGGTGCGCAACGCAACCAGGCTCCGGCGCAGCGATACTCGGCTCCGGCACAACAGTACTCAGCTCCAGCACAGCGGTACTCGGCTCCAGCACAGCGGAACTCGGCTCCGGCACAGCGGTACTCGGCTCCGGCACATTCGGCTCCGGCCCAACATTACTCCGCACCGAGCAGTGCCGGGCGAAGCTACGGCGGCGGTGGGGCCTCACGCAGCTATAGCAGCGGCGGCGGGGCGCGCAGCTCCGGTGGTGGCGCTTCACACGGTGGCGGCCGCCGTTGAGGGGGCTGCCACCGAGGCTCAGCCCGGCGCGACCTTCCCGGTCGCTTCATTTCGCAGCACCTCCGTCAAACAGGAGCCGGGAGTTTAAAATGGAAATTCCCGGATAAGTCGAAGCTGAGCAGTTGTCCCGACTGCCTTCGGTTTCGGGCCCGAATCCTCATCGTCGATCTAGCCCGAAGGGATGCCCGGGGATCGACCGGGTATTTCCGTCGTATCCCTTGTAGCCTGTAGGTACATAGTCAGGTTGATGCGCGAAGGATCCAGCCAATCCTCCAACGAGGCCGCCGAGCCGTTGTGACCGAACGGCCCGCGATACCACACGCCCTTGAGACTTTGTAGTAACCCGTGCTCTTGTGGGTCTCGAGCGTATAGCGCGGGTCCACGCCGATTCGGACCAGCAACACTTTCGCCGCCCCCGCTGGAGGCTCGCAGCCCTCCACCGGAATCAGCCGGTTGTTAGTGTATAGCGGCCCATGAAAGTACGTCAGTTAGAATGGTGCGGAGAGGGGGACTTGAACCCCCACGAGATTGCTCCCGCTAGCACCTCAAGCTAGTGCGTCTGCCAATTCCGCCACCTCCGCATTTCGGGGCGTTACTTCTTCACCGGCGCCTTCTGCACCGGCACATTGGGGAGCGGTGCGTTGGCCGGAGCCGGCATCGGCAATTCGATCGGCTTCCCGCCTTCCGGTGTCATGGTGATCGGCTTGCCGGGGGTCGGAGCCGGCTGGCTCTTGGCCGGCGCAGTCTTCTGCTGGACGTCCTCGAGAACCGTCGTTCCGAGACCGGCGCTGCGCGTGGCCAGAATCGAAAGCGAGAGCGACGTGACCATGAAAAGGATCGCCGAAACCGTCGTCGCCCTGGACAGCAGCGTCGCCGAGCCGCGTGGCCCAAACGCCGTCTGCGAACCCATGCCGCCAAACGCGCCCGCCAGATCCGCCGCCTTCCCGCTTTGCAGCAAGACCACGATGATCAGGAAGATACACACCGCAATGTGAACAATTAACGTCAAGATGTACAACATGTCGTTCCCTTCAGTATAGGGGACCGGCTCGCCGCCGGTCAAACGGCCGCCGGACGGCGCGCGCTGGGCTCCAACTGGCGTGCATAGCGCAGGAACAGTTCCATCCCCTCGTAATCGCGCTCGCCCAGTTCATGCACGATATGCCGCGTCAGATACTCCCGCACCAGGCCCGCGGGGAACTCGCGGGCGCGAGCTTCCGAAGCCACAATCTCTTCCATGTGCTCGCGGCCATAGCGGCACGACTCGCGAAACGCCTGCGAGACTTCCGGCGTGACCGCGCCCTTGCGTCCGGCCCACACCGCGAAGACCATGGGAAGCCCGGTCATCTCCACCCACTCCGCTCCCAGGTCGTAGAAGTGGCGCGCCCCCGGCGCGACGTCGATGCGCAGCGCCGGGTCGCCGATAATCAAGGCCGCGTCCGCCACCCGCAGCATCGCCTCCAGATCGGGGGGATGCGATTGAACCTCGGGCTCGGCGCCATACCGCCGATCGAGAATCACCCGCGCCAGTGCCACCGATGTCCGCGAGCTGGAGTCCGCCGCCAGCGTGCGGATCCCCGCCGCGGGACGCGAGGAAACCAGCAGGATGCTGCGCACCGGCCCGTGACACGCGATCCCCGTTCCGCGGATCACCTCGAGGTCCTGCCTGGTCAGCTCGAAGGAGGGGACGATCCCGATGTCGGCTGCGCCGGAGGCCAACTGGTCGGCACACTCCGCGGGAATGCGGAAATCCAGCTCGAAGAGACCGCGTTGCGGCCCGTGCAGCATCCCCCAAACCAGGGGAGTGGTATTCAGGAAGCTGACGGCGCACACCCGCAGCTTGTCCGGAGTGGTCTGGTTCAACTCACAGTGTAGCGCAGTACCTCGCGTACCCGGCTGGTACCGCGCGCGGTATGCCATCTATGTGCCGTTTGTTACACTTTGAGTGCCGATGAAACAGGTACGGTTATCCGCTTTTGCCGCGGCTTTGTGGGCCGCACGGTGTTTCGCCCAAGCCCCGGTTCCGATCAACCCCACCCCTTCGCGCATCGTCGGGCATCCCAAATCGGAACAGAACGGCCAGCTCGCGTCGTACAACCCGAACCTGGTCGAGGGCCGCGAGTTGTGGAGCCCCCAAGGAGTCGCGCTGGACACTTCGGTTACCCCGCCCATCCTCTACGTTAGCGACGGCAACAACAACCGCGTGCTCGCCTGGAAGAACGCCACCGACTTCCGCACGGGTCTGCCCGCCGACCTGGTGATCGGGCAGCAGGACCTCTTCCATACCGACGCGCAAGGTCCGGGAATCGGGCTCCAGACCGGGTTGTATGGCCCCAGCGGCCTGGCGGTGTTCAAAGGCGATCTGTACGTGGCGGACACCAACAACAACCGAATTCTGCGCTATCCCCAGCCATTCGCCAACGCGGGAAACGAGTTTCCCGACCTCTATATCGGCCAGCCGAGCCTGAACTCGCGAAGCGCCAACTACCTGGGACAAGTCGACCGGCAGGGGATCAACCTGGCGGGGGTCGGGTCCAGCCTGGCGTTCGACTCCGCTGGCAACTTGTGGATTACCGATCCGGGCAACCGCCGCGTGCTGCGCTTCAAGGCCACGGACATCGCCGGTACGGGCGGTCCGCTGACGGCCGACCTGGAGATCGGGCAACCGCTCGGTTTCACCGACGTGCGGCCCGCGTTGAAGGCGCCCGACCTGCTGACCGGCAACGTATTTGCCGCCCCCCTGGCCCTTGGTTTCGACCCCAGCGGGCGGCTGTTTGTCTGCGACAGCGACGGCAATCAGTTCAACCGGGTCCTGGTTTTTCCCGGACCGTTCACCAGCAATGCGCCCACCGCCGCGCGCATCATGGGAGTGTTCGGGCCCGGCCAGACCCCCACGCAGGACCAGCAGAGCAAGACGGTCATGTTGCTCCCCAGCGGCCTCTTTTTCATTCCCGGCGCCTCCGGCAAGGTGGGCGTGCTCGACGCCGGCTACAACCGCATACTGCTCTTCGATTCCTACGATAAGTGGCCCGATCAAGCCACCAGCTACTCGCCCCAGGCCACGGGCTTCGTGGGACAACTGACCTTCAACGGCTCTCATCCCAATGGCGGCCTCGGGTTCGTCCCTCCCGCCACCAGCAGCACCTTGTACCTTCCGGCTGGAGCGTTTTTTTCGGGCACGGAACTATACGTCGCCGACAGCGGCAATAATCGCGTGATCGGCCTGCCGTTTCAGGGCGGCAATTTCTCGCCGGCCAACGGCCTTTGGGGGCAGGACACCTTCAGCATGATGCAGGCGAACCTGATCGAGGGCCGCGAGTTCTACTTCGCGAACGTGACCCAGAGCGGCACCAATGCGGATGCGGGGATCGCCCTCGATACCAGCGGCGATACACCGCACCTCTACGTGTCCGACCCGTTCAACCACCGCGTGCTGGGCTTCAAGGACTTTCGCAAGTTGACGCCCGGATCCGCGGCCGATATCGTGATCGGACAGGCGGACTTCAACTCGGGCCTGTGCAACGCGACCGGCGATCCGAATCATCCCACGCAATCGAGCCTCTGCCATCCGACCGGCGTGCTGGTGGATTCCAACGGCAATCTCTACGTCGCCGACACCGGAAACGGCCGCGTGCTGCGCTTTCCCGCTCCCTTCGCGCACAAGGGGTCCGAGCAGGCGGACCTGGTGCTGGGCCAGCACAACTTCACCAGCACCATCACCGACCCTACTCCCTCCACCATGGCACGGCCGTATGGCCTGGCCTTCGCCGGCAACATCGGGCTGCTGGTTTCGGACGTAGGGCACAACCGCATGCTCTTCTTCCCGTTCACCGCCAACGCCACCTTCAATCCTCCGGCCGATAACGGGATGGCCGCCACCAAGGTCTTCGGGCAGCCCGACTTCACCAGCAGCGGGTCCGGAAATACCGACGCCAATATGAATGGCCCGCACCACATTGCGGCCGATACCGACACGCGGCCCTATGTGACGGACAGCGGCAACAACCGTGTGCTGATCTTCGATTCCGTTCTGAACAACCCGACGAGCGGCGCCCATGCGTCGCTGATTCTTCCCGGCCTTTCGAACCCGCAAGGGATTTACGTCAACGCCGCCACCGGCGAGGTCTGGATTACCGACACCAACAGCTCCAGCGCCTTGGTTCGGAAGTATCCCAAGTTTCAGACCCTGCAATTCACTCCGGCATCCACGGGCGTAGTTCAGGCGGCCAACAGCCCGCTGGCCGTGGCCCAGGATCAATACGGCGACGTGATCGTGGCCGACTCCAGCAACCGCGTGGGCTTCTACTTTCCGGGCCTGCAGGGCATCAACGGAGTCAACTTTCTTCCCACCCGGTCGCTGGCGCCGGGCGTGCTGGCTTCGATTTGCGCATCCGGCAGCAGTTGCAATGGGGGTGCCGCTTATTTCGGCGCCAACACGGCGTTGAACAGCGATCTGCCGAATCCGTATCCGCTGCCGGCCACCCTGGGCGACGTTCAGGTGCTGTTCAACGGGCAGCCCGCCCCGCTGTATTACGTTTCGCCAACCCAGATCAATTTCGTGGTTCCCAACCTCGCCCCGACGTCCGGCACGGCGGATGTAGTGGTGGTTCAGGCGTCCACGGGCCGCGTGTACGCCGCTGGTCCGGTGGCGATGAACACGGTCTCGCCGGCGATTTTCGCGGCCTTCACCGGGACCCAACGTCAGGCGGCGGTGATCAATCAAGACAATTCGATCAACACTACGACCAATGCGGCGGCGCGCGGTTCGGTGATTACGATCTACGCCACCGGCCAGGGCTATCTGCCCAATGCCCCGCCCGACGGCAGCGCTCCGCCGAGCCTGGTGCAAACTCCGTCGAAGCCGACCGTGTTCCTCAATGCTTGTGACGTGGACGACAGCGCCTGCACCCAGGAGTCCGGGGAACACATCATGTTCTCGGGGCTGTCGCCGCAATTTCCGGGCGTATGGCAGATCAACGTGAAGATTCCGCAGAACACGGGGATCGGCCCGCAGATCATCATCGCGGTGATCGTCAACAGCGTCTCGAGCTTCGACGCCGCCACCGCCGGGTGGTCCACAACCATCGCGGTGAAGTAGGTTGCTGCGTTTCATCGACGACCCGGGAGCAGGCGCTCGGGTAGCGGCTGGAAGCTGCACCCGTCCAGAATTCTGCCCAGTTGATTGCAGTTATGACAAAGGTCGATGGGCGGGTGTTTGGGGTTGTTGGGGTTGAAGCCGCGGGGCTGGTCGGGGGCCAGGGGCCGGGGGCCAGGGGCCGGGGTTGTGGCGGGCTCCGGGGTGATTTCGGGGTTTTTGCGAAACGAATCCATTTGTTGAGTTTGGGCTGTGGATTCAGTGGGTTGGGGTGTGGATAAAGCGGGGGTTGGGCTCGCCGGAGCGCGAGTGGGTGGGGGTTGGGGGTTGGGGGTTGGGTGACCTGCGGAGGGCGGCGGCTTCGCGAAGCGTGAGGGTGGCGAGCTCGGTTGGGGTGCGGTTCTTCGATAGCTCGCTGAGGATGCGGTTCAGGCCCACAAGGACGACGACCGGGCCCTGGGGAGCTGGGGCTGGGGAAGCGGGTTCCGCGGTGGGTGCGGGGGGATCGGGCGGTGCGGCGGGCTCGGGCGGGGCTTCGGCGGCGGGCTCGGGTGATGGAGCGGGGGGATCGGCGCGGCGGGGTCGGGCGCGGCTTGGGCGGCGGGCTCGGGTGATGGTGCGTGGGGATCGGGCGGCGCGGCGGGCTCG
>OMOG01000285.1 GCA_900290305.1 Candidatus Sulfopaludibacter sp. SbA4
CACCATGGCGCAGACCAACGACCAGCGCTGGCAGGGATTCTATGCCAACATCCGGCGCTACTTCCCCTCGCCCGGCGCCTGGAAGCCGGAGTACGAACAGTACGTGCGCATTCTGTACGCGCCCACGCTCTCCGGCGATTGGCCGCGCCTCGCCATGGTCCGCTCCATCTACCAGCAGATCCTGTACCTCGATCCCGTAGTGTATGACTGGGCCAAGATCAAGGTGAAGACCCTGGTGATCGGAGGAGAGAAAGACGGCCAGGATTTTCCCAAGCTGGCGAAGCACATCGCGGACACGATTCCGGGCGCGGAGTTGGTGATCATTCCGAATGCCGGCCACGTGCCGCACCTGGAAGTGCCGGACATCTTCTACCGGGAGCTGTTGAAGTTCTTGAAATCGTAAGCGAGCCCTGACTCTGCCTGCTCTACGTGCTCTCACCGGCCACACCGCCCGGCTGGCCAATACGGGCGAGTCAGCTCGCTCTTCTTTCTCTCGGGCCTCCTCCGCGTCTTTCTCCGCGGCCCCGCGGCTCCGCGTCAAAATCGCTACTCCCCCGCCTTGCTCTGTTTCACGAAGAAGTCCAGCATCGGCCCAAACTGCGGCGCGGCCACACTCACGTGGCTGCCGCCCGGGATCTCGTGATAGTCAATGGTGGCGCCGGCCTGCTTGCCCGCCTCCACCATGCGGCGCGATTGCGAGACGTTCACCGTGCGGTCGTCGTCGCCGTGCACCACGTATTCCGGGATCTGCTTGATCTTCGCCATGCCCGTGGCATCGCCGCCGCCCGAGATCGGCCCCAGGGCCGCGAAAACGTCGGGATGCGCCATGGCGATACTCCACGTGCCATACCCGCCCATGGAATGGCCCATGAGGTAGATGCGCCTGGCATCGATCTTATAATCGCGCTCGACTTCCGCCAGCACATCCATCACGTCCTGCTCCGCCGTGCCGCGGTACATGGAGGCCGAGTCGCGCCCTTTGGGGCAAACCACCATGACACCCACCCGCTCCGCCTCGCGCTTGAGCGTGCCGCTGTACTGATCGAGCATGCTGCTCTCATCGCCGCCCATTCCGTGCAGCGCCACCACCAGCGGCCACGGTTTGCCGTCATACGACGCGGGAATGAAGAGCCGGTAAGGCTGCAGCGTGTTGTCTACCGCGGAGCGATAGGCCTTCCGCAGGTCGCCCCGCTTGCCTGCGAATGGGTCGCGGCCCGCGTCCAGCGCGTCGAGAATCGCATTCGCCGAGGCGAACTCATCGCGAAGATTGAGGCGCGCCGGGCTGATGTCGCCGGAGTCGGCCCGGTCGTACAGCGCCAGCGCGTATTCCGCGGTGGGCATCGCCGAACCGCTCTTCTTCCCAACCTTGGCCAGCCGGGCACGCAGCCGCGCCACACCGTCCGAGAGCGCCTCGATGTGCATCGGCAGCGCCTTCACGAAGGCCGCGCGCGCGGCCCCGGCGGGCACCTCTCCATCCGAGGCCAGCCGCACTTCCAACGTATAGTCGCCCACCGGCGCGTCCGGCAGCGTGACCTTGGTGGTGAACGGCAGCGCCGCGGCATCCACAGCCACGCTCGCCCCCAGGCTCTTTTCCGCCGCGCCTTCTTTCTTCACCGGGACGAGAACCAGCGTAGCGTTCATCTTGATTCCCGCCGCGCGATCGCTGCTGTATAGGGGCGCGAGCGTCACCGTGACCGGCCTTCCCGGCTCCACGATGGCGTGATCCAACCGGCCTTGCAGCGACGACGCCACCTCGAACGCCGGTGTCCAGGGCACGTTGCGCATCACCGCCAGGCCCTGGTAGTAATCGCGCATGGCCTCGCCGTACTTGCGCGCCTGTGACGCCTGCTGCGCATCGCGGCCAAGCTGGTCCGCCTTCTGGCGCTGCTCGTCGTTGAGCTGCAGGGTGGCTTTTTGGGTGTTGTAAGTGACCGAGGTGCGCAGCACCATGCCGGCATCCTGGGCGTAAAGAACCAGTCCCCAGACGAAGAGGATCGGTCGTACGAGTCGCAGCATCGAATGACCTCCAAAACGGGATTGGGCCTAGTATAACCTGCCGGCCGGCCCGCACGCGGTTTACAATTGCGCGCGCGGTTTACAATTACCGCGGGGTTTACAATCATGGGATGCCAGATATTCTGTATGAAGTCTCGGGACGCGTGGCCACCATCACGCTCAACCGCCCGGAGAAGCTCAATGCCTGGACCCGCGCCATGGAACAGGAGGTCCGCCAGGCCATGCACGAGGCCGGCCGCGACGACGACGTCCGGGTGATCGTGCTCACGGGCGCCGGCCGGGGCTTCTGCGCCGGCGCCGATATGAGCCTGTTGAGCGACGTGGCCGAGCGCGGCGTGCCGCCGGAGCATCCGCTGCCCAACTCGGCGGCGGCAAGCGACGCCCGATCCGCAATAGACGTGCGGCCCGATTTCGAGCGCCAGTATTCGTACTTCCCGGCCATTCCCAAGCCCATCGTCGCGGCCATCAACGGGCCGGCGGTGGGGCTCGGCCTGGTGATCGCGATGTACTGCGACTTGCGGTTCGCCTCCGAGAGCGCCCGCTTCGGAAGCGCCTTTGCGCGCCGCGGCCTGATCGCCGAGTACGGCCTGGCGTGGCTGCTGCCCAAGGTAATCGGCCATGCCAACGCCATGGACATCCTGTTATCGGCGCGCGTCCTGGATGCGCAGGAGGCGCTCCGCATGGGGCTGGTGAACCAGGTGTTCGCGCCGGACGTTTTCCTGGATCGTGTGTACGCCTATGCTAACGACCTGGCCCACGGGGTGAGCCCGCGCTCCATGCGCGTGATCAAGCGCCAGGTGTACGACGCCATGTTCCAGACTCTCGGAGAAGCCGTGGACGCCGCAGCCGTGGAGATGAGGGCGAGCTTGCAGTGCGAGGATTTCAAGGAGGGGGTGGCGCACTTCCTGGAGAAGCGCGCGCCGGCGTTCACAGGGCGTTAAGTTGAGGCGTCCATGGTGCGGATGTCGTAAGCCATGATGGCCGGGTCGGCGGTGACCAGGGTGAGGTCTTCGCATTGGGCTTGCGCGACGAGCATGCGGTCGAAGGGGTCACGGTGATGAAGGGGCAGCGTTCGTACCGCGAAGGCGTGAGCGAACTTGACAACCAGGGGTGAACAGCCCTGCTCCAACAGGAAAGAGATTCGCTCTTCGGCTGTTTCCGAGATTTTCAGACGGTTGAGGCTGGTCTTGATGGAGATCTCCCAGACAGAGATGGCACGGATCCAGATTCTGGTGTCCGACTGTTCCAACAGGACTCGGGTGCTGCTGCCGAGGCGCCCTCTGTCGTCAAACCACCATGCGTGTTGCCACAACCCGGATTTCCGGAGCGACGGTGCGGAGCTGATCGGGTGTTCCGGCGCGCGCCGCAAGGAGCGCTTCGTAAATTGGCCGCCACCAGTCCTTGGCGCCGGTCCGTTCGAGGATGGCGATAGCTTCGTCCAGGTGTCTCGTTTCGACTACGGTCCTGAAAAAGCCTATTGAGAAATCGGCGGACTCCTTGGCCGCGACGGCTTCCCGGATATGGCTGGCTGGCGGCCATTTTCCGATCAGTGCGAGAATCCGCGCGGCTAGAAATTGCGTCGCCGTATGATCGGGCGCGAGTTGGCGGGCTCTCTGCGCCAGCTTCAGGATTTCTGCAAGATCGCTTCCCGATTCGATCAGTCGATTACCGGCGCGAAGAAACTGGTCCAGGTCCCAAGAGCGCGATGAGTCAATTTCAAAGGCGCGAAGGTAGCAGTGCGCTGCCTCATGGTCCCGTCTCGAAAGTCGTTCCAGCAAACGGCCAAGATCGAGGTCGGCTGCGATCAGCGGATCCCAATGGATGGCCATGGCATCCACCACCTGCTGCGCCTGCGGAGCCAGTTCTTCGAAGCGCGCCTTGTAGAGCGCTGTGTAGTCGTCCAGAAGCTGTTCGATATCGCGCTGGACATCTCCTTCGGGTCCTTGGGCCAGCACTTTGTAAAGCAGCACAAGCGCCCGCGGGTTGCCGCCGGCGAGCACATGGCAAGGCTTTGATGCGGCCGGGTTGGCTGCGGACCAGTTGGACCACGCGCGCATCGCCAGACTGTTCGGCGAGTTTCGAGAGCGTGGAAATCGTTTCCACTTCGTCGAACCCCTTCAGCTCGTGAACCTGGAAGAAGTCGTAGAAGGCGCGGCCATATTCATACAGAGCTTCCAACACGCGGCTGGAGGCGCCCATGAAGTGTAGCCCGCGTTCCTGCGAAATCACGCGCCGGAATTCCCACTCCTCCTCTTTCTTCAAACGATCGAGGACGATATCGAGGTTATCGACCAGTAGTAGAATCCGGCGGCCCAGGCGCGCGGACTCTTCGAGCAGGAGATTCAAGGCCCTGCTGGAACGGTCCGCGCCGACGGGCGGAATTTTTTCCACGCGGGCGTCCAAGGACTCCGAGGCCTGGCGAAAGCCTTCGCGGTCCAACGCATCGCTTAAGGCGTCCACGCCGGCCCCCTCCCGGTGTAAAGTAGATGAAACTCCGGAGTGGAAAAATCTCATGAAAAGACCAGGAGGTGTCGTGAAAGACTGGAGAGCGATGGCGAAGGCCGGCGGGCTTGAAGTTTCGGAGCGGGACCTCGAGCGAATTGCCGGGCCGCTGGAAACACTGGAGGAGGCCTTCCGGCCGCTGGCGAAGGAACTGAAGGCGGAAGACGAGCCGGCGACCGCGTTCCACGCCGAGGAGACCGAATGACCATCCGGGAAGCCGCTGAATCGCTGCGCGCGCGCCGGTTCTCCTCGGTGGAACTGACCACGTCCGCGATCGGCCGCATCGAGAGCTGCAACCCTGAGCTCAACGCGTTTATCACGATCACGGCGGAGCGGGCGCTGGATCGCGCGCGCCTGGCCGACATCGAGTTAGCCGCCGGCCGCGACCGGGGGCCGCTGCACGGAATCCCCATCGCGCTGAAGGATCTGTTCGCCACCCGCGGGGTGCGCACTACGGCGGGCTCCAAGGTGTACGAGCACTATGTGCCGGGCGCGGACGCGACGGTGGTGGAGAAACTGGAGGCCGCGGGGGCCGTGAGCCTGGGCAAGCTGAACCTGCATGAGCTGGCCTATGGAATCACGTCGGCCAATCCGCACTTCGGGGCGGTCCGCAACCAACCCGTGGAATGCGGAGCACACTCCCGGCGGATCGAGCGGCGGGTCGGGCGCGGCAGTGGCCGCGGGGCTGGTGTACGCCGCCATGGGCACCGATACGGGCGGCTCCATCCGCATTCCGGCGTCCTTCTGCGGGACCGTGGGGTTGAAGCCCACCTACGGCCGGGTGAGCCGTCACGGGGTTTTCCCGCTTGGGTACAGCCTGGACCACATGGGCCCGCTCACGCGATCGGTGCGCGATGCCGCGATGGTGTTGAACGCCATCGCCGGACACGATAGCCGGGACCCGGCTTCCTCGCGGCATCCGGTGGTGGATTACGTTCCCGATGACGGGTGCGGCATCCGCGGCCTGCGCGTGGGGTTTCCGGAGAACTTCTACTTCGAGCGGCTGGATGGCGATGTGGATTCCGCGGTTCGCGGCGCGATCGCGCGTGCCGAGTCGCTGGGGGCCGAGGTGAAGCGCGTGGCGGTGCCGGATATTGCGGCGTTAAATGCGGTGGCGCGCGTGATTTTGCTGGCCGAAGCGTCGGCCGTGATGGAGCCGCACCTGGAGAAACGGGACCGCTTCGGCGCGGACGTGCTGGCCCTGTTCGACCAGGGACGCCTGCTGCCGGCCGTGGACTACGTGAACGCGCAGCGCCTGCGGCGCCGGATGCAGCGTGAATTCGCCAAGGTGTGGTCCGATGCAGACTGCCTGTTCATGCCCGCTACGCCCAACACGGCTCCGGGGATCGGCGAGACCACCGTCCGGCTGGGAGGGCGCGAAGAAGATGTCCGCCTGGCCACCACTCGCCTGGTGCGCGGCATCAATGCCTTGGGATTGCCGGCGCTTTCGATGCCCTGCGGGTTGAGCGCTTCCGGGCTGCCGATCGGGCTGCAGATCGTGGGACCCCCTTTTGAAGAGGCGCTGATTTTGAGGATGGGCGCGGCACTGGAAGACGGTGGGGTGGGGATCTCCCCGTGTCCTTTCCCTCGCGTTGAGTCATAGCACCCAGTTCCTGGATCAATATCCGCCCGGAACCTGGTTTTGGCGCCCCCTATTTCTGCGGCGTGTAGCCCATAGTGTCCCTGGTATCCATCAAAAATGACCCTTAACTCCCGAAAACCATAGGATTCGGTTATCGTTTATTGGATTTTTCGGCAGTTTTATGTAAATTGATCGTTTAAAACCTCTTTATCTTTAATATTCGAGAATCCTGTCGACTTGGATACGAAGTTGCTAGGCATTCTGTGAACAGCTTCACATCGTTACGGACTCTTTCCCCCGGCGTAGGGGGCAGCTTTCAATTCGAGAGAACATCATGGACGGTTAACTCGCCATGAGACTCTCAACACCTGATGGAGGTACTCAAACAAAATGAGACTGAGGAATAGTGTGCTCCTCATGTTGATTGTCTTGCTTTCGGCGGGCATTTCGATTTTCGCCCAAGTCGTCAGCGGCAATCTCACAGGCACGATCTACGACGCCAGCGGCGCCACGGTGCCGGGCGCTTCGGTGGTTGCGAGGAACGATGCCACAGGCATCGAAACCACCGCGAAAACCGGCGCGATCGGTGAATATCGAATTAACAATCTCGCGGTTGGAACGTACACGGTTACCGTGACGGCTTCCGGGTTCAACAAGGCCCAGCTCAAGAGCGTCGGAGTCGAGTTGAACAAGATCGCCACAGCCAACCTGAAACTGGATGTCGGCACGAGTGTGGAGACGGTGGAAGTCAGCGCCTCGGCGGCGGTCATCGACACCACCACGTCTCAGGTGCAGACTTCGTTCGAGCAAAGGCAGTTGATGGATCTTCCCAGCACCTCCAGCGGCAACGGCGTGCTCAATCTGTCGCTGCTGAACGCGGGGGTTTCGACGAGCGGTGCGACCGGACTCGGCACCGGCCCATCGATCGGCGGACAGCGGCCGCGCAACAACAATTTCACTATCGAAGGAATCGATAACAACAGCGACAGCGTTACCGGCCCGGTGGTTTCGGTGCCCAATGACGCGGTCGCCGAACTCACGGTGCTGCAGAACCAGTTCTCGCCGGATTTCGGCCACTCCTCGGGCGGCCAGTTCAATTCCATCGTCCGGAGCGGCACCAATCAGATCCACGGATCCGCCTACGAGTACATGACCAACCGGAATCTGAATGCGGCCAACAATCTCGACGCGGTCGACCAGAATCCGCTGCATCCGCGCTACGACGACAACCGTTTCGGCGGGCAAGTCGGCGGACCGATCAAGAAGAACAAGCTCTTCTATTTCCTCAACTACGAGTATGAGCCCACCGGGTACGCCGGCAATGCCGGCTTGTTGTACGCGCCGACCTCCGCGGGCTGGAGCACGCTGGCGGGAATTCCGAACATCAATCAGAACAACCTGAGCGTGCTCAAGCAGTACCTGGGCACGGCAGCCTCCGCAGCGCCGGCCGCTTCCACTCCCAACGGAGCCTATCCCCTGATCAACCCCATCAACCAGGGCTACCTCGGCGCCGCTTCCACGGGCACGTCCATCCCCATCGGGCAGGTTTCGTTTACCGCACCCGCCTTTACCAACGGCGAGCGCGCCGTCGCGGCCATGGATGCCAACTTCTCCGAAAAGGACAGCTTGCGCGGGCGCTTCATCCTCAACCGCTCGGGTGGCATTGACACCAACGCCAGCCTGCCGACCTTCTACCAGACGGTTCCCAACAACGGCTACGTGGTCACCGTGTCGGAGTTCCACACCTTTTCTCCGGCCCTCACCAACGAGTTCCGCATCGGATACAACCGGTCGTCCAGTACCACGCCCGCCGGCAGCTTCAAATTCTCGGGCCTCGATATGTTCCCGAACATCGACCTGTTCGACATTGGAGCGCAATTGGGCCCCGACCCCAACGCGCCGCAGTTCGGCATTCAGAACACGTACCAGTTGACCGACAGCGTGTCCTGGACCAAGAGCTCTCACAGCTTCAAGTTCGGTTTCGACGGAAGCAAGCTGATCTCGCCGCAGAGCTTCACGCAGCGCGCGCGCGGCGATTATGAATGGAGCTACCTGTCGGACTACCTGTACGACTACACTCCGGATTATCTTGCGGAACGCACTCTCGGCAACGTGATCTACTACGGCGACCGCATCACCACCGGCCTGTACGCCAACGACACCTGGAAGATTTCCCGGAACCTTACGGCCAACATCGGCGTGCGATGGGAATACCAAAGCCTGCCGTACACCGAGCGCCTGCAGTCCATCAACTCCGTCTCGAGCGTGCCTGGCCTCATCAGCTTCAACGCGCCGGCGGCGCAGAAGAGGAACTTCATGCCCCGGCTGGGCCTGGCCTACTCTCCGGGCAACAGCGGGCGCACTTCCATCCGCGCCGGCTTCGGCACCAACTACGACGTGTTGTACGACAACCTGGGCCTGCTTTCGCTGCCGCCGCAGGACACCATCACGGTGGATCAGGGCGGCGAGAATGGCACCAACTTCCTGAAGAATGGCGGCATCCCACCCAACGCATCGGCCTCGGGCCTTACCCCGGCCCAAGCGCGGGCCGCCACCGGCGGCTACGTCCCCGACCAGAAGCGCCCGAAGTCCATCCAGTGGAACTTCGGTATTCAGCACGTGTTCCACAACGACTACACCATCGAGAGCCGCTACATGGGTACGCACAGCTCCAATCTGACCGTGCAGGATCGTATCGATATTCAGAACGTCGTCAATTCATCGGACGCCCTGCCGGTATACTTCACCGCTCCCTCGCAGGCGACTCTGAATGCCCTGCCCAACACTTTGACTTCCCTCAATAGCCTGCTCTCCGCGGGTGGGAACTTCGTGCCGGCCTATAAGGCTGCCGGGTTCCAGAGCAATCTTGTCGGCTTCATGCCCTACGGCCGATCCTTCTATGATGGCTGGGCCAACCAGTTGACGCGGCGCTTCTCCAACGGCCTGCAGTTCATCGCCGCCTACACCTGGAGCCACAACATCGACGACTCCACCGCCGACGTGTTCAGCACCTACACCACGCCGCGCCGGCCGCAGGATTTCCAGAACGTTCGCGGGGACACCTCCGATTCGGCCCTCGATCACCGTCAACGCTTCAGCTACCAGGTGCTGTACGACGTGCCGTTCCTCAAGAAGGACAGCAATTGGTTCAAGCGCAATATCCTGGGCAGTTGGGAAATCGCTCCCATTTACCAGTATCAAATCGGCACCTGGGTTACCGTGCAGAGCGGCGTGGACAGCAACATGAACGGCGACTCCGCAGGCGACCGCACCATCGTGAATCCCAGCGGAAACAACAGCATCGGCAGCGGCACGACGGCGCTCACCAACAGCTCCGGCGCCACCGTGGCTTACCTGGCCAACAATTCCAGTGCCGGTTACATTGTGGCGCCCAAGGGCACTATCGCCACCGGCGGCCGCAACACGATGCGCGTGAACCCCATCGACGATGTCGACATGACCATCGCCAAGTACATCGGGTTCGGCAAGGAAGACCGCTACAAGCTGCGCTTCGATTGCCGTTTCTTCAACATCTTCAACCACCCGCAGTACGTCGCCGGCAACATCAGCGACGTGGCTTCAGTGGGCTTCACCGGCACCGCCGTGCACAACGCGCTGATACCCAATCAGACGCTGTTCGGCCAGTGGTCGCAGGTATTCTCGAGCAATCCGCGCAACATTCAACTCTCGCTGAAGCTGACATTCTAGCCGGGCGGGAGGTGCATTCGCGCACTTGCGGGGAGCCTTCGGGCTCCCCTTTTTCATTTTGCGCCAGGCGGTATGGCGGCCAACTGATTCTCGAACTGCTGCAGGTCCCAGTAGTCACGCCAGGCAGCGATCTTTCCGCCGCGCAGTTCGAAGATGCCCATCGAAGGAACGCTGACGCGCGTCTCCCCGGCCAGAAAGTGGTCCACCCGCTCCACCATCACGACCTCGCCCGCGGCCACGATATGCCGTATCTCCCAAGGCAACGCAACCATGCGCTCCGCTCCGCGGCGCAACGTCTCGCGGATGGCCTCACGGCCTTTGACAGGTTTCCACGGGGCATTCCACCATGTCGCATCCTCGGTAAAGTAGCTGGCGAACTCTTCCGGGTCAGCCCGGACACACGCCTCGAGAAAGCGCCCGATCAGAGCGATGCTGTCTCCACTGCCCACAATGCTGCCTCCACAAGATCAACTGGAGAACACGCAAGAATTATACGGCGGGACGGTCGCTACGACAACTGGGGGCCGAGAGCCCCATCAATCGCCGCCTGAAGCGCGGCAGAGCCCCCGGGAGCTGCAATCCAGACTGACTGTGCCGCGCGGTAGTCCGGCGGTTGGATCGCGAATTCAGCGGCGGCAAGGCGCGCGGTCACCGCCGCAGGTCGGCCGCATCCACGGTATAGGCGGTGAAGCTCTCCTGCGCACTGTGCAGTTTGGCGGCGCGAGCCCTGGCTTCCATTCGATCCGCCTCCTGCCTGCGCTTCATCAGGCGCAGGACGCGCGCGTATTCCAGCATGGTGCCGGCGGTATTGGGATGCTCCGGGCCGATGCTCCCGGCTTGAATGGCGAGCGCACGTGAGAGCGCAGCCTCGGCATCCGCATAGCGGGCCTGGGCCCGGTAGACGACGCCCAGATTGGTCAAGGTCGCCGCCAGATCCGGATGCTCCGGCCCGAGAGCCTTCTCCTTCCAGTCGAGCGAGCGCGTCAGCAACTCCTCCGCCTCGCGATACCGGCCTTGATAGTAGGCGGCGAGGCCAAGGCTGTTGAGGCAGGACATAGTGCGCGGATGGCGTGGTCCGAGCGAGTCCTCCAGAATCTCCAACGCCCGCCGCAGGCCGGCCTCGGCCTCCGCATAGCGCCGCTCGCGATCGAGCACCGCGGAGCGATTCACCAGGAGCGCGGCGACATCGGGATGCCTGGAACCGAGGAGGCTCTCGGTCAATGCGAGAGATTGGGTGAAGAGCTTTTCAGAGTCCGGGTAATGGCCCTGGTGGAGGCGGAGATCGGCGAGGCTGTTGTAGGCGGCCGCCAGGCGTGGGCCATTCTCACCCGGCGCCTTCTCCCAGATGGCGAGCGCCTGGCGGATCAGCGGCTCCGCATCCGGGTATCGGCCCGACACTGTGTAGACCTTGGCCAGGTTGAGCAGGGCGGCCGCGAGATCGGGACTGTCCGGCCCGGCGGCCGCCCGAATCAGTGCCTCCGATTGCGAATAGAACGCCGTCGCCTCCTGGTTCCTTCCCGCGGCGCGTGCCAGTTCGCCGAGGCTGTTCCGCACGCGCGCTTCGAGCATGCGGTCCGGATCTTTTTCGGCGATGGCCAGTGAGCGTTCGAGCACCGGGGCCGCCTCGGCGTATTGGCCTTCGCCTGCGTATGCCTGTCCGAGATTCAGCAGATTCGCAGCCAGGCCGCGATCTCCGGGGTCCTGCGCGCGGAACCCCAGCGCGCGCTGTAACAACTGTTCCGCCTCCGCGTACTTGCCCTGTACGAGAAGCAGCGAGCCGAGATTGTCGAGGACGATGGCCTTGCCGTCATCCTGGCCGGCTTCATCGAGCGCCTGGCGCAGAAGGGCTTCCGCCTCCCGGTAGTGGCCGGTTTCGCGCAGATGGATGCCTTCCGTGGTGCGTCGTTGCCATTGCCCGGGCTCGGTATCCGCCGCCAAAGCCAGAGATGTTACAGCCATGGCGGCGAAGAAGCAAAGCGGCGTCGAAGTCCACGGATTGCTCTTCTTCGCCCTAAAGACAAAGGTTGGAGACAGTTGTCCAGACAGGATCCCCTCAAAAGTGTGCACAAGTGCTTGGGAGTATGTCACGCCTTGGAGTCCGATGTCAACGGGAACTCGGGCCGGATCGGGCCTGAACACTCGGCATCCCTTTCCATCGAGCGCGCCACCAGCTATGCTGAACGGTAGCGCTGCGGTTCATGTTCTCGAGATCTCACGTCAGGATGGCTTTTCTGGTATCGGCGCTGTTATGCGCGGGTCTCCAAGCTCAAGTCTCCGTGACCGGGCGCGTGATCGACGACACGGGTGCGGGCGTTGCCGGCGCGCGCATTGAAGTGCGGCCGGCGGCGGGAGGCGGACCCGTTGCGGTGTCGTCCGACCTGGCCGGCAAGTTCAGCCTGAGCCTGGAGGCTGCCGGCGACTACACCATACGGGCCGAGCGGCTCGGCTTCTACCTCTATCAAGGGCACGCCCGGACGTTGAACGAGGGCGCGACGGAGATCACCATCACGCTGAACCATCTGCAGGAGTTCTCCGACCGGATCGACGTCACCTACTCGCCGCCGGCCATCGATCCGCAGCAGCCGGCGGAGCGCAAGGAACTCGACAACACGGAGATTCAGGCGGTCCCGTACCCGGCGCCGCAGGACTACCGCAACGCCTTGCCTATGATCGACGGCGTGGTCCAGGACAACGCCGGCCGCGCCCACTTCAACGGCGGCGACACCAGCCAGACCAACTACACGCTCGACGGCTTCAATATCTCCGACCCCGTCACCGGCCGGCTCGAAACACGTGTCAACATCGAGACCATCCAGTCCATGAGCGTGGAAAGCGCGCGCTTCTCCGCCGAGAACGGGAGGGGCTCGGCCGGCGTGCTCGATCTGGAGACCAAGATGGGCGACGACCGCCTGCGTTTCGGCGGCACCAACTTCATCCCCGGGGTTTCCACCGACGGGGGCATCCACATCAACAAGTGGACGCCCCGCCTGGAGTTTTCCGGACCGCTGGCCAAAGGCCGGGCGTGGTTCCACAACGGCCTCGATCTTTTCTACAGCAACGATGTCATCCACGGACTGCCAACCGGCCAGAACCGCACCTCGGGCCTCACCGGCAGCGACCTGAGCCGCTTCCAGGTGAATCTGACGCCAACCAACATTCTGACCGGGAGCTTCCTGGTGAACCTCGGCGACACCACGCGCTCGGGTCTCAGTTTCCTCAATCCGGTGGAAGCCACCACCAATCTCCACCAGATGCTCTACATGAGCACGGTGCGCGACCAGGCGTACCTGGGCGGGGCCCTGCTGGATGTAGGTTTTGCCGACTCGCGCGGGTACCTGCGCAATACGCCGCAGGGAGACGCGCTGTACCAGATCACGCCCTTCGGCAATCGCGGGAACTACTTCTCGAACCAGGACCGCCACTTCTACCGGCAGCAGTGGATTGCCAACCTGTTCGCGCCGACGCGGCACCTGCTCGGCACCCACCAGTTGAAGTTCGGAATCGATTTCGAGCGCGAGGCCTTCCATCAGAAGGTCGACCGCCACGACTACGAAGTTCTGCGCGACGACAATTCGGTGGCCCGGTACGTGACTTTCGCGGGCAGCCCCTTCACCGCGCGCAAGAATTTCGAAGACGCCGAGTACGTTCAGGACGCCTGGACGCCGCGCGACGGACTGATGGTGGAAACGGGGATTCGCGTGGAGTGGAACGAGATCGTGCGCGATCTGGAAATTGCGCCGCGGGTGGCCGTGGCTTGGGCGCCGAAGAGCCTTCCCGACACCAAGTTCTCGGCGGGCTGGGGTTTGTATTACGACGCCATCAGCCTGGGCATCGTCGCGCCGCAGACGGACCAGGTGAGCCTGTCGACATTCTACTTGCCGGGAGGCGGCACGGTGGGTCCGGTAGCGACCTCGTTCCTGGTGAACGACCATACGCTGGCAGCGCCGTATTCGCAGAGCGCGAGTTTTTCCGTGGAACGCAAGCTGACGCATGGCTTCTACCTGAAGTCCGGATACACCCGGCGTGCGGGCAACAGCGGGTTCACGTTCATGCCGCCGCCGCTTGTGCCGGTGAACATGCTTGCCGGCACGATCAACTTCCAATTGGTCAACACGCGCCGCGAGCGCTACGATGCCGTCGATGTGTCGCTGCGGCACACGTTCGCGGGCAAGTTCGAGTGGTTCGCGGGGTACACCCGGTCGAGCGCGCGTTCCAACGCGGCGGTGGATTACAGCCTGGAGAATCCGATCTTCGGCGCGCAGGGGAGCGGACCCTTCCCCTGGGACACGCCCAATCGTTTTCACATGTGGGGCTGGGCGCCGCTTCCGATGCAGATTCTGCCGCACCGCATGCAGTTTCTGACCCGCAACACAACCGCGGCGTACCTGGTGGAATACCGAACCGGTTTTCCGTTCGAGGTGGTGGATGAAGACGGCAACCTGGTGGGACGTCCCAACTCGGCGCGGCTTCCCGACTACTTCAACATCAATCTGCACCTGGAGCGGCAGTTTCGCGCGCTGCACTATCTGTGGGCGTGGCGCTTCGGTTTCAACAATCTCACCAACAACGGGAATCCCAACGTAGTGAACAATGTCATCGGGACCCCGCAGTTCCTGACGTACGGAAGGGGACAGGTTCGTGCCTTCAGCGTGCGGCTGCGCCTGCTGGGACGTAAGTAAACAGCCGGTGGCGAGGAACTTGCTCACTGATCAGAACGGAGGTCCACAATGAAAAGCTTGGCAGTTGCAGTGTGCTTCGGCTTGTCGGCGGCGGCGCTTATGGCCGAGACGGGGCCGGAGCGCCTGGCCACATCGGCGAGCGTCTTCTCCGAGATCATGGGAGCCCCGGATAAGGGAATTCCCCAGGATCTGCTGGAGAAATCGCAATGCATCGTGATTGTTCCAGGATTGAAAAAGGCGGCGTTCGTCGTTGGTGGCGAATTCGGCAAAGGTTTCGCCGAATGCCGCAACCGGGGCGGCACTGGCTGGGGCGCTCCGGCGGCCGTTCGCATGGAAGGCGGCAGTTTCGGTTTGCAGTTGGGCGGCTCCTCCACCGATCTTATAATGCTGGTGATGAGCCAGAGGGGCATGGATAAGTTGCTCGAAGACAAATTCACGGTAGGAGCGGATGCGTCGGTAGCGGCTGGTCCGGTGGGGCGGACAGCGGCTGCCGCCACCGACGTGCAGATGCACGCCGAGATTCTGGCCTGGTCGCGATCGAGGGGATTGTTCGCCGGCGTCTCGGTGAACGGCGCAACGCTGCGCAACGATCTGGATCAGAACGAGGAACTCTACGGCCGGAAGATGACCAATAAAGAAGTCATCCTGGGCCATGTGGAGCCGCCGGCGTCGGCGCGCCGCTTGATTGCGGAGCTGGATAGGTACTCGGTGCACAAGGAAGGCGCCAGCGACCGGAGCGTTAAGCACTGAGGGGCGCTACCTTGACGCGGAGGCGCAGAGACGCGGAGCAGGACGCGGAGAAAACAACCAGGAGAAAGTCAAAACCTGAGTGAACGGAGGATGCGGAGGTACCGCCGCACAGGAGACGCGCACCGCAGCGCCCTCCGCCTCCTCGACGCCCTCAGATTCTGACTTCTCTTGATTTTCTCAGCGTCTTCCTCCGCGTGCTCCGCGCCTCCGCGTCAAGTACACAGCTTCCTCTGGCTATCGCCGCCGCGGGAAGAGAGACCGGACGGCGAGAATGTGCGCCGGCCCTTGTGCATCGTTATAGAAGCCCACCGTGCAGACTAGAGTCGTCTCGACACCTTCTCGCGGTTGTGACACAGTGTCGAAGCCAAGCGTCGGCATGAGTGCCCGTCCCAGAGGGTACCCCGGCAGGCACGAGTGCCCGCGCCACGTCGCCGCAACCGAACCCTTGCGAGAAATGGGGGTTAATTAACCGTTCTGAGGATTTCGCAACTCATTCGCGGAAACCGCTCTGTTGCGGATGGTGCGTGCTTTCAGAAGCACAGACACCGATCGTCTCGGTCCGTGCAACGGAACACACTCAGTGGCGGTCAACGGCCAGGGCGAGACTCGGCAGATCGGCATCGCCCGCGGCCGGCGGTTGTGCAGCGGCCATTTCGACGCGATTGCGTCCGCGATCCTTGGCACAGTACAGGGCCAGGTCGGCGTCGCGGACGAGGCTGTCGGTATCCGAAATGCCCGGCCGGCCGCGCCAGGAAGCACCGATACTGCAGGTGACGGACACCGAGTCGGCGCCGGAAGTGAATGGACTGGCGGCGAGGGACTCGCGGACGCGCTCCGCCTGGAGGCGGGCAGTTTCGCCCTCGCAGCCAGGCAGCAGGATGAGAAACTCTTCGCCCCCGTAGCGTCCGATGGCGTCGTAGCGGCGGATGGCGGATTTCATGCGGCGCGCGGCTTCGCGGAGAACCGCATCGCCGGCGAGATGGCCGTGGGTATCGTTGATGTTTTTGAACCGGTCGAGATCGACCATGAGCAGCGAGACGGGCTGGGATTCGCGGTCGGCGCGGGACAGTTCGTTTTGCAGCGCCTGGAGGATGGAGGCGCGGTTGAGAAGGCCGGTCAGGCTGTCGTGGGTGGCCTGTTCGCGGAGGGCCTCGCGGGCCACCAGCAGTTCCTCCTGCAGATCGAGAATGCGGCTGCCGGCCCGCAGGCGCACGCGCAGCTCGTGGGCGTTGAAGGGCTTGGTCAGGTAGTCATCGGCCCCGGCATCCATCCCTTCCACGATGTCCTGGGACTCGGTGCGGGCGGTCAGCAGGAGGATGTAGATGTACGGTTCGCGGTCGGCGGCGCGGACACGGCGGCAAACTTCGACGCCATCCATGCCGGGCATCATCCAATCGAGAATGGCGAGGCGGGGCGAGTCAGGCGCCTGCAGGATTTGCCAGGCCTCCACGCCGTCACGGGCCATCACGGCCTCGTATCCCCACTTCGTCAACATGGTGCGCAACATCGATTGAAAGACGGGATTATCCTCGGCGGCGAGGACTCGCTTGGGTCGGCCGCTCGATTGGGGACCGGGCCCCAGGGCGGTTCGCGGTCGCGGCTCTGTGATGTCTGGGCTCACGTGCTCCTCTAGTGGGTCTTATCGGCCTTTTAGAGAAGATTCTGTAGGTGGAACCAGTACTAGGGGTTCGGGGAGGCGGCCGGTCCAGTCGCACCATGCCCAGGCTAGGGCGGTCAGGGAGCCGAAGGCGCCGGCCACGAGGCCGATGGTCCTGGGGCTGACGTACTGGGAAGCGATGCCGGCGGCGGCCATGGAGACGATCATGACGGACCAGCGCAGCGATTCCATGGTGGCGAAGACGCGGCCGCGGAAGCGGTCGGGAGTGTGGCGGAGGAGCTGGGAGTTGTTGAGGACGGAGGTAACGGCCATGCCGACGCGCGAGAACATCATCGAGACCAGTGCCGCGGCGTAGGATTCCACCTGGCTGAAGAGCATGTAGGTGGCGCCGTGCACGATATACGAAATGGTGACGGCGCGCTTGTATCCGGCGAAATCGACGCGGCGTCCGGCGAGGTGGCCGATGGCGCCGCCGAGCAGGAGGCCGATGCCGGCGAAGCCCCAGATGGAGCCGATGCCCGAGGCGCCGCGGTGAAATACGCGCTCTCCGAACAGGGCGAAGAGGATCTGGGCGGCGCCGCCTCCCAGGGCCCAGCCGACCGAGATCATGGCGATCCCCATCATCAGCGGAACGGAGCGCATGTAGGCGAGCCCTTCGCGATAGTCGTGCCAGGGGCGGAGGTCGGATTGCGGGCGTCCGGCGGCGCGCGGGGCCCGGAATCCGTCGGGCGCGGAGATGCACCAGATGGACCAGGCGGAGAACAAGAAGGAGAGCGAATTGATGATGAACGCCCAGTGATAGCCGAAGCGCGCGGCGCTGTATCCGGCGAGCAGGGTGCCGGCGGTGAGGGTGGCCCATCCGGTGGTCTGGGTGAGGGAGTTGGCGGTGTGCAGCTCGTCGTCGGTGGCGATGGTGGGAAGGATGGCGGCGCGTCCGCTGGTGAAGAAGGGCGAGGCGAACATGAGCGCGGCGCTGAGCAGGTAGAGCAGCCAGGGACGCGGCTGGTGGATGGTGAGCACGAAGGCCAGGGCGACGGCGGCGCGGATGAGGTCGCTGGCGATCATGATGCGCTTGCGGTCGAGGCGGTCGAGGAGAACGCCGGCCACCGGACCGGCGAGGACGGCGGGGATGGCGCGGGAGAGCATGACGCCCGAGACCACCAGGCCGGAGCCGGACTTTTCCATGACCAGCGCGATGACCGCGATGTTGTTGAAGTAGTCGCCGATTTCGCTGACCACCTGCCCCATCCAGGTGTACCGGTAATTGCGATTCTGGCGCAGCAGCGCCAGCAGGGTGGTCATGGCGATTTCATGATAACAGCCGGGGCCGGAGTGACGAGGGTATTTGGGGGTTTTGTCAGCCCTGCGATTTCGCGATCAGCTCTCAACTCTTGGCAGGAGGGCGCGAGGAACATTCATGACTGTCTCGGAGGACTCGATGCCCGCTTCGTCCTCCGCTAAGGCCTCGTCCTCGGTCTGTTCCTGGTAGTGGGCAAGTACCCGTTGTACTCTGGCGGGGCGCGGCTGGTGAATGGTGAGGATGAAGGCGAGGGCGACGATGGCGCGGATGAGATACCGATAGTTGCGATTCTGGCGAGCCGGCGAAAAACCGCTATGATGGAATCATTCGAGAGAGGAGAAGGCCCGATGTTCCTGCTTCGCGGTGCCACGGTTCTCTTGGCTGCGTCGACCCTGCTGGCGCAGTCGCCGTTTCAATCCATTCCGCCGGCTGTTTCCGACACGCTCAGTTTCCGGACTCCGCTGGCCGATTTCGAGGCTAAAGACATCGGCGGCAAGACCTGGCGCCTGGCGGATCTCCAGGGGCGGCTGACCGTGATCAGTATTTTTGCCGCCTGGTGACTTCCGTGCCGGGCGGAGGCTCCGTCCATACAGGCCCTGTACGACGAAATGAAAACGAACGGCAAAATCCAGGTGCTCACCTTCAGCATCGACCGCGATCCCGAGCTCGTCCGGTCTTTTATGAAGGAGAAGGGATACGCGTTCCCGGTAATCGTCGCTCCGGATTTGGAGCAGAGGCTTTTCCCCCAGGAAGGCGGCATCCCGAAGACGTGGGTCATCGACCGCCAGGGCCGCAGGTCCGACGCGTTTCGGGCTTGGACCTTCGGCCGGATCGTTATCGAAGTCGAAAAAATCGCCAAGGGCGATTGAACAGTCATGCGCTGCGTAATTCTGGCTCTCCTGCCCGCTGCCCTGTTCGCGCAGCCGGCCTCCCGGGATTTCGATCCTGCGATCTTCAAAGCTCCACCGGCCGAGTATCGCGGCCACGCCATGTGGAGTTTCAACCTCACCACGTTGAATGAGAACGCCATCGTCTCCGGCATCCGCGAGATGGCGAAACTGAACTACGGCGGATTCTTCATCGAGGCGGGCGGCGGGCCAATTCCCGGCCGCACTCCGCCCGGTCCGGGGGTGGCGTTTCTCAGTCCCGAATATTTCCGCTTCTACAAGCTTGCGCTCGAGGAGGCCAAGCGGCAGGGCATGGAAGTCATTCTCTACGACGACTATCGCTTTCCGACGGGCACCGTCGGCGGACAGATGGCCATGCAATACCCGCAGTACATGGCCAAGAGTCTGAACATGGCCGAGAAGGACGTGACAGGCCCGGCCCACGCGGACCTGGCGATCCCGCAGGGCATTTACGTGGGCGCCGTCCTGATGAACCGGGATACCAACGAACTCGTGGACGTCAGCGGCCGGCGCACGGGCGACCGAGTGGCCACCGACGTCCCCAGGGGCAACTGGAAGCTGATGGCCTTCTACCTCGCCGAGGGCCGTGCGCGCGTGGTGGACTATCTCGATCCGGAAGCCATGACTAAGTTCATCTCCATGACTTACGACAAGTACGCGGAGAACTTCGGAACTTACTTCGGCAACCTGATCCGGCAGACGTTCTACGACGAGCCCTCCATGCACCACGCCGACCGCATGTGGACTCCCGGGTTCAACGCGGCATTCGAGAAGCGCTACGGCTACTCGCCGATGAAGAATTACCCCGCGCTGTGGTACGACATCGGCCCGCGGACGGCGGCCGCACGCAATGCGCTGTTTGGCTTCCGCGCGCAGCTCTTCTCGGAGAACTTCATCAAGCGCCTCAACGACTGGTGCGCCGCACATCACCTGGTATTCGGCGGGCACCTCGACCAGGAAGAGCCGCTCAACCCCACGCCGCTCAATGGCGACCTCCTGAAGGTCTTCGAATACCAGTCCGCGCCGACCGTCGACGACATCTGGTGGTACGGACGCTCCAACCCGTCGTACAAAATCGTGACTTCGGCGGCCTTCAATTTCGACCATCCCATCGCGCGCGCCGAGACCTACGCCGCCTACCGCGTGCTGGACGGGAAGATCGCGTTTCAGGTGGCCATGGACCAGTTCGCCATGGGAATCAATTTCCAGATCCCCGCGCTCACGCCGCAGCCGAAACGCCCCGAGCTGAACGATTACGTTGGGCGGCTCAGCTACCTGCTGCAGCACGGGCGGCACGTGGCCGATATCGCGGTGCTCTACCCCATCGCGTCGTTGCGCGCGCAATATCACAACATCGGCGGCCAGCAGTTCGCGATGGCGGAAGGCGAGCAGCCGCCGCAGATTGCGGAGAACGTGTACGCCCGCGAGGGCGGCCCCGCGCATGGCATCGATTACCAGGGCGTGGGCGATGCCCTCTACCGCAGCCTGCGCGTCGATTTCACCTATCTCCATCCCGAAGTATTGGTGGATCGATGCATTCTCGACGGCAACAAGCTGGTTCTCGACAACCGCGAGAATCGCGAGGAGTACCGCGTGCTGATTCTGCCTTCGGGCGACGTGCTGTCCGCGGCCGCGGCCGCCAAGATCAAGAAGTTCTACGACGCGGGCGGCATGGTGATCGCGACCGGAGCGCTGCCCACGCGCTCCGCGGAATTCGGCAAAGACAAAGAAGTGCAGCAGGCCATCGCCGATGTCTTCGGCGTCTCGCCCGGCGAGCCCTTGAAGGCCGATGTGCGGCGCGCGCAGGACCGGCAGAATTTCTACGTGTTCTGGTACTACACGAAGAAGAACAAGGCCGGAGGGAATGCGATTTTCCTGCCCGTGGTCGATCCGTGGCTGATGGACTTCGCGTTGAAGTTGGTGCTGCCCGCGCGGGACGTGGATATCCAGGAGCCGCTGGGCGCGATCCGCACGGGAAACGAATACGAAGGCGCCCTCACCTATATACACAAGGTGAAGGGCGGCCGCGACATCTATTTCTTCGCGAACTCGTCCGCAAAACGGATCGACACCAAAGTGGTGCTGCGCGGCCAGAAGAGCCTCCGGATCTGGAATCCGCATACCGGCGAGCAGCAGCCGGCCGAGTTCACACAGGGCGAATCCAGCACGACGGTGCACCTGGTGCTGCCTTCGGTATCGTCACTGTTCTATGTCGAGTAGTATCGGCCCGATCGCGGCGGGCGACTGGCCGGCAGTTCGCGACATCTACCTGGAAGGGATCGCCACGGCCGATGCGACGTTCGAGACTTCGGCGCCCGATTGGGAAACATGGGACGCGAAGCACCCGCCGTGCTGCCGCCTGCTGGCCCGGACCGGAGAAGAAGTGCTCGGCTGGGCGGCGCTGAGCGGCGTGTCCGCACGGGCGGTGTACGCCGGCGTCGCGGAGGTCAGCGTGTACGTGGCCGCGCGGGCGCGGGGGCGCGGCGTGGGAAGTCTGCTGCTTCGCGCATTGGTAGCGGCGTCGGAGGAGAATGGCATCTGGACGCTGCAGGCGGGGATTTTCCCTGAGAATCGGGCCAGTATCGCGGTGCACGAGAGAGCCGGTTTCCGCGTGGTGGGGACCCGCGAGCGCATCGGATGCATGGACGGGCGGTGGCGCGACACGGTCCTCATGGAACGGCGGAGCGCTGCGGTGGGGGTGTGAGGGGCGGCGGCCGCCAGCCACCGGTTACCTCGGCAAACCCCGCGCCGAATGCCGGAAGTGAAGCGAATCGGCGTATGCACCAACTGACGCACACCGGGCCGCCCAGCCACCGGACTACCGATGTACGGAAAAGTCTTCAGTAGATCGAGGTGGGTCAGAATCGCGTTGCCGAATCGCTCCGTGGTCGCAGGAAAGTGGGCCCAGAAGTAAGCGAGGATATCCTCGAAGTCCACTAGCGGGGCTTCTGCGATTCGAATTTGGAAATCCACTGGGGGATCATCTTCCGGACTTCGTCAAATGGAGACCGTGCGCCCGTCGTCGGCATCTTTGATCCCTCGATCGATGGCGGTTAGAGTCTCGGAGTCTACCTCGACATCTTCCGTCACCGGCACCTCAAGCTTCAGGTCAACCATACCCTTACAGTAACCTGGATCCAGGCCGGACGCAAACTGCCGGCCCGCCCTCTGCAACCATGCAGCACTTAGAGCGGCGTGATCAGCGGCGGCTAATCCCTCACGAATTCGATCGCCACCATCTTCTTCGAGTCGACGACTTGGCGGCTGGAAATGCAGTGCACCCGAAAGCCGGGCAGGAAGAACTCGAGCGGGCCGGGGCGTATCGCGTCTACCAGGACCCTCGCGACTTACTCGATCATCGCGATGAAATTGGCGTCAGGATGTCCAGTGGAACGGCATGATCGCTGCCCGCCATCCGCGGGCGATCCCTCGGGACTATCGGTTTGCGGTGCTTGCGCTCGCGGGCATCTCCCACAGGAACTTGTGCAGGAACGTTTCCATGCGGCCCAGCGTGTACATCCACCGGCTGTGCAGCAGCGATTCGTGCACGTCATCCGGAAAGACGATGAGCTCGAAGTACACGTCGCGCTGGCGCAGGAGTTGCACCAGGCCGGTCATCTGCTGGAACGCCACGTTGCGGTCGTCGTCGCCCTGGATGAGCAGCACCGGCGACTTCCAGCCATCGATCGCCCCAATGGTCGAGGACTTGTAGGAGACCGCGGCCGGATCGAGCGAGCTTCCAAACAGGTGCACGCCCGCAAGGTCGACGCCAGCCTTGAAGAGATCCGAGTTGCGCGCCAGGGCCTGTGACGTGAGCAGGCCCCCGTACGACAGTCCCCAGATTCCGATTCGGTTCGGATCCACATCGGGTCTGGTCTGCAGATACTTGCCGCCGGCCACCACGTCCTGGTACTCGCTGTTCCCGGCGCCGCCGGTATTGGGCGCCGTGCGGAACGACCGGCCGTAGCCCACGCCGCTGCGGTAGTTAATCGACATCACGACATAGCCCTGGCTGGCCAGCCACTCATTGATGCCGTACGCCCAATGGTAGAACTGCATGTAGTGATAGGCCGGCAACATCTGCCGCACGGGTCCGCCGTGCACGAAGACGATGGCGGGACGCCGGTCGCCAGGTTTCAAGTCACTGGGCAGGAATAGTTGATTGTGGATCTCGAGGCCGTCGGCGGCCTTGGTGATCACAATCTCCGGTTTCACGTGCGCATCCATGGGAAAGCCCGGCCGCGATTTCGGGAAGATGATCTGCTGCGCCGCCGCGCCCGCCGATCCCTCCTTTCCAATCTTCCACACGCCCAGCGATTGCGGCATGTTCCAACTGGCGCTCAGCGTCACCAGGTACTTGCCCGACGCCAGCGGAGCCGGATATGTCTCGACGCCCTCGCCCACCGTGATCTGCGTTGGAGTGCCGCCGCTGGCCGCGACCGCCCAGATGTGGCGCCGCTCGATGTCCCTGGCGTTGGTGCAGTAGTAGAAGGTCTTGCCGTCGGCCGAGACGGCGGCCGCCGTCTGATTTTCGATGAGTCCGTCGGTGGTCGTCAGCAGCACTGGACGCGCGGACGGATCCATGACGTTGAGCGCGTAGTAGCGGTCCCATTCGTCTGCGGGCGCCTGGCCTTGCGGAGGCCCCTGGCTTTGCGGAGGTCCCTGGCTTTCGACCGGCTCGGCCGGCGCGCCGCCGGCTCGCCCTCTGCCGCCGCGTCCGCCTCTGCCGCCGCGTCCGCCGCCCACGGCCGACGGGAAGATAACCAGATTGCCCGCCAGGCGCGCGTTCCCCAGGTTGACGGCGATGGCATCCTTGGGCTGGTTGTGCCAGGTTTCCTGTGCGTCGCCCGTCGTGACGTCGGCCTTGTAAAGGGCCAGCGTGTAGCCGCCTTTGAACGTGGCTTGCATTAGTCCTGGAGAGTTGTTGGTGACCGCTGGGCTGGCGGCGCCCTGACTGCTGACCGCACCTTGCCCGGTGGCCGCTGGAGTGGCAGGGCCCTGACTGGCGACCCCTGGGCCGGGAACGCCCTGACCGCCACGCCCACGGCCACGCCCGCCAGGCGCTGCCGCCGTGGAGGCCGGCTGCGTCGTGGGCGTCTGCGCCGCCGGTCCGTTCGGCTGACCGAGACCGCCCGCGCCCTGTTGCGCCTGCTGCCCAAACGGCAGGCCCGGCTGCCGCAGGAATATCAGGTGCTTGCTGTCGGGCAGCCACATCGGCGTCGTGTCGAAGTCCACGCTCGGCGACATGTACTTCACCGATCGCGCCGCCATGTCGTACACCGCGATGAAGCTGTGATCGGTGCGCGTGCTCACGAACGCGATCTTGCGGCCGTCGGGCGACCACTTCGGCTCGCTCTGCACGCCCCACTCGGTGATGAACGCCTTCTCACCGCGATCCACCTCGCTTGCCGGCTTCGCAGGCGTGACTTTCGCGCGAAAGATCTGTCCCCCCTTGACGAACAGAATCGCGCTGCCATCCGGCGCCAGTTCGGGGTTGGTGGCGTCGGCCACCCGCCACGCGCCGCCGATGCCGCTCGTGCGCGCCGCCCAGACCGCGTGTTCCGGCCCGTTGGGGTCGGCCGAGGGATTGGCCGGCCAACCCTCGCGGTTCGGTCCCCCGCCGCGCAGGAACACGACCGTGCTGCCGTCGTCCGAGATCCGAATCCCCGACATCATGATGCCGTCATCCTTCTCGAAGTTCGTCAGCCGCACGGGCGCGAACAGAGGCGCCGCCGCGGTATAGGCGTTTCGCTTCCCCTCGGCATAGTCCACCCAGGCGATCCGGTCGACCTTTCGCGCGGCGACCACCTCCTGCGGCGACGCCGGACTCAGGAACTGTTGGTACGAGGGAACTTTCGGAGGAGCGGAAATCAGCGGCATCGAGAGAAGGGCGATGGCCGCAATCGAGACGACTGAGAGACGGGTCGGGGAGCGCATAGGAACCTCTGTACCGATGGAGGAGTATATCACGAGATTGCCTGGCTGGTGTGATGCTGACGGCGGCCCCTCAAAACGTGGCGCTACCGCGGGCAGGTACGTCCCGATGCCTCCCGAGTTGGCCGCGGAGTTCAAACGGTATCCGGCGGTTCTTGGGGAGGATCGGATCCTTCCTCCAGAACCGGGTGCCAAGCGCGAACGCCAGACGGTGGACAAGAGCTTTGACCCATCCTGGACCTGGCGGGGATCAAGAACTTCCGTTTCCACGATCTCCGCCATACGTTCGCGTCCTGGTACCTGATGAACGGCGGGGATCTGTACGAACTCGCCAAGATCCTGGGCCACTCCAACATCAAGATGACGGAACGCTACGCGAAGCTGGCGAAGAGCCATATTGCGAGGACGGGCAGCACGGCACGCGAGATGTGGAGGTTGATGGAAGGCAAGAGCGGGATCAACTTCAGGGAACCGTTTGAATGTTCCCTTATTGTTCCCTCGACTAAAAACCCATGTTCCTGGTCGCCGCCAAGTTGTTTGGAATATGGTGGCCAGGGACGGAATCGAACCGCCGACGCCAGCCTTTTCAGGGCTGCGCTCTACCAGCTGAGCTACCTGGCCGGGGAAACTTCAGTGTACCAACCCCTTCGCGCCTTCCGCAACGCATTCACTTCTTCCCCTTCGCTCTCTTATACTCCTCGCGGATCTCCTGCAGCCGGCGCGCATGCGATTCCGCGTGGCCGGCATACTCTTCCAGCAACTCGCCCAGGGTCACGCGGCCGCGTTCGCTATGGTTGCCGGCCCGCGCGAACGCTGTCTCCGGCAACGCTTTGAGAAGCTCGTAGTTCTCCGCGCGGATGCGGCGGAATGTCTCCAGCGATTGTTTCGGCTTGCGCCGTGCGTAATCCAGGTTGGCCGTCCATCGATCCTGGTCGTACGCGATCAGCGTGGGATCGTCTTCCGCGATCACCTGGCGAAACCGATGCGCGCCCACCAGTTCCGCATCGGCCAGGTGAGCCACGATCTGCCGGATGCTCCACTTGCCCGGCGCGAGCGCGAATTCCTCTTCCTCGCCGAAAACGCCGGTCAGCACCACGGCCAACAATTCCGCGCCCCGGCGGTACCGCTCCAGTAAAGTTGGGATGTCGGACATGACCTTCACTCAATAGTAATCCGCGCAGCTCAGGTAGTAGCCGCATTGCTCGCAGAAGAGCTTGCACCGGCGTTCGGCCAGGCGCGTCGAGCACACGGGGCAATACAAAATCGGCTCGCCCTCGTCCCTTCGCGTCACCGCTTCCGATTCGGATTCCTTCACGGATGAAAAGATTATACCGCCCGCGAGCCGCCGTCCAATCCCCTACAATAGAAATCAATCGATATGAAACTCAGACTGGCGGTTCTTTCACTGGTAGTGATGGCAGGCTCGGCCCAGCGCCAGCCTCCCAACCGGCCCGTGCGCCTGCCCTCCCGAGGCACGCGCGGCGCCGTGGCGTCCGGCACCGAGTTCGCCACCGAGGCCGGCATGCGCATGTACTTCACCGGCGGCAACGCCGTGGACGCCGGCATCGCCGCCATGCTGGCCGATTCGGTGACCGAGTCCTCACATTTCGGATTTGGCGGGGAAGCCCCCATCCTGGTGCGCACCAAGGCCGGCAAGGTCTACGCCATCGCCGGAGTCGGCACCATGCCGAAATTGGCCACCGCCGATTTCTTTCGTAATCACAAGGTTCAGCCCCTGGAGATGCGCGACGCGCCCGAACCGAAAGGCCTCAAAGACTGGGTGCCCACGGCCGGCATTCTGCCCGCGCTCGTCCCCGGAATGGTGGAGGCGGCGCTGGTCACGCTGCGGGAATTCGGGACCAAATCGTTCTCCGAGGCCATACAGCCGGCCATCGAGCTGGCCGACGGCTATCCCATCGACGAACTCCGATACTATGCGCAATGGGTGAAGTACCTGGAGGCGTGGCCGGCATCCAAGAGCGTGTTCCTTGCCAATGGCAGGGTGCCGGGAGTCGGCGAGATTTTCCGCCAGCCGGACCTGGCGCGCACCTTGCGCTCCATGGCCGAGGCCGAGAAGAAAGCGTTGGCGGCGGGCGCCAGCCGGGCCAAGGCCATCGACGCCGTTCGCGACTGCTTTTACCGCGGCGACATCGCCCGCCGCATCGGCGAGTTCTCCAAACAGAACGGCGGCCTGCTGCGGTATGAAGACATGGCGGCCTTCCACGTGGAACCCGAGGAGGCCGTCTCCACCACGTTCCACGGCTACACCGTCTACAAGCCCGGCTTCTGGAGCCAGGGCCCCTCGATGATCGAGACGTTGAATATCCTGGAGGGCTACAATCTCCGGGAGCTCAAGCTGAATTCCGCGGATTACATCCATACGCTGGTGGAGGCGCTGAAGCTGGCTTATGCCGACCGCGACACTTATTACGGCGATCCGAAATTCGTGAAGATCCCCATGGAGCGCCTGCTCTCGAAGGATTATGGAGTGGAGCGCCGCAAGCAGATCGCCAATGAGGCCTCGCTCGATTTTCGTCCGGGAGACGTGGAGCCGAACCCGCCCAAGCATCCCTTCTTTTCGCAGTTCGCCGGCGTCAAGCCGGAGGGCTCCCCGCTGGCCAAGGACACCACCTGCGTCGACGCCATCGACAAAGACGGCGTCGCCATCTCCATCACGCCCTCGGGCGCCTGGATGCCGCAATACATCGCCGGCGACACGGGCATCCCGCTCACCGCGCGCGCGCAGAGCTTCCTGCTGATTCCCGGGCATCCCAATGAATTGGCCGGCGGCAAGCGGCCGCGCGTGACCCTGAGCCCCACCCTGGTGGTCGGTCCGGGTAATCAGATCCTGACGACTTCCACGCCGGGCGGGGACAACCAGGAGCAGTCGCTGATCCAGGTGCTGTTCTACGCGGCGGAGTTCGGCATGGACGCCGAACATGCGGTGGAAGCGCCGCGCTTCCAGACGGAGCACCTGGTCGAGAGCTTCGACAATCACGCCATGAATGCGGGCAGCCTCCTGCTCGACGAGCGCACGCCCCCCGCGGTGGTGGCCGAGTTGCAAAGGCGACACCACGTGGTGGAGATGCGCGACCGCTATTCCAGCGGCGCCGCGCCCGTGCTGATCCGCCTGTACCCCAACGGGATGATCGAAGCCGGGGCCGACCCCTACTTCTTCCGCTCGGCGCAGTCGTGGTAGGTCCGCTCTTCGAAGATCCCAGCTCGTTCGATCGCAGCGGGCTCGCCGCCAAACTGCGCACGCTCGCGGACCGGAACATTTACATCGGCGGCAGCTCCTGGAAATATGAAGGCTGGCTCGGCCAGGTCTACAGCCGCGAGCGATACCTCTCGCGAGGACGTTTTTCCCAGAAGCTCTTCCAGGCCGAATGCCTGCGCGAGTACGCCGAAACCTTTCCCACGGTGTGCGGCGATTTCGCCTTCTACCAGTTCCCCGCCGAAGATTTCTGGCGCCGCCTGTTTCAGCAAACGCCCGCCGGCTTCCGGTTCGCCTTCAAAGTGCCGGAACAGATCACCTGCAAAGTGTTTCCGGCCCACGCCCGCTACGGACCCCAGGCAGGCAAAGAAAACGAGGCATTCCTGGACAGCCGGATGCTTCACGAAATGTTCCTCCGGCCCCTGCTGCCCTACCGCGAAAAGACCGCGGTCCTGATCTTCGAGTTCGGCGCGTTCGGCCACCGCAGCTTCGCGTCGCCACGCGAGTTCGCGGACCGCCTGGACCCGTTCCTTTCGAGCCTCCCGCCGGAATTCCGCTACGCCGTCGAGATCCGCAACCCCGAGTTCCTGGACCGCGACTATTTCGCCTGCCTGCGCCATCACCGCGTGGCGCACGTGTACAACGCGTGGTCCAGGATGCCGGAGCTGCGCCATCAAATCTCTATTCCCGATTCCGCGACGGCAAATTTCCAGGTATGCCGCGCGCTGCTTCGCCGCGGACGGCTCTACGAGAATGCCGTGGAGACATTTTCGCCCTACACCGAAGTGAAGGATCCCAATCCGGAGGCTCGCGAGTCCATGCGGGTGCTGATAGGCCGCGCGCGGGAGAACCACGAGTTTCTGTTCCTCTTCGTGAACAACCGGCTGGAGGGAAACGCACCCACCACGATTCTTTCGCTTGTGGAGCCGTAACGGGCGCGGTATCCTAAACCAACGTACTATGCTGCTTCAAATTGAGGAAAAACGGATCGACCCGGACATTACGGTCATCGAGTTAGTCGGAAAACTGGCCTTGGGCCGAGAGAGCCAGCGCATCGAAACCATTGTCGACGAACTGCTGAAGAGCGGCTGCATGCGTGTGATCCTGGACATGACGGGTGTGGATTACATCGATAGCGCGGGCGTCGGCCTGGTGGCCCTGGTATCCGGCAGGCTAAAAGAGGCGGGCGGAAAGCTGGTCGCGGTAGCCCCGGAAGGCCGCGTGCTCGCGCTCCTCAAGATGACACAGATGACCCTCATCGTGACCGTTTGTCCGACCGTCGCCGAGGCCACGGACTTGCTCCGCCAGATACCCCGGTAACGCCGGGCGCTTGTATTACAACACTCTCAAGCCGTCGCGGCCTGCGACGAACTGGCGGGGCGGACCCCCTGGGGGGTACCCTCTGGGTCCGCCGACCCCCCGGTCGGCCTTTGGTTGCGGCTGTGCTGCTCTGTGGGGCAGCCAATCGTGGCTGCCGCCGGCTTCAGCCGGCGCCATTTTCCCTCAATATTATCGCTAAAGCGTGTTACATTCCTTGGTAAGCCATGTCCAGCCAAAGCGAAAACCCCTTATCGCGGCGCGCGTTGGTGACCGCCGCCGGCGCCGGCCTGCTCGCGCAAGCCCCCCTTGCCTCTCAGCCCACTTCCGAAATCCTCGGCGCCCGCACCTACAATGTCCGCGATTTCGGCGCCAAGGGAGATGGCCAGACGCTCGACACCTCCGCCGTCCAGTCGGCCATCGATGCGTGCAATAAGGACAAGGGCGGCACCGTCGTCATTCCCGCGGGCGATTTCGTCGTCGGCACAGTCGAGCTGAAAAGCAACGTCACCCTGCACGTCTCTCCGGCCGGCCGCCTGCTGGGATCGGGCAAGCCCGAGCACTACACCGCGGGTAAAGGCGTTCCTCCCGGCAACGGCAACGTGGTACTGCTCTACGCCGTCGATGCCGACAACGTCACTATCGAAGGCCGCGGCGCCATCGACGGACACGGCGACCTGTTCTATACCGGCAAGGGTGACAACACCGGGCCCGGCGGCAATCGCGCGGAAGGGTATGTCGCGCGCCCCCACCTCGCCATCTTTTACCGGTGCCGCAACCTGTTGGTCCGCGACGTCTTCTTCACGCGCAGCGCCTATCATTGCATGCGCATTCTCGAGTGCCGCTACGTGCACCTGGATGGCGTGCGCATTCACAACCGCGTCAACCTCAATAACGATGGCTTCCATATCAACAGCTCCCAATACGTCAACATCGCCAACTGCAACGTCATGTGCCAGGACGATGCCTGCGCGCTCTTCGGGAGCAACAAGTTCGTCACCGTCACCAACTGCACCTTCAGCACGCGCTGGTCGATCTTCCGCTTCGGCAACGGAGAAGCCGAGAACATCGCCATTTCCAACTGCGTCATCTACGACACCTATGGCTGCGTCATCAAGATTCGGATCGGGTCCGGCGCGCGCATCGAGAATGTGGCCTTCTCCAACCTGGTGATGAACAACGTGACCGGCCCCATCTCCATTGGCCTGGACTCGTCCCGCCGCCCCGGACAGCCGCCGCCCGCCAACCCCCGGCCCAACGGGATCGTGCGCAACCTGACCTTCAACGGGATTCGCGCCACCGTGGTTTCCGAAGGCCGCCAGTTCGCCGATATGCCCTTCAAGAACAACTTCCGGCCCGGCGAGACGCGCACCTGCATCACGCTCAACGGCGTGGGCGGCGAGTTTCTGGAAGGGATCACGTTCCAGGACATCCACGTCACCTACGGCGGAGGCGGCACAGCGGAAGAGGCCGCCAGGCGCGACGTCCCCACGATGGCGGGAGAATACTTCGAGCTGGGCACTCTGCCCGCCTACGGCATGTACGCCCGCAATGTGCGCGGGCTTTCGATGAACAACGTGCGGTTCGAGGTGGCCACGCCCGACCTGCGGCCGGCCATGGTCTTCGACCACGTGGAAGATGCCGCCGTGAACGGCTTTAGCGCGCAGGGGAACCCGAACGCCGAGTCGCTTTTGCGCTTCAGCGATTCGCGGGATATTCTTCTCACCGCGGCCCGCGTCCTGACGCCGTCCGCCGTGTTTCTCCAGGTGGAAGGCGCCGGAAATCAGGGCATCGCCATCGACGGCGGCGACCTGTCCAAGGCCGCCAAGCCAGTAGCCTTCGCCCACGGCGCCACCAGCCAGTCAGTCAAGCTGCGTGGCTAAGCCGAAATCACCAGAGCCTCCCACGCGAAGCGCGGTTTTCTCAGCGCTCTCCGCTTCCTCGGCGCTCTCAGGTTTTGATTTTCTCCTGGTTTTCTCCGCGCTGATCTCCGTGCCTCTGCGCCTCCGCGGTGAATTTTGTTTTTTTTGGGGAGCCCTAAGAATTCCGGGAATCAAACGTCCTTATTAAAGGGGAACAACCGCCGCCGAAAGTGCGTCTCCCTATTGGACACCCGTGGCCCAATCTCGCCAGATCCGTCTCAGCGCTTCCTTCTGGGAAGCCACCCGCATCGCATTGGATTCCTTGCGAAAAAATAAGCTCCGCAGCTTCCTGACCCTGCTCGGCATCATCCTCGCCACTACCACCCTCATCGCCGTGACCTCCCTCATCCACGGTATGAATCTCTACATCGCTGAAAAAGTCTCCAACATGGGCTCCGACGGATTCCGTGTCGTCCGTATGGCCTGGTTCGGACCTTGGGACCCGAAAAAGTTTTTTGAGATGCAGAAGCGCAACCCCCAGATCCGGCCCGACGAGTACGAGTTCGTCAGAAGCCAAGCCGTCCTGGTGAAGGACATCGGCATGATGGCCTCCCGCCAGGAGCGCGTCTCCTACAAAGGCGATTCCATGGAGGACGTGGATCTTGAGGGCGTAACCGAGAACATCACCGCGATCAACAACGTCCAGGTCGACCTCGGACGCGGGATCACTTATGAGGAAGTGCGGCGCCACGCGCCGGTCGTCTTCATCGGCAGCGATATCAGCAAGCGTTTCTTCCAGGGCAAGGACCCCTTGGGCAAGACGATCGCCATCGGGGGAAATCCATTCGAAGTGGTCGGAGTCGCCAAGGAATTGGGCAGCGTATTCGGCAACTCCCAGGACAACTTCGTCATGATCCCCATCGAGAGCTACTTCAAGACCTACGGCAGTCGCAACGGAATCCGCATCATCGCCAAAGCCAGCGACCAGATGCGCCTGGCCGAAGCGCAGGACGAGGTGCGCGTGCTGCTGCGCTCGTACCGCCACCTGGGGCCCGGGCAGGACGATAACTTCAGCATCTTCGCCTCCGACACCATCGTGAGCCTGTGGGAGCGCCTCACCGCGACGATCGCGGCCATGGCGGTGGGCATCGTTTCGGTCTTCATGATAGTGGGCGGTATCGTCATCATGAACATCATGCTGGCGGTGGTCACCGAGCGCACCCACGAAATCGGAATCCGCAAATCCGCCAGGCGGGCCGACATCCTGAGTCAGTTCCTGGTGGAATCCTCGGTGCTGTCGGGCTCGGGCGGGATGTTCGGCGTGTGCGTCGCCTGGGTGCTGGCCGTCGTGGTGCGCAATCTGACATCGGTGCCCATGGCGTTGCCGTGGACCTCCATCCTGATCGGCGTCGGGCTGTCGGCCACCGTCGGCCTCTTCTTCGGCATCTATCCGGCGCGCCGGGCCTCGCGCCTGGATCCCATTGAAGCATTGCGCGTCGAAAGATAACCCATGACGAAGCTTTCCTTCCTCAACGGCATCGTGCTGGCCTTCGAAACCATCCGTACGCACAAACTGCGCGCCTTCCTCACGGTGCTCGGAGTGATCATCGGAACCGGGACCATCATCGGGGTCAGCGCCATTCTCACCGGGTTCGATGAGTCAGTGGCCGGGGTGCTGCGAAGCTTCGGACCCAATTCGATCATCGTCTTCAAGTTCCCGGTCGGCCCGCGCACCTCCAGGCTGACTCCGGAGGAGCGCACCCGCAAGAATCTGACCTACCAGAATGCCGCCGAAATTCGCGAGCGCTGCAAGTCCGTGGAAGACGTGTCCACCATGCTCTTCCCCAACGGGGGACCGATCAATGTCCACTATAAGGGCAACGACATGTACGACGTCAACCTGTTCGGTGTGGAAGAGGCTTACGCGCGGGGTGGACAGGTGGACCTGCACCTCGGCCGCTTCTTCACCGACGAGGAGAGCCGCCGCAAGTTGCCGGTGGCCGTGATCGGCCAGGACCTGGAGAAGGGACTGTATGCCAACGTCGACCCCATCGGCAAGCCCATCACGGTGGATGGCCACGAGTTCCAGGTGATCGGCACCATGCTGCGCCCCGCGGCGTCGTTCTTCGGCGACACCGACCAGCGCGTGCTCCTGCCCTACGGCACCATGCAGAAGATGTACCCCAACGCGCGCGAGAACGCCATCGTGGTGACCGCCCGCAGCGGCATGCTCCCTCAAGCCCTCGACGAGGTCCGCACCGTGCTGCGCATCGACCGCCGTGTGCGTTACGACAAGCCCGACAACTTCGCGCTCTCCACCGCCGAACAGATGGTCTCGGACTTCCGCCAGATCACCGCGGTGACTTTCCTGGTCATGGTGGTGCTCAGTTCCATCGGGCTGCTGGTAGGCGGCATCGGGGTCATGAACATCATGCTGGTATCGGTAACCGAGCGGACCTACGAGATCGGAATCCGCAAGGCTCTCGGCGCGCGAAGGGCCGACATCCTGATTCAATTTCTGATCGAAGCGGCCTCGCTGACCGGCCTCGGAGGGCTGGTCGGGATCGCCTTCGGCTGGCTGATCTCACTGATCGCGCGGCTGGTGTGGGAGTCGCTGCCGGCCAGCGTCCCCATGTGGGCAGCGGCCACCGGCATCGTGATGTCGGTGAGTGTAGGACTGTTCTTCGGAATCTGGCCCGCCAATAAGGCTGCCCGCCTCGATCCGGTGGTAGCGCTCCGGTACGAGTAATCCCCTTATTTCGCGGGCTGTCAGCAGGACGGACGATTCACCCGAACCAAGACGCCGCACAGGTCCCGATGCGCACCAAGCGCCTCATGAATTCTCTGCGCCTGGCCCGCAAAATCGACATCGAACGTGCACACCACGACGCCCGCGTGCCCGGGCCTCCGGTTGTGCAGAGCGATGAAGTGTCTCCGATTGAGGGTCAGGACAGCCCGCTTTTCCGAAATGGCAAACTCCAGAATCTCGCGGTCCGAGGTCGATCGGTTCGCTTTGCCGGCTTCCTGGACGGTCAGAACGTCGTGACCGAGACGTCGGAGTTCCGCGACGACGAGAAAAGGAAAGTTTTCGTTTGCGTAAAGCCGCGCCATGCTCACGCGCTCTCGTTGTCGCGGATCTGTTTTTCAATCTCGAGGCGATGGGACCGGACGTAAGCCCATGCGTTGGCGAGGTCATCGGCCCGAAGCGTGGGGTAGGAGCGCAGCAGTTCCTCTTCGGTCGTCCCCAAGCGACGCGCTTGTTCCAGCACCCACACGGGAATGCGGGTGCGGACCAGGCAGGGCTCGCCCCCACACACTCCCGGTATCGACTCAACACCCGGGAAGGCATCGTCCAAATCCTGCACAACCATGCGCAGCAACTGGGCCTTCTCCGACCGCGTGAGAGCCGGCAACAAGTCCTCGACCTGACGCAAAGCGCCCATGGTGTACTCCGCCTCCAGTATATCCGATGATGGTTCACCAGTATTCGTATAATGGCTTCGTAAGCAAGCGCGCCGGCAGTCAGGAGTTGACGTGGAAAAGTTGAAGAACCTCGAAGACGGATACAAGTGGGCAAAGGAGACTGTTCAGGCTCTCAAGGCCGGCAATCTTGCGGCCGTAGACATGGATGCCCTGGTAGACGAAATCGAATCCGTGTACACCGGGCTGGAGCGGCAACTTGAGGAGTACCTGGAGGATCTCCTGAAAGGCAAGCTGCGTCTGCGATACACGGCGACCGATCGCAAGGAGAGCGAGTCGCTGGTGGCCGGAGCCCTGGTTCAACTGAGCATCCTATTCAGAACTGCCCCCAGCATTCGCGATGCTCTGAGCGACCAGGTGATCGACGAAGCTTACCAATGGGTTCGGCAGAACGTCGAGCGGGATAGCGGAACTCCGCTACCCGAGCGGTGTCCGTATTCCCGGGACGATCTTCTGACCTCCATCCAAACGTTGGAGATGGACGATGTTGAAGTTTGACGAGCACCTCGCCGAGATGAGTCGAAGCGATCAACATGAGGCAGAGAGCCGTCTGATCCGCGCCTTGGAGCACCTTCTGAAGATGCGTTGCGAGCAGATTCCGGAGGCCGTCCGCGAGCGAAATGCGCGTGGCTGGCAGGGCACCATTGACGAGCAGCGGCGCCGATTGCTTCGCCTGATTCAAATGCATGGGAGTCTCAAGCCCCATCTTCGTAACATGGATCTGAGCAAGGCGCACCGGGAAGCATTGAAGGCCCTCCACGTGGAATGGCCTTCGGTTGACCTCCCCGGAAATTGTCCCTTCACCCTCGAAGAGATCGTCGGCGAAGAGGTGATGAAGGAGTTGCGAGAATAGCCTCGTCCCTACTGACTCACCTGCTGCATCGCCACCTCCAGCGCCTGCAGCCGATCCTCCGACCCCACAAACAAATTCCGCGGAGGTCTCCGGTAATTCAAAATATCGTTGTAAATCGCCCCCTCCATGCTGGTGTTCAAAGCCAACCCCGCCAGGTACTGCAGCCGCAGATTGCCGTCGCGATTGATCTCCGCCCCCGCCAGGTACGGCCGCAAATCCGACTCCTGCCCGGCGTAATTGGCCAGCAGGCCAGTCAGTGAGTTGAATCCCACGTCGTTCAGTGACTTTGCCACGGCGGCGTGGTCGGGCTGGTCCGCGCGCCTCTGCAGGGCGTCCAGGTCGATCTTCGTCGGTTCAACCTGCCCCATCACGACGGTATCGTACCCTCCGCCGTTCGAATTGCCCCATACCGTGCCATTGGGAAACACCTCGAAGAAGGTGGCCAGTTCGCTCTTCACCGTCGCCGCGTCGCTTTCGTACAGCGGCACCCACTGAGTCACCAGTCCGCCCGGATTCAGGTGCTCCTTCACCAGCTCGAAATACTCCTTCGAGTAGAGCGTCGCGCTGCCCTTCACCCACGGATGAATCGGGTCGGACGTGATGATGTCGAACTTCTCGCGCGTGGTCAGCACGAAGTGCCGCGCGTCGTCGTAGACAATCTGCACCCGCGGGTCGTGCATCACGTTGTAATTCTCCTTGCCGAAATACTCCGTGGCCGTCGGCGGGATGAGAGGCTCCATCTCGCAGATCACGATCCGCTGGATCTCGGGGTAAAGCACGAATGTCCCCGCCGTCACGCCCGCCCCGAACCCCACGATCAGCACCGAATGCGGATTGGGATGGAGCAGCCCCGGCAAGTGGCCCAGCATCCGTTGCAGCCGCATATCGTAAGGCTCGGTCGACGCCTCCACCTTGCCGCTCACGTGGAACTGCACCGCCCCGTCATCCCACTTCGAGATCGCGATCGACGAGTTCATACCCTCGCCCGCGTACAAGATTTGCGAGCGGTTCATCGAGGTCATGATGCGCCGGCCATACGCGATCAGCATCGGGGGCGCGCCCGAAACATTGGATGCCAGCACCCCCGCCACCACCAGCGCGGCCGCCAGGCCCAGCGAACCGGCCACCGTCCTCGACCGCACCACCAGCGGCGTCAGCACAAACAGCGCGCTCACGGCCGCCAGCACGATCAACAGGCGCTCGCATCCCTGCGTGCCGATCCACGGCACCAGCACCAGGCTGAAGATCAACGCGCCCACGATGGCGCCCGCGGTGTTGGCGGCGTAGATGCCGCCCACCAGGCTGGCCGAATCCTCCTCGCGCGACGCCGCGGATGCCAGCGCCAGTGGAAAGCTCGCGCCCCACAGCAGCGTGGCCGGCAGAATCGCCCAGATGCACCGCACCAGGTCCACCTGAAACGTGTACCAGAAGCTGGTGGAAAGCAGCGGGTTGATAGGCCAGTAAGGCAGTGACTTGCTCAGCATCACGGCGGTCCACGCGATCGCGCCCACCAGCGCCAGTTGGCTCAGTCCGAGCGCCAGCCGCGGCTTCACCATCCGCGAGAGCATCGACCCGTTGAAGCTGCCAATGCCTAACCCCACCAGAAACACCGCCAGGATGATCGAGAACGTGTAGACCGTCGCGCCCAGCATCAGGCCCAGCAGCCGCGTCCAGATTACTTCCGCGCCCAGCGCCGTGGCGCCCGAAAGCCCGATGGTCACGTACACCGGCCAGTAGCCGGGCTCGCCTGTAGCACGATCGGTAACCGGCGCGTCCCCCGCGGCGCGCTGCGGTGTCCGCCGGGCCAATGAAAAACTCACCAGCGCGACCGCCACATTAATCGCCGCGGCCGCGAACGTGGCCGTCCCCATATCGAACTCGCGCAGCAGGTAGAAGCCCGCCAGCACGCAACCCAGAACCGCGCCCCCGGTGTTCGCGCCGTAGAGCAGCCCCATCCACGAAACGCCTTCCGGATTGGTCTCGAGCCAGCGTGCCGCGGCCGGCAGCGACGCGCCCATCAGGAACGTCGGAGGCAGCAGGCACAGCGCGCACACCAGCGCGCGCAGCAGAATCGCCGGCAGCCCGTGGCCCACCGCCGCCGTGTAGACGCCGTCCAGAAGCGGCATCGCCAGCAGCACCAGCACGCCGCAGATGGCGATCCCCACTTCTACCTTGGCGTAAACCCGCAGCGGGTGCTCCTTGCGCGCGGAGAGAATCCGTGGCAGCGCCAGGCTCCCCAGGCACAGCCCGCCCATGAACGTGGCCAGCAGCACCCCCAGCGAAATGGCCGTCGATCCGATCACCAGTTGCAGCAACTGGTACCACACGACTTCATAAATCAGCGCGGAGCATCCGCTGCCCGCGAACAATACCAGCAGCGGCCAGCGGGCCAAGCCTCCTCGTTGTGGCACAGGCATTCCTGCCTGTGTTCCTGGCTTTTCCGCCGCTATCCTGTCCGCCGCTACCGGGCGTACCGTTCCGGCAGGCTCCGCCATCTTCGGTTTCACGTCTTGTTTGGGCATTCAAATGAGGCTTATTAGGCGTCCTTCTGCCATCATACGTTACCGCGGGGCGTTACCGCGGGTCTGGCACGCGCGGCACCGTATACACCTTCTTCAAAGCCTCCTGGTATTCGCCGAACAGCGCCTTGATCCCCTCGAATTCCTTCTTTACCGCGGCGCGATAATCGGCGTGCGTGGCGAAGTCGAACAACAGCGCCGCCATGGCCTGGGCATCCACCACGAAGCCCTGATGACCCACCTCGGCCAGCGCGTCAGTCTCCATCTCGTAGGTGTGATTGGCGGCCGTCGAAGTGCGCGCGCTGAAGCCCATTCCCGGGATCGCGCTCGATACCGTGCCCGTCTCCTCGTAGCCCTGCGGCTTGCCCGGCGCGTCCGCAATCTGCGTGGCGCCGAAGCGCTTCATGTGCGCGAAGCCCACCTCGTCCAGCGTGCCCACCGAGACACCGTCGCGGAGCTGCCCGTAATTGTCGATCTTCACCTTCGTGCCGGTGGCCAGCGCGGCCGCGCGGGCCGCATTATCTACGGCCTCGCGCACCTGCGCCAGGTAAATCGCGTCCGGGTACCGTATGTAGAAGTCGGCGGCGGTGCGGTCGGGCACCACGTTGGGCGCGGCCCCACCCTCCGTGATCACGCCCTGTATGCGCGCTTCCGGCCGCATGGTGGTGCGCGCCGCATCGATATTGTTGAACAAGTGGATCACCGCTTCGAGCGCATTGCGCCCCGCCCACGGCGTCATCTGGTGCGCCGGCGCGCCGGAGAACGTGTACTTGACTCCGTCAATGTTCAGGCAGCAGGTGCCGAATCCCGGCGCGGGCCGGCTGCTCGCGCTCGTCGAATGGCTGCGCACGATGATATCGGCGCCGTTGAAGACCCCCGCCTTGAACATATCGGTTTTGGCCACCGGCGGCATCATCTCTTCGCCCGGAGTGCCGTACACCACCACGCTGCCCGGAGCGTGGCTGCGCTCCAGGTACTCCGCCATCGCGATGGCGGCCGCCATCCCGATCGGCCCCTGCGTGCTGTGCTGATCGCCGTGAAACGCGCCCTGCGTGCCGCGCAGCGCATCGTATTCCAGGATCACTCCCAGCACCGGCGCCCCGTTATTGCCCTTGTAGCGGCCCACGAAGGCCGTCGCAAGACTCGCAACTCCCATCGTGATCTCGAAACCGTGGCGCTTCAGATACTCGGTCAGCACCTCGACCGAGCGTTTTTCTGCGAAGCCGATCTCGGGATGTTTCGTGATGTCGTCACCCATCGCGAGCAGCTCGCTATCCATGAGCTGCTTCGCCCGCGCGGTCACCTGGTCGCGCGCCGGATTGGCCGCGCTCAGCCGCGTCACCCACCCCGAGACGTCCACCGATTTCTCCAGCTCCCCCATCTTCTTGAGAACGTCGCGGGCCGCTTCCCGCTCCGTCGGAGTTTCCTGGGCGAAGAGCCCCGCGGTCACCAGCGCCGCCAGAACCAACAGTCGCATCGCACACCTCCAGGCGAATGTAACACAGGTGGGACAAGCGATCGTTTTTGTCGCCTGTCACTTGCCTGGCCCGGCAGGTAAAGACGCGAGCGGAGCGAGCCACCTTCCCCAACCCCCAACCCCCAACCCCCAACCCCCAACCCCCAACCCCCAACCCCCA
>OMOG01000287.1:0-12716 GCA_900290305.1 Candidatus Sulfopaludibacter sp. SbA4
GGCGGAGGCGGCGAGCAGAGCTACGGCGCCGGCGGCGACGATCCAGCGGCGGCGGGCCGGGCGAGGGCGCGGCTCCTTGAGAAGCAATTCCAGTCTGGGCGGCTCGAGGATCTTGGTTGCCATCTTGTTTCCCTCTCGCATGGATAGGCGTTGGGTGTGGGGCGCCAGGGAGTAATTGTTTGTAAGGTTGAGCGCCGAGAAAATGTCCGGCGTGTCGCCCGAAGGGTCGTCTACCGCAAAGCGGAGGGTGAAATTAAAGACGCCTTTACGTCCCGTCTGGTCGAAGACCGGACGATCCGTTTGCCTCCCGCGCGACAGGATGCCGGCTAACTGTGTCATCGAAACATTCCGGGCCGTGATGGGGTGCTGGTCGTCGCTGTCGATTTCGGCGCCCTCGCCGTTGTCCTTCACCTCGTGAATTTTAGGTCCGTTTTTGGCAACGACGAGGAGGTAGATGGGGAGTTCTTTGGATTCGCGGTGGATCTTCAGCTTGAACCGGTCTTCCAAGAGCGCTCGCAGCATGGGCATCATCTGGTCCGCAGTTGCTCGCCCGGCGGCTTTGGCGGCAATGTCGTACCTTTCCGAAGCGACCCAGGCAGGTCCTCCGGATATCTGATACGGCTGAACACCGTAGACAGCCCGGATACAGCCTTTCAGAGTCATGTTGACGTAACTGATTCTTCCGTTCTCCGCGCTGCTGGTCACGCTCATAGGGCCGGGGCCAGGCAGATGCGGCTTGACCGATGCCACTTCGAAAGCCGGCCGGTTCGCGGCGGTTGTCTGTGCCTGGGCCAGCAGGATACCAGGTAAAGCGACGCAGAGTGCGATGCTTTTCGTCATGAATCAAACCTCCGCCGGCCGGGTGCGCCGATCAGCGTTGCTTCTTGGGGATAGGAGCTGAACCAGTTGGAGATGCCCCGGACGGATCGTCATTCTGGTGTTGAAGGCGCCGGATTCGCGGCTTTGCCACGACCTGCAGGTCTCTCCACTGGTTCGGTGTGAGAACGAGCCGGATTCCCAATAGCATGTTGGCATTGGCCTTCTCCAACTCACCGCGGGCCTGCGCGATCCGGTCAACTTGCGCGCGGATTTTCGTGGCATCCGGCTGATCCGCCTCCACCATCGGCTCAAGCAGAGCTTCTTCCTTATCCAGCGCCGCGGTGAGGTCGATCAGCTTCAGACGGTTCTGCTGAAAGATGTCGTCCATCTTTTTCTGCTGGGCCGGCGTCATGCCCAGCCTGGCGACAATTTGCGAGTCTGCCCACCATCTTCCGGATGATAAGCCACCTTGCAGCGTACGCTCCATGGCCGGGCGCGGTGGCTGCCGAGACGCAACGCCGGGCTCAGCCGCCGCGTTCTGTGCCCATCCCATGCTGCCCTCCCAGAGCAGCATGAATCCCAGTGTCGTCAGGCGGCGTTTCATCGAACGTCTCCCGGCAGGTTGAGCAGCTCCATGGCCTGCGGGATCTCACGCGATACGCCGGCGTCGACGCGCTCCAGCAACAAGGTATCGGCCCGTCCCATCTCGGCTTCGTGCTGCTTGTGCCTCATATTCCTATAAATCGGGGTTGTCGCCAGAATGAGGAGAGTTGCCGCGATCAAGGCCCACCGCCAAGGCCGGATTTGGGAATACCGGCGCATCTCCCCGAGCCGTTGCGCGCGGTCAGTTACAGCATTTTGCACGCGACGGTGCATTGCGGGCTCGATTTCAAAAGAAAACGAATTGAGTCCCTGCAGGATTCGCGAGGTCAACTCGGCATAAGCGGCACACTCGGCACAGTGATCCGTGTGGCTGTGCAACCAGCACTGGTCATCGCGCGAGATGCCGGCCACCAGCGCCTCGTCATTCAGAAACCGGGCGCGTTGGTGAGGATCAGGTTGCATTTGCGCCTCCTTTCCAGTGAGACCGCAACAGGCCCAGGCCGCGGTGAATTCTGGAAGATATGGTGGTGACCGGCAGGCCCACTACTTTGGATATTTCCAGCAGCGAAAGATCCTCCTGAAACCGCAACAGCAGGACCTCTCTGTACTTGGGGTCCAGCAACTCCAGCGCAGCCGCAAGCCGCAGCGCATCCTCTCCTCTAGCCGCGGCCAGAAACGGCGAGGAATGAAGGGGAGCCGGGAGAGTGGCTGAGGCATTTCCGTTCGATACGGATGCAGGCGAATCGTCCAGGCTGAAGATTTGCCTCTGCCGCAAGCCGTCGATAGCGAGATTGCGGGCGATGGAGAACAGCCAGGCTTCAAATCTGGACCGGCCCTGGTACTGAGCAGCTCGCGTGAGCACGCGGACCCACGTCTCTTGCACCAGGTCTTCAACGTGCTCACGGCGTCCCGTAAGGTAGAGCAGATAGCGGACCAGCCGGTACTGATAGCGATCGACCATCTCACCGATGAGTGCAGCATCATTTTGATGCAGACCACGCGCGATCCGCTGAGTTTCCGTTTCCGTGGCATCAGGGAACGGCATGGCATCTACCGACATACACGGGAGTAGACGTATGGGCGCCCCCAAATTACGCACTTCGGAAGAAATTATGAAGGCCACAATGGATGTTACCCCTCAAGATTCTACGTTAACTCAATGAATCGGTGGTGTTTGGGCAGATGAGGAACGGGCGGCGGGACGACTCTTGAAGTGGGGCGCGCCGCGCAGGCCGGCACGGAGATCGGCGACGGCGACGCGATTTTGGGGCGCTTTCGGGGTTGATGGGGGCTTGGCTTGCATAGAATGGGAACTGTTGTGGAAGAACCGGCGTCATAGGTAGGGAACTGTTGTGGAAGAACCGGCGCATTATCTTAGGTCCCCGCGAGTTCTGTGGGGGTCAGCAGCATTGACAATTGCCGCAGCCGTGGCCGCCGTGCTAGCCGTTCGCGAGGTTGCCGTTCAGGTGCTTCACACCGACCCGGCGTTCACGCCACTCACTCCAGGCCCTCCCATCGTTGGCACTATTGGCTGCACCGCGATGGCTATCTCGTCTTTGCTGGCATGGTGTCTTATCCGAACCCGGTCCGCACATGGCGTCGAGTTGCGGCTGCAGTCCTTATCTTGTCGTTTGTGCCCAACGTATTATTGGCGATTTCACACATTATGGGCGAAGGCTGGCGCGAGGCCTGCGCTCTCATGACGATGCACGTAGTCGTGTGGGCGATTTGCGTAACGCTCTTACCCTCGCTCGCGATCACGAAGCACCCTCCCAAAACCCAGGCCCCTGACCGTCCTCTCTCGATTCTGTAAGTTAAGAGACTTCCTTTTGTAGCCGAACTTGCGGCGAGCCGTTTTGCGGTCGAGCTTCCATGCGATCTTGACCCGATTACGATTCATCCGGCGATTCCAGGCTTGGACGCCATCGATCTGGATGGTCACTCCGGCGATGTTGCGGAAGGCTTCAGTTGAGAGCGGGGCGAACTCGCCAAGATGGCAGGAGGTATTCCGCCGGCGGGCGGAAGGCGACGGGGATCCGACTGCAACTTTTTCGGGCGCGTGGGGTTCCCTGATGTGCGCCAGGCTGTAGCCGGCGGCAAGACCCCCGCTTGCGGGTCCCGGGGACCGCTTGCGGGCCGTAGCGGTGCCGGCGTTACCGGGGAGGAAAGGGATGCAGGGATGGTATTTGGGTTTCGCGCTGGCCGTACTGGCCGGTCCGCTCGAAGGCCAATTCGCGTACGTAACGAACAGCTCGGACGGCACCGTTTCGGGTTATTCCCTCAATCCGGCCAGCGGTGCTCTGACAGCGGTGCCGGGCTCGCCTTTTCCCAGCTACGGACCACTACCCCAGGCGATTGCCATCACTTCCAACAACAAGTTCGCCTATGTGGCAAATACCCTTGGCAATGACCTTTTCGCTTATGCCATCAATGCCGGTAACGGGGCGCTGACACCCGCGGCTGGGACCACGATCGCGTCTCTGTATAGCACCGGAAGCGGTCCTACCGCCGTGGCGGTGGATGCCACGGGTAAGTTCGTTTATGCCGCGAACTATTACGACAACGACGTTTCGGCATTCACTATCGACCCTGGCAGCGGGGCACTGACTGCGGTGGCCGGATCGCCTTTTGCCGCGGGACTCAATCCTTACGCCGTGGCGATCCATCCGACGGGCAGGTTCGCGTACGTGGTGAACAATGGCGATGGCACTGTGAGCGCGTACAGTATCAACACGGCCAGCGGGGCGCTGACGCCAGTCACAGGCTCACCTTTCGGGGCGACGGCGGGCGCAAACTTCGTGGCTTTGGATCCCACCGGCAAGTTTGCATATGTGACAGCGACCAACGGCCTCAGCGGTTCCCTCTCGGCTTACACGATCAATGCCAGTACGGGGGCACTGACTGCTGTGGCCGGATCGCCATACTCAGTAGGAGACTCGGCGGTGGCGGTCGCGATCCATCCCAACGGCAAGTTTGCTTACGCAGTGGATTTTTACGATACCAACGTGGCGGCGTATAACATCGACGCGGGGAGCGGGGCACTGACTCCGGTGGCCGGATCGCCGTTCGCGACGGGGAAGCCGCTGCAGGCTTTGGCGTTGGATGGCACGGGCAAATATGCCTATGGTCCGGACGACAAGGACGAGGCACTGGCGTTCACCGTCAATGCGACTACCGGAACACTGACGCCCATGGGAGGCACACCGGTTCCCACGGGGTCGAATCCGGTGAGCATCGCGCTGACCTCGGCGGCGCCGGCGGGAGGCAGCCCGGAGCCGGTCAGCGTGAACCCGGGAGCGGGCAGCGGATCGGGCCAGATCCTGACGTTCACTTACAACGATCCGCGCGGCTGGCAGGATCTGGACGTGGTGAACGTGCTGATCAACAATTTTTTGAACGGCAACCAGTCCTGCTACCTGGCGTACAGCCGCAGCGTGGGCGTGTTGTACCTGGTGAACGATGCGGGCAACGGGCTGCTCCCGGGACTGGCGCTGAACGGATCGGGGAGCACGGCGAACAGCCAGTGCTCCGTGGCAGGCTCGGGTTCTTCGGTGTCGGGCAGCGGCAATACCTTCACACTGACGCTGAATTTGAGTTTCAGCGCGAGCTATGTGGGCAACAAGGTGGTTTACCTGGCGGCCCGCGATCTGGAAGGGGACAACTCAGGGTGGCAGGCTTTGGGGACGTGGGGCGTGCCCGTGGTAATGACTTTCCCAACGGTCGGGGGAGTCACTCCGGCGCGCGGATCGGGCTCGGCCCAGACGTTTACGTTCACCTTCAGTGACTCGAAGGGCTACCTGGACCTGGGAGTGGTCGACATGCTGATTAATAACTTTCTGAACGGCAACCAGGCGTGTTACCTGGCATACAGCCAGCCGCTCAGTGTGCTGTACCTGGTGAACGATGCGGGCACGGGATTGTCACCTGGGCTGACGTTGGGCGGCTCGGGCGCGGTCAGTAACAGTCAGTGCTCGGTGAGTTCGGCGGGCTCCTCGGCAAACGGCAGCGGAAACACGTTGACGCTGGTTTTGAATATCACTTTCACCGCTGGGTTTGACGGCAACCAGGTGATCTACATGGCGGCCCGGGATTCGACGGGCGCCAACAACTCGGGCTGGCAGTCGATGGGGTCGTGGACGGTGGAGTGACTAATCGTTAGGGCTTTGCGACTACTGACTCGCCGGGCTAAAAGCCCGGCCCGTGACAGGCCACGAACGACGATGGCCTCGCTCCGTGCAACGGAGTGTCCCACCTCACTAATCCCGGCAAGCTGTTCGGAAATGGGATTAGGTTCGTTTGGTATCCCGAGGTGCGGGGGCCAACTAGGGCAGCGGGAGGCATCGGTGGGGGGGAGTTTGGAGCATGGCTCAGCGGCTGGTGAGTTTGGCTTCTCGGGCCGGTCATCGACGAGGTTCCCCCTTTCAATCCAAACGTAGCATAATGGCCAGCAGAGGTTTGCGGTTGGGGACACCGCGATTCTTTGGAATCAGAAGGATACGAGAAATTCTGAGCTTGTGACTCGAAAAATCGCGCCAGCAGGCGGTATGGAGGTTGACCTAACTTCGCCGTCCTCGGATCATCGGGCGGGACCGGGCTTTGCGGTTGGTGGGGCGGCTTCCTTCAGAGCGGCGTCGATCAGTTGCTTGAACTCGGGCAGGCTGACCCCTCCACTGATGGCGTGGCCGTTGATGAAGAAGAATGGCGTGCCGTCCACACCCAGGCGGTTGCCTTCCTGGCGGTCGGCATCCACCAGCGGTTTGAAGCGGTGGCTATCCAGGTCTTTTGTGAAGCGGGGCATGTCCAGGTCCAGTTGCTTCGCTTTGGCGATCAAATCGTCACGGGTGAGTTTGTCCTGGCCAGCGAAGAGCAGGTCGTGCATCTCCCAGAATTTGCCTTGTTCACCGGCGGCGAGGGCGGCTTCGTGGGCCAGCGGCGATTCCTTGTGCATCGGAAGCGGGTAGTGCTTGAAGGCGAAGCGGACCTGCGTGGGATAGGCGGCCAGCAGTTGAGGGATGAGGGGTGCGGTTTCGGCGCAGAAGGGACACTCGAAGTCGCTGAACTCGACCAGGCTGGTGGGCGCCGTCGCGGAACCTTTGGCTGGGGCGTGTACGAGATTGATCTGCTGCGCCGGTCCGGCGGCGACGATTTCTTGCTGGACGCGCTGGCTGGCGGGGATACCGGCAAGCAGTGATTCGATCACCGCGTTGAGCGAGGCGTAGCCCTGTGGGCCAATCAAGCGGCGGCCGTTGATGAAGAATGTGGGCGTGGTGGTGACGCCGAGGGCTCTAGCTTCGGCGAGGTCGCTCTCGATGATGGGTCGGTAGGTGTGGCTGTCAAGAGCCTGCTGGAAGGCGGTCATGTTGAGATTAAGTTGTTTGGCGTACGCGACCAGGTCGGCGTGGGTGAGCTTGGTCTGGTTTTCGAACAGCAGGTCGTGCATTTCCCAGAATTTTCCCTGATCCCCGGCCGCCAGCGCGGCTTCATGGGCGAGCATCGAGTTTGGACTGACGGCGGCGGGGGCGTGCTTGAAGATGAGGCGCACATCTTTTGTCTCGGCGAGTAATCGAGCCAGCACGCTGGCGGAGCGGGCGCAGGGAAACGATTCGAAATCGGAGAAGACGAGAACTGCGACGGGAGCTTTTGCGGAGCCGAGGAAGGAGGTGGCGGCTGAGGGCGCGGCTGCTTTGGATGTGGATATTACCGGCTGTTTTTGAGCCATCGAGCCATGGATGCCGAGGGTAATATTGAACACGGCTACGATCAATCGACTAGACCTTTTCATTTCGCTTGCACTCCAGGTGACATTCTTAGTTTCATCCACCGGTTCCTATCGAAGGTAGAGCTTCTTGAAGTGCGCCTTGGGTGGCATTGCATCCCAGGCCTGAAAAGCGCTCCAAGGCGAACTCAACTCTTCGCCGCGATGGAAGGGTCCGGCAATGCCGGCGACCCATCGTGCGCTGGGCCTTGAGGAATCACCTTTACACTGACGGAACCGGAACAGATATACATCGAGAATTCCCTCCTCGCCTTCCGTCGGGAAAACATCCATCAGTTCGATTTCCTCTGGTATCACTCCCATTTCCAATGGACTGCTCGCCCAATCGGCCAATGACGAAGCCGCCAACTCGGCGGTGCCTGCCCACTGTTTAGGCATGCTGGACTCCAATCCAAGTTTCTTGAGTCCACGCCAAAGGCGGATGCGGCCCTCATTGCCGGCGGCGATATTCTCAAGTTCACGAGCGTCGACTGGCTGGTGCAACCGTAAGAGCGACATTGCGGCGGCGAGTTTGATGCGTTGGTCAGAAAGGGAAACGCCATCGTGCAGGGCCTCAAGAACTATGTTGGAAGGAAAGTGCCCAAAGAGTTCCAACAGCGTACGAGACAACTCCCGAGCATGATGGTAGCTGGGCGCGGTTGTCCTCCTGCTTGAACGTGCTTTTTGCTGACGGCCTCGCACTTTCGCATAGGTCGAACGCCAGATGTCCATAATTTTTGGCAAGTGCGGTGCTAACTCCTCTGGGCTCAGCTTCTTGGCTTCCAGGAGTTCCAAACACCCAGAAAACACTTCTCCCGCGAGATCGTACTCGGGTTGCGCCAGTACGAACAACTCCACAAGCACACTGGCTCGATCCACAACTGCTCCGCTTCTCAACTGATCCAAGAAGCCACCTTGCCCCAATAGGATTCCACCGGCCATACTTATTCTTCCTCCAATGTATATTCTCTCCCGGATTCGCCGAGTCAAAGAACTCCGATCTTCAAAACGGAAGCGGTCCTGTCCCGAAGCCCGGAATCGGTGAGCACTGTTTTAGCAGAGGCCTCAAAGCCGATGATTGCATCAATCCAATCAAAAACGCAAGAACCTCTTCTGTATCGCATTTCTTGTGTGTTGCCATATAAGCTTTCCATGCCTGAGTCCAAATATTGTTTATCTGTTGGTGGACCGGATCCGGGCAGCAGCGATGGAACTCGGGCGATTCAATATCCATATTGCATTTGCCGAAATACGAAGCACCTCTGCCGTTCATAAACGGAAGGAGGTGATGATCTTGCTCACCCTTCGGACAGCGCCCCTTCGGTCGCACCTGACACGATTGCCGGTACACGCCAACGGGGGCGATGAGATCTTCCGCCACCCAAAGACCCAGCTCAAGCCAACTGCCGCCAAGCTCCCAGATGCATCTAATGTCCGAGACTATGCTGGCAATCGTTCCGGTCGCTTGGAGCACACGGAATACCGTCAGTGAAAAGCCTGTAAGCTGCGCATACTCGGATACCGCGCCGGTGGGCGCTGTCTGGGTCTGAGTGGCCCACCCACCGGGGTCACTTTTGTCGACAGGATCGTCGTTGGTGTAGAGATATTTGTGCAATGTAAACGGATCGAGGATGTCGCCGTTAGCTGGGTCTCGGGTGATGAATCGCCCGGTCGTTGGATTTAGCCATCGGGCACGGAGGTAGTAGAGATTCAAGTCTGGGTCGAATTGCTCACCCAGGAACAGGTAGTTGTTCGGGGTTGAGCCGCTGACGTTCACCGCGTTGCCCCAGGCGTCGTAGTCGTACGTGTCCGTGACGGTACCGGTCACATCGGGCAGGAGCCTAACGCTGCCCATGCCATCATATCCGTAGAAGCTCGGCGTCCAAGCGCTATTGATGAGTTGGTTCTGGCTGATCCGCTGATCCCCATGGGTGTACGTGCGCTGCGTCGTGCCGCCGACGATCTCCTCAACTACCTCCGCGTAGCCGGTCGGATTCAGATCGTCCACCAGGTAGCGAGTGGTCACACCACCAATCGTTTTTGCGACTCGATTGCCGTCGCCATCGTATTGCAGAGCGACAGCGCCGTTCATGCTCTTGAGGCGGCTCTCGAAGTCGTAGGCAAACGTCTTCCCACCGCTGGTCAAGGTATTTCCGTTGTTGTCGTACGTCTCGGTTGAGAGCCGGTCGTTCGCATCAAACGTGAATGTGCCTGTCGAGATTCCGGAGAGAGACGAAGTTTGGGAGAGCCGGTTGCCCACGGGGTCGAGGCCGTACGTGATGGTGCCATTCTTCGACCGCGGGTCCAGACTGATGGTTTCGTTAGTCAAACGATAAATGCCGTCGTAGCTCCAGTTCAGCGTCCGGCCGCTCGATTCCGCCGCGCCGGTGCGGTTGCCGGCCGGACCGAGCGTGTAGCTGTAATTCGCCTTCGTAATGTTCAGCGCTCTGATCCGATTCAGGTCGTCATACGTAAGGCTGGACTGGAGACCGTTTGGATACGTCACCGTTATTAGATTGCTGGCTGGGTCGTAGACGTACGCGGTCGTGTTCTGGCCCGCTGGCAAACGATTGTCCACCACCGTGCTCAGTCGGTTCAAGTTGTCGTAGGTATATGACGTCGAAACACCGTTGGTGTTGTTCGACGCCATGGACGCCACGTTGCCCGCCGTGTCATAGGTGTAGCTCAGCATCCCTTGCGGGGTCGCTTTCGTCTTCAGGCGATCGAGATTGTCGTACGTGTACGTCGTTGTTCCGCCGGCATCGGTCATGCTGGCCCGCTTGCCGGTTGCGGTGCAGGTGAAGCCGACCGTAGGCTCTCCGAGGCTCGCGTCCGGGATCTTCGCCGTGAGGCGGTTCAGCGTATCGTAGGAGTACGTAGTCGTCTTGCCGTTGTAATCGGTAAGCGAAATCAGGTTCCCGGCGGCGTCATACGTGCGGGTTTGCACTTGTCCGGCGGGCATGGTCTCCTGCTTCAACTGGTTCAGCACGTCGAAGCCGTTCAGGGTAGTGTGGCTGTTGGCATCAGCCAGGTTTGTCAGGTTGCCGTTGGCGTCGTAGTTGTAGGCGGTCGTGTTTTGCGGATTGGGGCTGGCGGTCTGGATGACGCTCTTGAGTTGGTTGGCCGCGTCGTAGGTATATTGGACTACGTTGTTTGCCTGGTCGGTCACGGCGGTCAGGTTGCCGAGACTGTCGTAGGCGTGTTGGGTGGTGGTGCCGTCGTCGTAGGTGGTTTTTGACGGGCGGCGGCGTGAATCGTACTGCTGCTGCGTCTTGTGGAGGTTGGAATCGGTGACGGAGATCTGATTGCCGGCGTCGTCGTAGGCGTATTGGGTGGTGTGGCTCTGCGCATCTAGGGTGCTGGTAAGACGGCCCACGACGTCGTAGTTGTACGTGATAGTGTGGCCCAGCGGATCGGTCTCGCTGGCTTTGCGGCCGTCGTTGTAGTAGGTGAAGGAGGTGGTGGCGGCGTCCGGCGTTTGGTAGGCCGTGGTGACCGACGTGAGGCGGCCGGCCAGATCGAAGACGTCCTGTGTGATGCGACCGGCCTGGTCGGTGGTGTTGATTATGTTGTTGCGGAAGTCATAGGTGCCGGAAAGGGTTGTGGAGTTTGGATATGCGCTTTGGGTGAGGCGATTCAGTGCGTCGTATTGGTAGGTGGTGGTGTGGTTGTTGGCGTCGGTTTCCGAGATCTTGTTGCCGTTGGCGTCGTATTGTTAGGTGGTCGTCCGACCGAGCGGTTCGGCTGCTGTTTTCAGACGGCCGAGGGCGTCGTAGGTATAGTTGGTGGTGCCTCCGGCTGGGGTGGTCATGGAGGTCTTGCGGCCCAGAGTGTCGTAGGTGTAGGTGGTCTGACGGCCTAGGGCGTCGGTTTGCCCGGTCAGGTTGCCGTATGTGTCATAAGTGTAGGCTGTCGCTTTGCCGGAGGTGGTCGTGAGGTCGTAGCCTACCGCCTTGGACTGCATGGTGCCGTTGGCGTTGAACGTGAAGCTCACTACCGGACCGATGGAATCGTTGGCGAGTTTGGGCCAGAAGTTGGTGTCGTAGGTGAAGGTGCGAACGTTGCCGAGCTCGTCGGTGGTTTGCGCCGGTTCGCTGGCCTGATTGTAGGCGGTGGTGGTGCTCTTGCTCAACGGATTGGTCACCGAGGTGCGATTTCCGTTGATGTCGTAGGTATAGCTGGTGGTGTGGCCCAGGGGGTCGGTCACGGACGTCAGGTTGTGATTAGCATCGTAAACGTTGCTCGTGGTGTGGTTCAGCGGATCGGTGCTGGATACCAGCTTGCCGTAGGCGTCGTAGGTGAGCGTGGCTTTGCCGGTGTCCGGATAGGTGACCGTCGTGATGCGATTGGTCAGGTCGTAGGCGTAGCTGGTGGTCTGCAGTGCCGCGTCCGTTACGCTCTGGAGTCGCCCGCTGGTGTCGTACGTCGTGCTGGGCAGCGGATTGTTGCGTGAATCGGTGCCGCCGGTGTATAGGTGGGTCAGGTCGTAGGTGTATTGCGTGGAGGTGGAGACGCCAGGATAAGTTATGCTCGACAGATTGCCGTTGGCATCGTATCCATATTTAAATACATTCCCCAGCGTGTCCGTGATCTGGGTGATGCGCCCTTGGGCGTCGCGCACGAACGGCACATTCAGGCCGTTGCTGGAGGAAATGCCTGTGGGCGTGACGGTGATGGTGTTGCCGCCGAGGTCTTTGATGGATTGCAGGCCGCCGGTGGCCGAGATCGTGTACACCCGCCCGTAGGGGTCCGTGTACACATACGACCCGGGACTGTAAGTCCCCACGTTGTTGTAGCAGAAAGGTACGTTACTATTCGAACCCTCTACCAGCCAGTCGAAGAGACAGCCTGTATTCGACCCGATCAGGTTCGATCCGCTCGTGCCGATCGTCAGCGTCCCGTACATTCCCGGCTCTCCGGTGTAGGCCGGGAAGTAGACGCCCAGCAGGTTGGGTGCGAAGCCGATGCCCGGAATCTGGAAGCCCGGCTGGTAGGGCGTGAAGTAGAAGGTCCGTTGCTGGTTGTTGATGGTGAGAGTGACATCGTAGGTGGACGACACACTCAGTTGCACGTTGACCCCCAGCGTCCAGCCGTTGCCGAAGTCGCTCGACGTGCCGCGCACCAGGGAGTCGTAGGTGCGCTGGAGTTGAATGGGCAGGCCGGGAGCGGGGACCACCAGGTCGGTGACCGTGGTGGTGACGCGGCCGGGTTTGTAATCGCCGGCCACGATGATGCCCATCCCGCTATCCATGGTCTTATTTGTGGTATCGGTGGCATGCAGCAGGATGTAATACGGGCCATTGGCGAGCAACGTGGTATCGATGGTGGCCAGGGTGCCGGTGCCGGTGGTAGTGGGGTTCAGGGTGATGGCGGTGGCGGGGTTCAGGGTGATAGCGCCGTTGACGCTGCTCACCGGATAGAGCAGCAGGGTTCCGCTGGTCAGCGTTTCGGTCGGAATCAGCGTGATGGGAACCTGGCCGGTGACTAACTGCGGATTGGGGAGGCCGTTGAGCCAGCCCTGCGCCAGGGTTTGGGTATT
>OMOG01000287.1:12726-20973 GCA_900290305.1 Candidatus Sulfopaludibacter sp. SbA4
GACGTTGATGGGGCCGACGGTCAGGGTGCTGGGGCCCTGCGAGTCAGTGGCGGTGATTTGCAGAGTGTAGATACCGGCGATGGGGAAAGTGACGACGGTGGACAACTGTTGCGGGGTGGCGATCTGGACGGCGGAGGGGCCTCCGGTCTGGGTCCAGTTGACGGTGATGGCGCCGCCGGATGGGGCGATGGGATCGGTGACGGCGGCGGTGTAAGTGCCGGTTAGCGGCAGTTGCAGCGAGGAGGGGCCGTTGACGGTGATCTGCGGCGCATTAGGCGAAGTGGCGGGCTTGCCCCAGGTGACAGTGATCTGGGCGGAGAAGAGTTGCAGGCCGTTGACCAGGGCGGAGGCTTGCAGGAAGTCAGTGATGGGGGTGGTCTCGAGATAGGTAACGGTGGCGAGGCCGGCGGAATTGGTGGTGGCGTTGAAGGTTTGCGGATTGATGCCGGCCACGTTGACGGTGATGGGCAGCCCGGGGATGGGGGCGCCGGTTTCGTCGGTGGCCTTGAAGGTGAAGGAGGCGGGCTGTCCGGCGATGGGGGTGGTGGTGCTCGATGTGAGGGAATCGAGCGGGCGGAGGCCTGTGGTGGAGGCGCCTTGCGTGGTGGTGACGGTGAAGGAGAGAGGGCCGCCGGTGCCGCTCTTGTAGTCGAACTCGTAGGGGTAGGAGCCGGGCGACGGGAAGGCGACGACGATGGGGGCCGGGGCGTTGGTGGATGGGCCGTTATTGGCGGCCATCACGGGATATTGGGAGAAGATGCTGGCGGCGGGCGCGTTGTTGTTGATGCCGCTGACGCGCGAGGCACCGTTCGCAGCGCCGAAGATGAAGCCATCCTGGCTGGTGACGTTGATGGTGTAGTTGCCGGCTTGGGTGACTACGAAGTTGCCGCGGAAGACGGCGGAGAAGCCGGTGAGATCGCCGGCGCCGGCCTGGTGGCCGTTGCCCTGGGCGACGATGGAGCCGGTGGGGTTGCCGTTGGGGTCGAGGATGAGGTCGGCGAAGGAACGGGTGACGGAGGGGGGCGTGGCTCCGGCGGGGTTGAACATGAGGTTGGGGAAGGTTTGGGCGAAGGCGGGGACCTGGGTGGCGGGGGTGGTGAAGGCTTCGCATCCGGAGGGGCAGGAGGAGGCGGTGAAGAACTCGCCGGTGACTGGGGTGGTGGTGACGGAGTTGGAGGGGCTGACCCAGAGGGCGGAGAGAGCGTTGGAGCTGAAGGTGCCGGCGGTGGCCTGGATGGTGTCGAGGCCGCGGGCGGCGCCGGAGTAGGAGAGCAGGGCGTGGCCGTTGGAATCGGTGACGGCGGTGACGGACTTCGGATTGGCGCCGGTGATGGCGAAGGTGACGGTGACGCCGGAAGCGGGCGTGCCGGCGGAGGTAACGGTGGCCACGAAGTTGGCGCTGCTTCCTACGATGTAGGGACTGGTGGCCGATGAGGCGAGGGTCAGGGTGAGGATCTGCGACAGGGTCACGGGGGCGTAAGCGGTCTGGGTGGGGTCGTTGACGGAGGTGGCGGTGACGGTGACGGTCTGGCCGGCGGTGATGGAGGCGGGTGCGGTGTAGAGGCCGGATGCGGTAAGGGTGCCGGCGGTGAGGGGATTCAGGGTCCAGGTGACGGGGCCGCCGCAGCTTCCGGTGAGGCTGAATTGCGTGGCGGTGACTCCGGGAATCTGGTAGGTGGCGTAACCGCCGGCGCCGGCGGTGACGTGCAGCACAGTGCCGGCCACCACCATATTGGTCACAGGGGCAGGCACCGAGTAGGGAGTCACTACCGTGGCAGCGGTGAGGGCTGTGGCTGCCGCTGCGGGAGAGGTGGGTGACGCATGTGACGCAAAAAACAGGAGAGTCGCGCACAAATATCTTCGCGTTCCTAAGGTTCTATTTTTCTGTGGCTTGCAAGGATGTCCAAAGTTTGGGAGACGCATCGGAGGGGCATTTTTTAGATAATGCGTCTCCCAAACTAATCCCGGCGAGGTGTTCGGAAATGGGATTAGGTTCGTTTGGCATTCCGAGGTGCAGGGGGTGAAGTCGGCTGGGTCATCCAGCCTCTGGGGGGAGCTTGGACCATGGCCCAGTGGCTGGAGAGTTTCGCTTCCCGGGCTGGTCATGTACGAGTTTCCCCCTTTCAATCCACACTTAGCACAAAGTCCAGCAGGGGTTTGCGATTGGGGACCCTGCAATTCTTTGGAATCAGAAGGATACGGGAAATTCTGAGCTTGTGACTCGGAAAATCGCGCCAGCGGAGGTTCGGGGAATTGGATTGAAAACGCGGGTGCTGGCGGTATGGGGGCTGAACTCGCCGTCCTCGGATCTATCGGGCGGGAACGGGCTTTGCCGTTGGTGCGGCGGCGTCCTTCAGGGTGGCGTCGATAAGTTGCTTCAACGCGGGCAGGCCGACCGCGCCGCTGATAGCGTGGCCGTTGATGAAGAAAAACGGCGTGCCATCAACCCCCAAACGGTTGCCTTCCTGGAGGTCGGAATCCACGGCGGACTTGAAGCGGTGGCTGTCCAGGTCTTTCGTAAAGCGCGGCACGTCGAGGTTCAGTTGCTTAGCCTTGGCGATGAGGTCGTCACGGGTGAGTTTGTCCTGGCCGGCGAAGAGGGCGTCATGCATCTCCCAGAATTTACCTTGTTCACCCGCGGCGAGAGCAGCTTCGTGGGCCAGCCGCGATTCCCTATGCATCGGCAGTGGGTAGTGCTTAAAGGCGAAGCGGACCTGCGTGGGATACGCGGCCAGCAGTTGAGGGATGATGGGTGCTGTGTCGGCGCAGAAAGGGCACTCGAAGTCGGTAAACTCGACCAAACTGATCGGGGCTGTCGCTGGTCCCTTGACAGGCGCGTGCCTGAGGTTGATGGCCTGTGCCGGTCCCGAGGCGACAATTTCCTCCTGGACGCGTTGGCTCTTCGGGATGCCGGCCAAGACGGAGTCGATGACCGCGCCCAGCGACGCGTAGCCCTGGGGGCCGACCAGGCGGCGTCCGTTGACAAAAAACGTCGGTGTCGTGGTGACGCCGAGTCCTTTAGCTTCGGCCAAGTCGCGCTCAATGATTGGGCGGTAGGTGTGGTTGTCGAGTGCGCTTTGGAACGCTGGCATATAGAGGCCGAGCCCGTTGGCGTATTTCAGCAGGTCGGCGCGGCTAAGCCTAGTCTGGTTCTCGAACAGCACATCATGCATCTCCCAGAACTTACCCTGGGCCCCAGCAGCCAGGGCAGCCTCGTGCGCGAGAAGAGCGTTGGGATTACTGGCGGAGGGTGCGTGCTTGAAAAGCAAACGGACGTCCTTGCTTTGCCCAATTAGCTCAGAAAGGACGCTGGCGGAACGGGCGCAGGGGAAAGACTCAAGGTCCGAGAAGACGAGCACCGTGACAGGAGCTTTGTCAGAGCCACGGGAATTGGCTGTCGGCGGAATCGTCAACCCACGCGCTACTTCGCTTGAAGCTTGAGTGGGTCTCTGGGCTGCGGGCAGCACGCGGGGGACAGACAGCCAGAGGAAGGCGCAAAACACGATATACTGCGGTCTATTTCGCATGGGATTTATCAATCGCTCAGTTCAGGCTGACGCATTTCCCTATGGCGGCCAACTCCGCCCCCCGGTCCACAAATGATCGAGGGATGCAAGAGGCGGACGAGAATCGCCTGGAGTGCAAGGCTACACAGAATCACGAACGGCCAGAACATGACACCATTTAACCAGATCGAGAAGAATACGCCGATAGGCGAAAGAAAAGTCAGAGCCATACCAACGAGGGCTGCAACGCCTAACACGGCTTGAAAGTGAGTAACATTCAACAATGACAGAAACGCGACTAGAATCGTCATCAAGCAAAACATATCGAGTAATGACGAACCGAAGAGCCCAATGATTGTGCTGACCTTGAAGAGAGACGTAGCGGCCCACACTCCCGCTGCCAGGCTTGCCGCCGCGACCAGTGCCAATGGCCCTAGTAGTCGATTCTCGCGGACGTAGTTTCTCATTTGCGGCCATTGGACCAAGAACGCTAAGCCGAGCACCAGACCCGAAACATACGAGGCTGTAAATGCCGAGCCGATCATCGGGCCGATATCCTGCAGAAGTGCTCGCGGCAGAAGAGCAATGACAACATTCACGGAAATAGAGGCCACAGCTATAACCCCCCAGCTAAGCATTACCTGCCGTACTTCCGTCTCCTCTCGGAATCTGCTGCCCATCCAGAGCAGCCAAAAACAGGCGCTCGGACAAAGCAAAGTTACGACCCACAGAACTCCGGCCCACGGTGAAGACAGCCTCAAATCTGCATCGTTCAGATAGAGCATAAGCCACATCGTTAAGATGCTGATGGCGGTAGTCATTGCCAATTTGTGCATACCGTTCGTCCGAAAATCAGTAACCAGTGGCGGTCTGCAAGCAACGTCGCAGATCAAATTCCCACGGGCGTGGTGTGAACCTAATCTTCAAGTAACAAGTGATATGAATGTCAATTCGACATCGTCTCAGTTGTTTCGGATTTCCACATGCGAGCCTCACGCAGAATCGGTCCCGCTCCAGCAGGCAAAGCCGGACTGCGTTTGGCTTCGGGCCCCGGCCAAAGCTTCGGCAGCAATTCGCTGCGTTGCAGGCATATGAGTCCCCGCAGGACTTGCAGAGGTCGTCATAGTAGTCACACACTTCGGGGTCGCCCTTGCTGCCCGGCGGGACCTCACGAGCTTTACAGTCGCGGCAGCCAAGTGACACCAAAGGAACGCGAATTTGTGCCAGAATCTGTGCGAGAGGCCCTGGGGCGAAAGCCACGTACCCGCCGATTTTGGTCGGGTCCCAAATTAGAATCCCAACCCTTCCCGTCGGGTCGATTCGATTCACGGGATCGGCGCTCGCGTAAAGGTACTTGTGCAAGGTCGCCGGATCTGTAATGGCGCCGCCGGCTGGGTCTGTCGAGAGGAATCTTCCTGTCAGCGGATTGGAATAGCGTGCCCGGAGGTAGTAGAGGCCCAGATCCGCATCGTACTGTTCACCGCGGTAGAGATACGCATTCGGGGTCGAGCCGGTCGTGTTTACCGTGTTGCCCCACGCATCGTAGTCGTACGTGTCGGTCACGGTGTCAGTGGCGTCGGTTAGGGTGCGGACGCTGCCAGAGCCATCATATCCGTAGAAGCTCGACATCCACGCACCGTTGATGAGTTGGCTCTGGCTGATGCGCTGGAGTCCATACGTGTACTGCCGCGTGACCGCACCGCCGACCAACTCTTCTATCACTTGCGCATAGCCGGTTGGGTTTAGGTCGTCCGTCAAGTAGCGTACAGCCGCCGCGCCCACTGTCTTCGCGACCCGGTTGCCGTCGCCATCATATTGCAGCGTGACGGCGGTGCCATTCATCGACTTCAAACGATTCTCGAAGTCGTAGGCGAGGGTTCGGGCTCCGGATGCCGTGGTGTTGCCGTTATTGTCGTAGGTTTCCGTCGAGAGGCGGTCGTTGGCGTCGTAGGTGAAATTGCCTGGCAACAGGCCGGCTAGCGCGGGCGCGGCGCTTTGCGACAATCGATTGCCAACTGGGTCCAAGCCATAATTCACGCTGCCGTTCTTGTTCATCGGATCGAGGCTGATCGTTTCGTTCGTCAGGCGATAGATGCCGTCGTAGGTCCAGTTCGATACGCGGCCACTGGATTCAGTCACCTGCTTCCGATTCCCTGTTTGATCCAGCGTGTAGGTGTAACTCGCTTTGGTGGCGTTCAGCGCAGTGACGCGGTTCAGGTCATCATACGTAAGGCTGGACTGCAAACCGTTTGGATACGTCATTGTAGCCAGGTTGCTGGCCGGGTCGTAGGCGTACGTGGTCGTGTTCTGGCCCACCGGTAGACGATTATCCACCACCGTGCTCAGGCGGTTCAAACTGTCGTAGGTATACATGATCGAAACGCCGTTGGCGTTGTTCGATGCTACCGAGGCCACGTTGCCTGCCACATCATAGGTGTAGCTCAGCGTTCCCTGCGGCGTGGCTTTTGTCTTCAAGCGGTCCACGTTGTCATACGTGTAGGTTGTTGTGCCACTAGCGTCGGTCATACTGGCCCGCTTGCCCGTCGGCGTATAGGTGAAGGTTACCACTGTATCGCCGACCGACGGATCTGGCGCCTTCGCGATCAGGCGGTTCAGCGTATCGTAGGCGTAGGTCGTGCTCTTGCCGTTGTAGTCCGTCAGCGAAACCATGTTTCCGGCGGCATCATACGTGCGGGTCTGCGCCTGTCCGACCGGCATCGTCTCCTGTTTCAGTTGGTTCAGCAGGTCGAAGCCGTTCTGGGTGGTGTGGCTGTTGGCGTCTGTCAGATTCGTTCGGTTGCCATTGCTGTCGTAGTTGTACGCTGTAGTGTTCTGCGGGTTCGGGCTGGCAGTCTGGATCACGCTCGTGAGCTGGTTGGCTGCGTCGTAGGTGTATTGCACGGTGTTGCTGGCCTGATCGGTCACGGCAGTCAGGTTGCCGGGGCTGTCATAGGCGTATTGCGTCGTAGTTCCGTCGTCGTACGTGGTCTTCGAGAGACGACGACGAGCATCGTACTGGCTTTGGGTTTTGTGGAGGTTGGGGTCGGTGACGGAGATTTGGTTGCCGGCATCGTCATAGGCGTACTGCGTGGTGTGGCTCTGTGGGTCTACCGTGCTGGTCAATCGGCCTGCGGCGTCGTAGCTATAAGTCGTGGTGTGGCCGAGCGGATCGATTTCGGTCGCCTTGCGTCCATCATTGTAATAGGTGTATGAGGTGGTGGCGGCGTCTGGTGTTGGATAGGCCGTCGTTATCGAGGTGAGGCTGCCGGCGAGGTCGTAGACGTTGTGTGTTACGCGGCCGGCCTGGTCCGTGGCGTTGATCGGGTTGTTACGGAAGTCATAGCTGTACAACATCGTGGTGGCGGGCGTGGTCGGATATGTAGTCTGCGCCAGGCGGTTCAGGGCGTCGTATTGATAGGTGGTAGTGTTGCCGTTGGCATCGGTTTCCGAGATCTTGTCGCCGTTGGCGTCGTATTGATAGTTGGTCGTGCGGCCGAGCGGTTCTGCTGCCGTCTTCAGACGCCCCAGGGCGTCATATGTGTAGTTGGTGGTGCCGCCGCCGGAGGCCGTCATCGAAGTCTTCCGTCCCAGGGTATCGTAGGTGTAGGTGGTTTGGCGGCCCAAAGCGTCGGTCTCGCTGGAAAGGTTGCCGAATGCGTCGTATGCGTAGGTGGTCGCCTTCCCGGAGGTGGTCGTGAGGTCGTAGCCTATCGCTTTGGACTGCATCGTGCCGTTAGCGTTGAAGGTAGAGCTCACCAGCGGGCCGATGGAATCGCTCGATAGTTTCGGCCAGAAGTTGGCGTCGTAGGTGTAAGTCCGGACGTTACCCAGCTCGTCGGTGGTTTGCGTCGGCTCGCTAGCCTCGTTGTAAGCGGTGGTGCTGGTGGTGTTGTTGCTGGTGGGCGTTCTTGGATACGTTACTGATGTGCGGTTGCCGTTGGAGTCGTACGTGTAGCTGGTGGTGTGCCCCAGCGGATCGGTCACCGATTGCAGCGTGTGATCCGGATTATAAACGTTGGTGGTGGTATGGTTCAGCGGATCGGTGGAGGTCAACAGCATGCCGTAGACATCGTAGACCAGCCGAGCTGGCTGACCCACCTGTCCGTTGGCATCCGGTGGATAGGCGATAGCCGTGGTGCGGTTCGGCACATCATACGTGTAGCTGGTGATGTAGCTGGTGACCGGATCGGGGTTAAGGGTCACGCTTTGCAGCCGGCCAGCCGTGTCGTATTGTGCAGTCGGGAGCGGATTCCCCTTCGGATCGGTTCCGCCGGTGTACAGGTGCACGTCCGTGGCGCTGTATGAGTATTTGACTGTGTCTTGCACCCCGTTGGTCATCGTCGGATAAATCACGCTGGCCAAGTTGCCGTTGCTATCGTAAGTGTACTGGTATGAGACCCTGTTTTGCGGGTTTAGCGGGTCCACTTGGGCACTGATTTGCGTGATGCGCCCCTGCGCGTCACGCACGAAGGGCACATTTAGGCCGTTGCTGCTCACGATGCCGTTTGGCGTCACCGTCAGCGTGTTGCCGCCCAGGTCTTTGATGGATTGGAGGCCTCCGGTGGCCGAGATCGTGTATACGCGGCCGTAGGGGTCCGTGTACACATACGACCCGGGGCTGTATGTTCCCACGTTGTTGTAGCAGAAAGGTACGTTACTATTCGAGCTCTCTACCAGCCAGTCGAACAGGCAGCCGGTATTCGACCCGATCAGGTTGGAGCCGCTCGTGCCGATTGTCAGC
>OMOG01000502.1 GCA_900290305.1 Candidatus Sulfopaludibacter sp. SbA4
GGTATACTACTCGGCGCAGCTATTCTTTTGGGGCGCGGAATTCAGTAAGGTGTATACGAAGGCCATGCGGCTCCGGCGCGATTTGGGAAATCCGGCATGAAGATACAGATCTCGGCGATTGTGGGCGCAAGGCCGAATTTCGTAAAAATGGCGCCGATTCTGGAGGAGGCCGAACGCCGTTCCGCGTTTCAGTGCCGGTTGATTCACACCGGCCAGCACTACTCGCCCGAAATGTCGGCGACCTTCTTCGATGAGTTGGGGATGCCTGCGCCGGACGTCAACCTCGAGATCGGCAGCGGCAGCCACACGTCGCAAACGGCCGGCGTGATGCTGCGGCTGGAAACCGAATTGAAAGAACGGCGGCCCGGCCTGGTCCTGGTCGTAGGCGACGTGAATTCGACGATGGCAGCGGCGCTGGTGGCCTCCAAGCTCGGCATTCCGGTGGCCCACATCGAGGCGGGACTCCGCAGCTTTGACCGCCGCATGCCGGAGGAGACCAACCGCCTGGTCACCGACGTACTCTCCGACTACCTGTTTGCCAGTGAGCCGAGCGGTGTGACGAATCTGCTGGCTGAAGGCAGACCGAAGGAAATGATCTTTCTTGTCGGCAATGTGATGATTGACACATTGATGAAATTCCGAGACAAGGCCGCGGCAACCGGGGTCCTCGATCGGCTCGGACTCGAGAGCAGAAGCTATGCAGTGGCCACCCTGCATCGGCCCTCGAACGTGGATGGCATGGAGCACCTGGCGTCCCTGGTGAACATGCTGACGGAGCTGTCGCGTCATCTGCCGGTGGTATTTCCGGTTCACCCCCGGACGAGAGAGCGGATGGAGGGCGCGGGGTTCACGCAAGGCGGCCTGATTCTGACGGAGCCACTGGGATATCTCGAATTCCTGCGGCTAACCAGCGAGGCGCGCCTGGTGCTCACGGATTCGGGCGGCATTCAGGAAGAGACCACCATCCTTCAGGTGCCGTGCCTGACGATGCGCGAGAACACGGAACGGCCGATCACGATCGCACAGGGGACCAACCGCCTGGTGGGGA
>OMOG01000117.1:0-19434 GCA_900290305.1 Candidatus Sulfopaludibacter sp. SbA4
CGACTTGAGCTTCGCGCTGGACGAAGTCTCGCGCGGGTTCCTCCAGCAGTATCCCGCCATCGACGTGCAGACGGCTTACGGATCGTCGGGCAATTTCTACGCCCAGATCCAGAACCGCGCGCCATTCGACGTGTTCCTGTCGGCCGACGTGGAATACCCGCGCAAGCTGGCGGGGGGCGCCGGCGCTAGCACAGTTGCTGGTCGTTCCTCCGCCGGCGGGGCCCCCCAAGGCGTACGCCTGTCACCTGGAGGCGGTTGTTCTGGCAATACTGCTGCCGGAGGAAGCTCGGCCCCAGTTGAAGCCCTCGGCTTCCGCAACAAGCAGAACTTCATCAACGCGATTTACTCCAACTGCGGTGGGCCGGACCCCGCTCCCGCAACCACTAAACAGATGGAAGAGCCCCTTTTGAAGAGCCGCATCGGCGAACGAGGACTCAGTCCGTGATTACTTGCTGTTCAGTGCTGGCGCTCCCCGTGTGCTTCCCTGTTTCGGATGAGTGTAGCATTACAATCAACCGGTCGGGTTCATCAGCATTGAGGTCTTTTCGCAGATGGACGTGGAAGCCGTCTTTGTACTCCCCCAGCGCCATTTTTATGAATAGTCTTGCGAGACTGAGCAGCGCTGTCTGATTTGCGTACAGAACTGGAACACCGTTCTCGACTAGCGTATCGAGATCTTCGTCCGCTTCGGGACTGTACTCGAACGTGATGTGATTCGGCGGTTCTTCCTGGAAGTCAAAATTGAAACTCTTCATAAGGGCTCATTGGTCGATGTGTTTGTTGGAGACTACCCGCGGGCGATTCTTCGGGCCCGGTTTTACAACCTCGACATTCACGTGAGGAGCAGGCTGGCCACCGCTTCGTGGAATGGGATGGGTCTCGACACGAACATTCAGTTTGGTCCCGGGTTCGTTCGGGTGAGTGATCGTGACATTTCCTTCCTGATTAGGGGCCTTCGGGTTGTTGGTCACTCTGAATCCGCCCTTTTCAATCGTATCGGCGATCTGCTCCGGCCTGGAGGCACCTCCGGAGCTTGGAGCGTTGTCTTGCGCGGATGATAAAGCTGCGTTCGCAAGGTGGCCGCCGCCTTCAACGGCCGTGGTGGCCCCGTGCGCGATGATCCCGGCCGAAGCTACGTTTACTGGAACACCAATGAGCGCGCCGACACCGGTGAGATCCAAGGCTCCTCCTAGGAGTTCGGCGCCGCCCCCAACGATGGTCTCCAGCGTGCCCGTCGCGGTCGCGACTGCGTCGCCGACTGCCTGGCCGGTCCGGAAATCACCGTTGGTGTTACTGATGCGGCCAGCGCCTAAGGTGTTGTCGCTCGCGAAGGCGTTGATAGCACCCTTAAGGGCGTCCTGCCAGTCTTCGCCATCGGGATCGATGTACCTCAGGGGGTTGTTGCGCGTATATGTGTACTTGTTCCAGCTCTGCGGGTCTGTGATGTCGTGCGGGAAATGCTTTGGATCAGCGCCCGTGAACCTTCCCATCGCGCCCGAGAAGTACCTTGCCCCGAAGTAATCGAAGCCCTGCATCGCCGAGCCCGCCAGTTCCGTGTCCCGCGGCTTGCCCGTGAATTTGCCGGTAACTCCGTCGGCCGACCCGTAGAGCCCGTTCCGCCCTCCCATCCCGGTCGGGATCTCCTCCCCAAAGGGCAGGTAATCGTGATACTCCACGGTACTCCCGGTGGCGCTGGCGACCAGTCGGGTGCTCCCCAAGTGATCGTCCGCCAGATAGCACGTCGTGCATGGCGCTTGCGTTGAACTCTGCCCGTATTCCGCCACCAGGTTCCCCTGCGCATCGTTCACGTAACGCGTGAGGATCACCCCCGGCGTCGAGGCATTACACGTGCTCGCGGTAGGACACACGATCTTGCCGACCCTCCGTCCCTCTCCATCATACTCATACATCGCCGTCACATTCAGCGTCGCGCTGGCCATGCGATTCTCACCGTCGTAGGTGAAGGTGTAGCCTCCGATGGCCTGCAGGTTGCCCGCCGCGTCGTAGCTGGCGCCGGTCAGCCGATTGGTGCCGGCATTGAAGCTGCTCTGCGTGGTCGGGGTAAACGATGACAACACCGTCCCATTCGCCCAGCGGTTCCCGTAGGCGTCGTACCCGTAGGTCTGCGACCACGAGCCCTCCGATGCGGTCCAAAGGCGGTTATAGGCGTCGTAGGTGAAGTTCTGCGTGGCGTTGAAGGGCGCAACGGTAGAGATGCTTTCCGAGAGGATGTTGCCATTGTTGATGCCCGCCGATGGATAGCCGAATCGCCAGGTTCAGCAGGTCGCCGGCGCTGGCACAGTTGCCGGTGGTTCCTCCGTTGGCCGGTCCAAGGCGTACGCCTGTCACCTGGAGGCGGTTGTTCTGGCAATACTGCTGCCGGAGAAAGCTCGGCCCGAGCTGAAAGTTGTCGACCGAGCCGTTGGCAAAATAGGCAAACGAGCCGGCATAAGGCGTGGATATCGAGCCGAGCAATCCGCTCACGGCGCTCACACGGCCAGCAGTATCGTAGTTCACGATCTCCTGGCGGCCCGACGGTAGGCTGAATGCCCGCGCAGCCCCGGCCAGATCGTACACGTACGACATCCCGTATCCCTGGCTGTCGGTGAATTGATTGTAGCTGGTGGGACGGCCTGCCCAATCATAACAGTAGGTGTTCGACCGTGCAAACGGCGTGCTGTTTGCGGTGACGACACTCAGCCGCCCCTTCCCGTTACAGCCGCCCTGGGTGTTGTCGTAGCTATAGTTCACCGACGGCGTTGTGCCGTCGCTGTAGGACTTGCCTGTCACCCGGTTCAGGCCGTCGTAGGAGGATGTCAAAGTCAGGCGGGCGTCCGCACGGGTGCCCGGGTTGCCGCTCATATCGTAGCTGTATGTTATGGTTCCATTTTCCGGACTAGTCGCCTGCACCAGCCGCTTCAGGGAATCGTAAACGAAACACCTCGACGCCGGGACATTGTTCGCTCTGCACCCGATGTTCTGGCCACCCTGGTACACAAATGTCAGGTCGTCCAACGCATCGTAGGCATAAGTGGTCGTGTAGGTGGCCTGTCCGGAAATCCCGTAACTCCCATTCTGCCAGCTCAGGTCGTTCTCATCAACCTCCACGAGCCTTCCCGCCGCATCGGCGTATCGCAGCCGGTTGCGTGCACCGGGCTCGATCTCGAGTGTTTGGAATGTATGGGTGGTGGAATCGGCATGGTACAGGTTCTGCGACATGGAGCCGTCCGGTTGCGTGGTGGTGAGCAGGCGATTCAGGCCATCGTAGGTGTAGCTGACCGTGTTCGTGGTGCAAATGCTCGCGTCCAGGTTGCCGAATCCGACCGCGGAATAGGCCGGGTTCGATCTGGTTTGCAGACGGCCCCGCCCGTCGTATGTTTTGCACACCGCAATGTTCTGCGACCCCGCCTGTGTCGACGCTTCTGACTCGCGCCCGAGGCCGTCATAGAATACGTAGCTTTGCGTATTCCCGTCGCTCGGACGGTTCTGGTCGGTCGCGGTTTTGACGCTCAAAAGCCCGGGGGTGTCGTTGTAGATGAAGTTGCTTGTGCCGCCATCGGGGCGGAAGACGGCGGTGAGGCGGTCGAGGGAGTCGGCATACCGATAGCTGGTGGTGTTACCGTTCACGTCTATCGTGCTCGACGGTCTGCCGAGGTTGTAGTCGTACCTAACGCCGGCGCACAAGCTGGTCCCGCTGCCCGAGAGCCCGGTGTAGCTCTTCAGGGCGCTGGGTAGGCTGTAGGTGTTTGAAAAGTCGGTAGAGGTCCCATCGCAAAGGTTATGGTAATCGTAGTCGTGCTGAACGCCGCGCGGATCGACAGTCTTTACTATGTTTCCGGCGATGTCGTAGAGGTAGTTGGACGCCAGGGGCGGAATAGTGCCGTGTGCGGGGTCGCTCCACGTGACCGTTGTCACATTGCCCCGTTGCGTCATCGCCGTCGAGTAGTTCGAGTCATGGCCTGTCAAAGCGTTATACGCCGTTTGCGCGTTGGCGTCGTAGCTGTATGCGGTCTGTACCAAAATGTTGCCGGTTCCGTCGGTAACTTGCCTTTGTGTCAGCATATTGACAAGGTACGGGCCGGAGGTGTACGGGAATGTCGTGGGATAGTGCTGGTAGTTGTTGACGGTTTTCCTGAAAAGGGGGCCGTTGGCGCCGGTACCAAAACCGTACTCATCGGCCTCGGTCACATTGTTGTACTCGTCGTAGGAGTAGCCGTTCTGCGCGAGCTGTCCGTTGTAGCTCGTTGTCTCGTATGATACTCGTGGGTCGTGTGCGGGGGCTGACGCTGCCTGTGGGTCGCCAAACCAACAGGTCGTCTCCGTGGAGCAGTCGCGTTGTTGGAATGTGGTAGTGGTCGTTTTTAGAATCCCGCCGCCATTCGCCCCAGAGTCATGATGGTCGGTGCCGGTCTCCTTGCCGCTCATCCATCCCACGTACTCCGTTCCATCTGTCAGAGATGAGTCCTGAACAAGGCCATAATGGACCTCCGTGCTTAACACATTGCCGCTGCCGTCCTTGTACGTTACGGTCGTGGACCCGGCACCATAGGAGTAGTCGACCACCTGCGCGGGCGCAGTTGACGTGGTGTCGAGGAAGATGCGCTTCTCCACAACCTGCCGCTGAAGCTCGTACGTGGTCTGGCCCGCCACTGTCTGCGGGTTGGCGGCGGTGGCGTAATCGTACTCGTAGCGCCCTCCGGTTGGTAGCGTTAGCCTCGCCACGTCCCCCCACGGATTGTATTGAAACTGGTAAGATTGCCCGTTTGGCAGATTGATCTGCGAAATATAGCCGGGTGGGTCGTACGGTGTTGTAGAGCAGGAATAATATCCGCACGGCACCATGGGAAACAGCGCTTGGCAGTTCGCGGGTTGTGGCCCGCATTGGGTAGGTAGGGTTGTCAAGCCCGGCGCCAAAAGATTACCCAAATTGTCTCTGACGATGCTGACGGTGCGGAAGTTGCCAGCGTAGCCGGGATACGTGATGGTGTCGGTATTGGAGCCGAAATTAATCGTGGTCGTTCGGCCATACGAGTCGGTAATCACGAAGGGGATTGAGGTGCGGTCAATCGTCAGGAGATTGCCGTTCCGGTCCTCGATCTGGGTCACGTAACCAAGCGTGAAAGTGTAGGAGGTGCCGTCTCGGAGCCTCATGACGCCGTCCCAGTAGCCGGAACCATTCGCGCAGTTAACTGGATCCGTCACGCTGCTATTGGCAACGAAAATCGCCGAGGAGCCGTCATAGGCGTTGAAGAGCGTGCCACGGTTGAATGGTGGGTTGCCCCCGGCCGTTTGGCCAGGCTGCTTTTGTCCGCCAGTCAGGTTGTCCCGGAACTCGGTTTCTGTGCCGTCCGGCCCGATATGGGTTAACCGGCTCAGCGTATTGCTCCAATATTGGAAATAGGTTCCGGAGTCCTGCACGGTGTTGCAAAAATCGCCCGTCCCGCGTAACTGCATGACGCCTGAGACGTAGTCTGGGTCGTCCGTGTTCCAAGGGGCGCCGACGACCGTGTACGTCCAGCCTGTTTGGCAGGTGCTACCCATGCAGTTAAAGTAGAGCGGCTGGTTAAGTTGCTGCCAGTTGGTCTCCACGTGGACGATGAGCGGCGTATGCGCATCGCCTCTGCCGGGGATTTCGCCGACGGGAATCGCGGTGTTGAGCCGGCCCGTCAGGACGTTGACGGTATCAATGTTGGATAGACGGTACGTCTCGACGGGGCTGCCGGGAGCGTTCAGGCTCGGGGTTGTGCCGTCGAACAGGGAAGCGGATGGTGGAAGGGGAGGGGGGCTCTGGGCCCGCGCGCCCCAGGCAAATGCGGCTGCAATCGCAAGCTTCGACGCAGAGTGTGGAATCCTGATTGTCATAATGTTCCTCCGTATGCTAATTCGTGATGGCGATATCGACGGAGAACTTCGGGTTGTTCCTGAACTGCAGATGATATAGCCCGGGTTGCAGGTCCATAGCCGCATAGTCGCGGGCCTTGCTGCGGGATGTTGTCAGTTGCAGCAGCGCTGTAGTGCTCCCATCGCGTACCAGGGTGAATACTTCCTCGTGGTTGGCGAAGCGATTCTCAATGTGCAGGACGAACGGACCTTGCGGGCGGTTTATCCGCGGTGGGTAGACCCCGTGCCTGCTGACGATGACCACTTCGCTGGGAAACACAACCGGTTGCCCTGTGGGAGCTGTAATCGGCCTTAGCTGACCGCGCGTGGAAACCGTTGTAGCCAACAGAAACAAACTGATGTAGATGAGTTGCGATCTCAATGCCATATGGATATTTTCGCTTTCCGCTCCTCCGGAGCTACCCCGGCATCTCGTTCGGGGTCGGGTTGTTCGATCATAGCCTACGCCGCAGCAAAAGCTCCTCTCCTGACCGAGGCTGCTCAGGCCCCACAAATCTCGGGACTGCGTCTCGAGGCAATATTGTCTACGGCACGGTCCAGGACCCCGCCGACTGCCACCCGCTGTTTCCGCTGTACCCAGTGGCGGTCTCATATGCGGCGAGGTAGAAGATCCGAATCGCCCCCAAATGGCGGGCTGAAACTCAGGTTCACGGTCAAGGTAAGTGTGTTGCCGCTTATCGAGAAGGACGTCCCCACACCGTTAACGGTACATTGGCTGTTCGACGTGGTTGCTGAAGTTGGCAGCGTGATGCTGCCCCCGATAGCAGTCCCGGCGTCATTTAGGAGGTATATGGTGTTGATTGAGGGCGAAAGAGCCAGGTAGCAGGCTTGGCTCCCATTCAGGGAATTATTTACGAGCACATCGACGACGTTCCCGTCGTTCGACCAACCATTGGTGTCATAGAAAGTCGTGGTGACGCTCCCCGTCCATCCAAATGTCGTCACCGGGCTCATGCCGGTTACGCTCGGTCCGGAAACAGAAGGACCCGGCACAGAGAAGAAGCCGACCGCTTGCCAAGGCCAAGTCTGTCCCAAGGTGTCGGCAGCGGTGCCAAACAGCACCTTGGTCCCGGCGAAGCTGGAACTGAAGTTGACACCGAGGGTCAGGTTCGCGATATTGCCGCCAGGGGAGTAGTTCACCGAGGTGATCGTGCACTGGCTGTTACCGTAGCTGTCGTAAGGCGGGGCTGGTTGGGAGAGCGATTGCGGCGAGGGATACTGCGCCGACGGATACGGTCCGTGCCACTGGTTACCCGGGTCGTTTAGCAGGTACAGCCCGCTGTTGGACGCGGTGCCGGGAATGTATGACAGGTAGCAGGAATTGGCGCCGTTGAGATAGAGGTAGTTGATCAGGAAAAAGGCCTGCGCAACGTTCTGAGACCCATTGTAATCCGCCACGGATACGGTAAACGTGGATGAGGTTCCGGATGTCGGGTTAGCCGAGGCTGAGACGGAGAGGGCGCACTGGTTCTCAATCGCTACCACGCGGCCTCCTAAGCGCATGTACTCCTTGCAACTCTGGCCGAACGCGGCAGTCGATAATCCAGAAACAACAAACAGAGCTAGCGCGGTGCTGGTCACATATATCGGTTTCGCCATGGTTGTGTGCTCCCTCAGGGCTTCGCCGGCCCAACCGTAAACGTCACCGGTTGCGGAGCCTGTCCCGGCCCGATCTGCACCGGTACGGCAGTCCCGAGCGTCACATCCAGGGGCTTCCCCGACGTGTCCGCGAGTGTGAACCCTTTCCCGAACAGGTTCAGGGAGACCGCCTTGTTCAATGGGATAGCCGTCTGGTGGTTTCGACCGCCGCTGTCTTTGCTAACGATTGGGAGTGGCTGAATCGTGTGCCGAGTGGTCATCACCGCGACGATCAGGGTGGCTGGCATCTGGTTCAGCGCGGCCGCCGGCTTGTCCAGGACTTGGCCCACGTCATTCACGCGGACCTGGAGTAGAGCGCCTTTGGCAACTGTGAGCTTGTAGCCGGCGACCGGCTGCTTGGCACTCACCGTGACCACGGCCGGCGTCTCCGCCCAGTTGCACGGGTCCAGGTAAGTGCCGGTGTGATCCACGGCACAGAGCTGATAGGAACCATCGAGGAGGCCGCTGATGGCAAACGATCCGTTGACATCGGCCTCAGTGCGTCCTCCCGAGGCCGGTAGGCTGGATTTTACCGCCGTGATCAACGCCCGAACGGCCTTGCCGTCATCGCCGACTACAACGCCGGAAATGCTAGCCGCACCCGTTTGCACCCCACCAGATGAGATCACGGCGGCTTGAAGCAGAGCCCCTCGCGTTTTGAGCGATGGAAAAGCGGCACGGATATAGTCCCTGTGTGAGGTGGTGGGCGACTGTGCCAGAAGAGCGACGGGCGCGACCAATGTGAGCAGCGCGACATAGCCGGAAATCATTTGCATTTGTTCCCTTTCCAATAAAGTTAACTAGCGCTAACAATGGTTAGTAGCAGCAATCGTTGTCAATTATGCGACACTCGCCACATCTGGCGTTCCGTGGTCAACCATGGGAAGGGCGCGAATGATTCGCTCTGATTCGCTCATATAGTGTGTCGTGGGGCGACACGGTGCTGCGCAGACATAACTGCTCAACACCGGAAGCCCCGCAGGGAGCCGCCGAGCCATGAGTTTCCTTACGGCAACCTGTGAGTTGTCTTAGCCGATAGATCGAACACGTTCCAAATACTCGGATGGAAGAGAGGCTGTGGGGGAATGGGAAGAACTGGAGGAGCCCGAGCATTCTGAGTATGCGCGGGGACCTTGCGGTTGTCAAGGGGTTATAAGTTGTAAGGGTGTCTTTTAAGACTGGTTAGTTGAGCTGGCTCTGAGCAAGTCGGTCCGGCTGCTGAACTGCCGCTGCCGTATGGTGGAACTTAGCGTATTTTATTCTACGATTCCAACCTGATGGCTGAGAAGTACCGTCCGATCTACGGCTCCAATCCGATTGCCGCGACAGTGATCTCGCTGCGCAAGATCGTGTATGAGGCACAGCCGCCGGTGGGCTCCACTCTGTGGAAGATGGTGGGGGCTTCGCTGACCGCTTTCCTGGTGGGCCTGTTGGTCTTCCACCGCCTGAAACCGATGTTTTAGAGCATATCTGACGGGCAGCCAGCGATTCGTTTTTCGACGTGTGGAGGTCCTTCGCACGCCACGCCGGCCAACTGCTCATTCGCCACCGGGTGATGCAGATGCTGCGTTCCCAGCGTCCCGAGAGGTTTCATGCCCTGCGCGAGATTTCCTTCACCGTGCACCACGGCGAAAGCGTCGCGGTGATCGGGCGCAAACGGGGCCGGCAAGAGCACGCTGCTGAACCCTGGCCACCAGCCTTTGCCGGCCGGACCCGGGCCACTGGATGTGCACGGCCGGATCGCCGCGCTGCCTCGCATACAGAATCTGCTCGACACCCTCAGCCGGTCGGATTTTCGCCGCGAATTGGAAGGTCTCGGCGGGTACGATACGCGGGTAGCCGGTCAACGAATGCTCTGATTCTCTTCGAAAATCGCCCCGGTGCTGTTCAGTATACACGATATTGTCCTGTTAGCAGTACATTCCGGCCTCATGCTAGTGTGGTAGTCGGCATGCGCGCTGTCGAACGGATGCTCCTGATCGCGCTACTCTCGACCGGATGCACGCGCGTCCAGCCGCGGAAACTGACCATCGCCGCGGCCGCCGACTTGAGCTTCGCGCTGGACGAAGTCTCGCGCGGGTTCCTCCAGCAGTATCCCGCCATCGATGTGCAGACGGCCTACGGATCGTCGGGCAATTTCTACGCCCAGATCCGGAACCACGCGCCGTTCGACGTGTTCCTGTCGGCCGACGTGGAGTACCCGCGCAAGCTGGCGGGGGAGGGCCTGGCGGTGGCGGACTCGCTGTTCGTGTACGCCCTGGGCCGGATCGTCGTGTGGGTGCCGGCCGAATCGGCACTGGATCCGGCCACCGCACTCCGCGCCGCGGCGGTGCGTCACGTGGCGATCGCCAATCCCCAGCATGCGCCCTACGGGCGCGCGGCCGAAGCCGCCATGCGCTCGCTGGGCGTCTATGATAGCGTCGAAGGGAAACTGGTGCTCGGCGAAAATGTGGCGCAGACGCTGCAGTTCGTCGAAAGCGGTGCGGCCGATGTGGGAATCGTGGCGCTTTCGCTGGCGATCGCGCCCAACGTACGGGACCGCGGCCGCTACTGGCAGGTGCCGATGGAGGCTTATCCGAAGATGGAGCAAGGCGGGATCATCGTGAAGGAATCGGCGGCCGCGCGCGCGTTTCGCTCCTGGCTGCTGGCCCCCGGCGGGCGCGGCACCCTGCAGCGGTACGGATTCTATCTGCCGGTTAACTGACATGGACTGGCAAGCCATCTGGCTCAGCGTGCGGCTGGCGGTTTCGACTACCCTCATCCTGTTGGCGCTCGGCCTGCCGCTGGCCTACTGGATCACGTTCTCGCGCCGGCGCTGGAAATTCCTGGTCGAGGCGGTGGTGTCGCTGCCCCTGGTGCTGCCGCCTACGGTGCTGGGTTTCTACGTGCTGCTGGCCATCGGGCCGCGCAGTCCCGCGGGCGCCTTGTACGCCCGGCTCACCGGGGGCATGCTGCCGTTTTCGTTCCAGGGCCTGCTGGTGGCGTCGGTGCTGTACAGCCTGCCGTTCACCGTGCAACCGGTCGCGGCCGGGTTTGCGGCAGTGGACCGCAGGCTTTTGGAGGCCTCGTGGTGCCTGGGCGTGTCGCGCCTGGCGACGTTCCGCCGCATCCTGGTGCCGCTGGCGATTCCGGGGATTGCCACCGGCGCCATCCTGAGCTTTGCCCACACCATGGGCGAATTCGGCGTGGTGCTGATGGTGGGCGGCAACATCGCCGGGGTGACCCGCACGGTCTCCATCTCCATCTACGACCAGGTGCAGGCGCTGAACTATGCCGCCGCCGGCGAGACCTCGCTGTTTCTCCTGGGCCTGTCGTTCACGGTGCTGGCGCTCACCTACGCGCTCCAGCGGCGGATCTGGCCGGTATGGCCCCTGAGCTGATTTGCCGCTGCCGGAAGCGGCGCGCCTCGGGATTCGAGTTGGACGCCGACTTGGCGATCCCGCTCGGCGAGGCGGCGGTGACCGTGCTGTTCGGCCCATCGGGCTCGGGCAAGACCACCCTGCTGCGCCTGTTGGCGGGATTGGAGGAGCCGGATGCCGGCTCGATCTCGGTCGGCGGCCGGTGCTGGTACGATCGCTCGCGCGGGATCTCGCTCGCGCCGCAACAGCGCCGCACCGGGTTTCTGTTTCAGGACTACGCGCTGTTCCCGCACCTCACGGTAGCCGCGAATGTGCGCTACTTCGCGCGCAGCGAGCGGGCGGAGCGGCTGATGGAGGCATTCGGCCTGGCGCCGCTGGCCGGCCGCCTGCCGGGGGCGATCTCCGGCGGGCAGCAGCAGCGCGTGGCATTGGCGCGCGCGCTGGCGGCCGATCCCGCCCTGTTGCTGCTGGACGAACCGCTCTCGGCGCTGGATGCAGCGGCCCGCCTGCGCATGCGGCACGAATTGCGGCGCATGCTTGTAGAATCGGGTGTGCCCGCCATCGTGGTGACGCATGACCGCATGGAGGCGGTGGCGCTGGGGGACTGGATGGCGGTGATGGTGGAGGGGCGCATCCGGCAGGCCGGTCCGATCCAGAATGTGTTCCGGCACCCCGCGGACGCGCAGGTGGCCGAGTCAGTGGGGGTGGAGAACGTGCTGCCCGGGGAGATCATCGGGCGCGATTCCGGCCTGCTCACGGTGAAAGTGGGGTCATGGTACTTGCAGTGCGTGGATGCGGGCGATTCCGGCGCGGTCTTCGTCTGCATCCGCGCGGAAGAGGTGACGCTCTCGCGGGAATTGCCGCATACGTCCAGCGCGCGGAACCGGCTATCGGGCCGGGTGCGGAGCGTGACGCTCGAAGGGCCGCTGGCGCGCGTGGAACTGGATTGCGGGTTTCCGTTGATGTCGGTGGTGACGGCGCAATCGGCGGGCGAGATGCAGTTGCAGCCGGGCGACGAGCTATGTGCGGTGATCAAGGCGACGTCGGTGCACCTGACGGCGGTCTAGGCTGGTGGGATAGCGCGGGAGAGTTGGCCCCAAAAATTAATGGCCCCGAGCTGGGTACTCGGGGCCTGCACTCAGAGAGTGGCGGTGGGAGGGGACTCACCGCCTGGGATGCTGTCTGTGTTGAATTCAGATTAGCAATTTCAGATCTGTTTGTCCAGTGTTTTTTTAAAGAAAGTTGAAGATTTTTTTGAGAGGAGGCGGGTGTTCGAGCCACTGTGGGAAAAGACGACAAATAGCGGCTGGTGGCTGTGGAGACTTCCAGGCTCCACCAGTTAGTGGTGTAGACATGAAGTACGACAAATGTAGAGAGATTCGGAAATTGGCTGAAAAATTAAAAGGCCCCGAGCTGGGTATCTCGGGGCCTTGCACTCAGAGGGGTTGGCGGTGGGAGGGGACTCACCGCCAGGGATGCTGTCTGTGTTGATTTGATAGTAGCAGTTTCAGATCTGTTTGTCTAGTATTTTGAGAAATATTTTCGGATTTTTTGGCGGGGTGGTTCCGGCCGCCCCGGGCGACAGGAGGGCCCCGTCTGCCCACCCATTCTATGTCATTGAAAACATGATGGTTGGCTGGTTCTTGAGGGGGGCTCCGAGGCCGGATAGCGTTATCGGAATAACTAAAGAGATATTGAGCGGAGGGCGACCCGTGTGCAATTTTGCAAAGGGAAAGCGATTGAGCGGGTGACGCAGATGAATGAACCAAAGGTGCAGAAGAACGGCGAGCGCGAGCGGCGGACCAAGCGCCGCTTCCAGATCGAGCAGGAAGTGCGCTATAAGATGCTCTACGGCCAGCGGATCGCCGAAACCGGCACCGGAAGGACCCTGAACATTTCGAGCGGGGGCGTCTGGTTCACGACCGAGAACCTGCTCACCGCCGGCATGCCGGTGGAGCTGTCCATGAGCTGGCCGGTCCTGCTCAACGATTCCTGCCCGATGAAGCTGATGATCTACGGCTGCGTGATCCGGAGCAACGACCGGGGCGCGGCGGTAGCCATCGAGCGCTACGAGTTCCGCACCCAGGGGTCGCGGAGCTTTCAGGCGTCGCAGCACCCGCAGGTCGAGTTGCGCATGATGGGCTAGCTTGGCTAGCTTGCCAACCGCATAAGTAGCCGGCCGGGGGGCCGGCCGCAGACCAAGGGGTTCTGCCCATAAGCGTTAACCTAAAGCCTCCGAAGCGAGGACCCGCTGAAAGTGCCCAAAGGGCCTCCACTGCAGGCTGAAAGCCCAATGCCGCTTACTTTGGCTGTGGGGCGGACCTCCTCGCTCCGTGCAACGGAGTGGTCCGCGGCCGACACCCTCGTCGGCCTTCCTCGCGTTTTGCCGAATCTTGATGCTATTGGCGAAAGCGGGACGAGGGCGTCCCGCGCGGACCAGGGGGTCCGCCCCACAATTAGGCGCAGAATCGCAGAGTAAGCGGCATTGGCTGAAAGCCTGCCCCACAAAACTGCACTGCCCCACCAGAGCGATCTTCAATTTATCCGAGCCGGATCAGTAAACCTGAATTATAATCAGACTTACACTTCTTACTCGATAAGAGCCGGCACGTCATAAATTGGCTTATAACATGACTTATGTCGTTCCGGGGTGGCCTTATGCGAACTATCTTGCGGCTGGTTAGTTCCGCGTTAATTTGGGTTGCCGGGGCGCAGGCCCAGACTACCCTCACCTCTTCACCCAATCCATCCATCCTCGGCCAGCCGGTCACTCTGACTGCCTCCACGCCAGGCACGACCGGCAAGGTGACATTTTACGACGGGTTTACTCTCCTCGGGATCAGTACGGCCGCCTCGGGGCAGGCAGCGCTCACCACCTCACTACTGCCATCCGGCACACACTCCTTGCGGGCCCTGTTTGGGACCAGCCTTTCGGCGATCCTTACGCAGACAGTCACCCCTGTGGCGATCTCCGGATTCCAACCGCCGGCGGGCTATCCAACCGGCGCGGGTCCCGACTCAGTCGTGGTGGGCGACTTCAATCATGACGGAAAAGCGGACGTGGCCGCGGCCAATTCCACCGACAGCACGGTGAGCGTCCTGCTGGGGAATGGCGACGGAACCTTCCAGGCGGCGGTGACCTACCCGCTGGACCGGGCCCCGCGCGCGCTGGCGATTGGCGACTTCGACGGGAATGGCGTGCAGGATCTCGTGGTGGCCGGATTTGGAGGCGTCAGCGTGCTGCTGGGCAACGCCAACGGCACCTTCCAGGCGGCGGTGGACTACGGCGGCGGTGTGGATACCGCGGGAGTGGTGGTGGGAGACTTCAACCTGGACGGGAAGGCCGACGTGGCGGTGGTCACCGGGAACGACAACCTGGTTTACGTTCTGCTGGGCAACGGAGACGGCACGTTCGCGAGTGCGGCTCCGTACAGTCTCGGGGGCAAGGGAACGTCGATCGCGGTGGGCGATACCAACGCCGACGGCAGACCGGACCTGCTGGTCACCGTGGCCGACGTCCTGAACCAGGTGGCCGTGCTGCGGGGCAACGGTGACGGCACGTTTCAGCCGGCACTTTACTATAACGCGGGAAACGCTCCGCACTCACTGGTGCTGGGGGATTTCAACGGTGACGGCCTGCTGGACCTGGCGGTGGTAAACGGCAATGCCTTCATCAGCGTGCTGCTGGGAACCGCGGGGGGAGGCTTCCTGGCCCCGGCGGAGGTGGCGGCAAGCAACCCAGCGGCCCTGGCGGTGGGCGACTTCAACGCCGACGGGAAGCCGGACCTCGCCTGGGTCAGCGCCACCTTGAACACGGTGAGCGTGGCCTTGGGCAACGGCGACGGCACCTTCCAAACTCCGAGCCCTTTTCCGGCGGGCACGAACCCCATCGCCATCGCGGCGACCGAGCTCAACGGAGACGGCAAGCCGGATCTGGCAGTGGTCAACAGCGGCAACGGCGTAAACCAGGTGGGAGTCCTTCTGGGCACGTCCGGCCTGTCGCTGGCCGTAACGGCCGGGGGCGCTTTTGTGCGGGACAGCAGCGCGAGTTTCACCATTACGGTGATCAACGGCACGGTGAACCCGATCCCCGGCCCCGCGACGATAACCGTCACGCTGCCGGGGTCGCTGCCACTGTCGTCGATCTCAGGGGGCGCCTGGCAGTGTGCCGGCACGACCTGCTCCCGCACCGACACGTTGGGCGCCGGCGCGAGTTACCCGGCTGTTACCGTGACCATCGCGGTGCCGCCCAGCGCACCGGGCCTGGCGACGGTACAGACAAGCCTCAACGCCGGCACTTCCCTTCCCGTGAATGTCTCCACGGTATTCTCCATACCTCCGCTGGCCCCTAGTCTCATTGCGCCTGTCAATGGAGCGATGGACGTTCTGGAGATACCCAGCATGAGCTGGACTGCCGCTGACGGGGCGGCATCGTACGACTTTTACTTCGGCGCCTCGACTCCACCCCCGATGCAATCCAATACTACACTCACCAGCGCATCGGCGATTCTCAGTGACTGCACCACTTACTATTGGCAGGTATCTTCCAGGAATCCGGGGGGCGTGGCGGCGTCGCCCATCTGGTCGTTCACCACCCGGCCCTTCCTGGTCCTGAATGCGGCCGGCACGGGGTACGGACCGATCGGTGGAACAGGCTCGGTGCAGGTCGCCGATACCCCCGGGTGCACGTGGGCGGCCGTCTCCAATTCTTCGTGGCTCACGGTTACATCGGCCGCCTCCGGCACCAATAGCGGCACGGTGACTTACGCGGTGGCCCCCAACATATCGGCACAGCGGACGGGCACGTTGACCATCGGGGGCCGGGCCCTGACGATCGTTCAGTCCGCCGGGTGCCCGGTTTCCTTCAATCCTTCGCTTTTTGCCGACTCCACCTCCCAGACCGCTTCCGTGGCCGCGTCCGCAGGTTCCAGTTGTACCTGGTCGACTTCCAGCAATGCGGACTGGCTGGTCATCGGGTCCGCCAGCCCCTTGACGGGAAACGGCACGGTCAGCATCAATGTGTCCGCGAACCTCACCAACGCCGTGCGCACCGGCACCGTCACCATCGGCTCGAGCATTTTGACCGTCACCCAGAGAGCGACGGCCAGCACGTTTGCCGACGTAAGTCCCGACCAGCAGTTCTTCGATGCCATCAACCTGATGCGGACGATGAACATCACGTCGGGGTGCTCCTCAAACCCGCTGTCCTACTGCCCGAACGACCCGATTACCCGCGCCCAGATGGCTGTCTTTATTGTTCGTTCCGCGGTGGGCGGCGATAACTTCACTTACACCGGGTCGCCTTACTTCACCGACGTCCTGCCGGATAACTCCTTCTTCAAGTGGATTCAGAAGATGCGGGACCTGGGGATCACTTCGGGCTGCACGGCAACGACCTTCTGTCCCAACGACACCGTCACCCGGGGGGAGATGGCGGTCTTCCTGATACGGGACCGCTACGGCTCGACGACGGCATTCACCTATCCGGCGACGCCTTCGTTCACCGACGTCACGGCGGACTACCAGTTCTTCTCGTGGATTCAGAAGATGAAGCAGGTAGGGATCACCTCCGGGTGCACGGCTACGCAATACTGTCCCAACGACACGGTCACGCGGGCACAAATGGCGCCGTTCATCATGCGGGCGGCGTTCAACCTGTTCCTGCCGGCGAACTCTCCGGTGATCTTTTCGATAGCCGCGTCCACCCTCTCGCCGGGGGGCAGCGGCACGGTCACCATCACGGGCCAAAACACGAACTTCGCGCAAGGAGTGACCCAGGTCGAAGCCGGCGCTGGGATAACCGTGAGCAGCGTCACGGTTACGGGCGGGACTACCCTGACGGCTATGTTCACGGTCGACCCCGCCGCCGTGCTGGGGCCCCGTTCGATCATCGTAGTCACGGGGAGTGAAGAGGCGGTGCTGCCGAACGGTTTTCAGGTGCAGTGAGGGGCTGAGAATCGGGGAAGCCGCTCCCTTACCCGGCGAAAGCGGGACCAGGAAACCGTACCTTTGACGCGGAGCCGCGGAGCAACGGAGAAAATCGCGGAGAGAAGACCAAGAGAAGTCAAAACCTGAGAGCGCGGAGCGGGCGGAGAAAGAGTCAGCCGAGGGGTGACCGTGGCCGGAGGGAGTGGTCAGGGTGAGGCGGGGTCTTTTACTGCACATCCGGTGATGCGCTTTCCCCGGTAAAGTATCCCTGCTATCCTGGCTCGTTGCCACGAATGGCAGGGAGGACTTCGGAATGTTGATCGAGCAGCAGATTGCCGAGCGGCGCGAGCGGGCGGGCGGCGCGGTGCTCCAGATCCTGGGGCGTCCCGAGGGTAAGCTGTTCGGCGATTACCGTGTGAAGTCGGCCAGCGGGAAGACATACCGCGTGGCCATGCGTGGGCCGGGCCTTTTCGAGAACTACTGCTCGTGCCCGGATTTTGCGGTCAACACACTGGGGACCTGCAAACATATCGAAGCCCTCTTGTTCCGGCTGCGGCGCCGCCACGGCAAAGCTCTGGAACGAACGAAGTACGCGCGGACCCGGGCTTCCATCTCGCTCGAATACGGCGACACGCTCGAAGTCCGGCTGCGGATGCCGGCTTCACCTTCGGCGGCGCTGGAGGGTCTGGCCAGCGAGTTCTTCGACGCGGCGGGGCGGTTGCGCCGCGAGCATTACGGGCATTTCGCCCAAATCCTGGACGCGATCCGGAAGGCCGACGATCAGGCGGTGGTCTATAGCGATGTTCTCGAGTACCTCGACCGGGAGAACGAGGTCGCGGAGGGTCTCGAACTGGAGCGCAAGCTCCTGGGACAGTTGCGCCGCGGGCAGGATCCGCTGGCCGGCGTGGTCAAGACGAAGCTCCTGCCTTACCAGTCGCAAGGAGCGGTTTTTGCGGCCTGCCGCGGGCGCGTGGTCCTGGCCGACGACATGGGACTCGGCAAGACCGTTCAGGCTCTGGCCGCCACCGAGCTTCTGCGGCGCAGGAGGGGCATCCAGCGGGTGCTGGTGGTGGCGCCCGCCTCGGTGAAGTACCAGTGGAAGACGGAAATCGAGAAGTTCTCGGACCTGCCGGCGCAGGTTATCGATGGGCTCCTTCCGCGCCGCCGGACCTTGTACGAGTCGCCCGCCTTCTTCAATCTCACCAGCTACGAGCTGGTCCTCAAAGACATCCGCTACATGCACGAGTTGAGGCCCGACCTCATCATTCTCGACGAGGCCCAGCGCATCCGAAATTGGACCACGGCCACCGCCCGCACCATCAAACAACTGAAGAGCCGCTACGCCTTCGTGCTGACCGGAACGCCGCTCGAAAACAAGCTGGAAGAGCTCTTCTCGGTGGTGGAGTTCATCGACGGCCGTCGGCTAGGCCCGGCCTTCCGCTTCCTGGACGAGCATCGCATGGAGGATGAGGAGGGCCACCTGCTCGGTTACCGCGGCCTCGACCGCATTCACGACCAACTGGCTCCCATCCTCCTGCGGCGCACTCGAAAAGAAGTGCTCAAGGACCTTCCGGAACGGACCGACCAGATCTTCCGCGTCGAGCTGACCAAACAACAGGCCGAGTCTTATTATGAACAGAACGACATCTTGGCCGCACTTATGCGCAAGTGGGAGAGACAAGGGTGGCTGTCGGAAGCCGACCAGCTCCGCGTCCTGTGCTGTCTCCAGAATATGCGGATGCTGTGCAACTCCACTTTTCTCTTCGACAAGCAGACGCATCACTCGCCCAAGCTGGAAGAGTTTCGTGAGATCGTTCGCGAGCTGACGCTGGAAGAGAACCGCAAGGTGGTGGTATTCAGTGAATACGAACGGATGACCTGGCTGGCCGGCGAGGAGTTGGGCAAACTGGGAATCGGTTTCGTTTCGCTGCACGGCGGCGTGCCCTCCCGCAAGCGGGGCGCACTCATGGAGAAGTTCCGCAACGACCCGGAATGCCGGGTCTTCCTGTCCACGGATGCCGGCGGCGTGGGGCTGAACCTGCAGGCGGCGTCGGCGGTGATCAACTTCGAGCCGCCCTGGAACCCGGCGCGACTGGAGCAGCGGATCGGCCGTGTACATCGCCTCGGGCAATCTCGTCCCGTGCAGGTCATTCACCTTCTGACCAGCGGCACTATCGAGGAGCGGGTCTGGGCGACCCTGCAGTTGAAGAAGTCGCTCTTCGCGGGAGTGTTCGACTCGCCGACAGGGGAAGTGAGTTTTGCCGCGCTGGGAAAAAAGAACATGCTGCAGGCCGTGAAGGAGATCTTCGCCGGTCAACCGGGGAGGCCCAAGCCGGTGATCGACCAGCCGCCGGCCGTGCCGATCGCGGCCAAGGAAGTGACGGCTGCTGCGAGTGCCGGTGTTAGTTCAACCCCTGCTCCCATTCCCGCGGCTCCAGTGAGCGCTGCGGCGCCCATGGCTGCGGCTGCGAGTGCGGGACTGAGTCCAACCCCCGCACCCATTACCGCGGCACCGGCGAGCGCTGCGGCGCCGACGCCCGGCCCGAGCCCCACTGAAGGCATCGAACGAGCCGCGGCGGGCCTGATCGAAGAGGGCGTACGATTCCTC
>OMOG01000117.1:19444-19691 GCA_900290305.1 Candidatus Sulfopaludibacter sp. SbA4
CCAGACCGTGGCTGGTCTTTTCTCACGCGATCCGCGCACCAACCGCCCGGCCTTGACGATCCCGCTGCCGGAATCGCTCACCGAGGGCCGGCTCGCCAAGGCCCTCGCGGGATTGTTGAGCGCCTTGGTGAGATAGGAGACGCGATCGTGCTTCCCAACGCATTCATCGGCAAGTGCGCCAAGCCCACGGAAGAGGAACTGGCGGCGGAACTCGGCCCGAGCAAGCCGCTCTGGGACCGGCTGCTGG
>OMOG01000117.1:19701-21283 GCA_900290305.1 Candidatus Sulfopaludibacter sp. SbA4
AGCAAGCCGCTCTGGGACCGGCTGCTGGCCGAGTTGGCAGAGGAATTCAAGCTGGTCGCGCAGGAGTGGACCTCATATTCACCCAAGGCCGGATGGTCGCTGCGGCTGAAGCGCCTGAAGCGGAACATTTTGTATTTGGGGCCGTGCCACGGCAGTTTCCGCGTGGCGTTCGTGCTGGGGGATAAGGCGGTGGCGGCGGCGCGGCAGGGCAGGCTTCCAGCGCGAGTCATCAAATTGATCGACGAAGGGGAGCGATATCCCGAAGGGACCGGCATCCGGTTCGATGTGAAGGGGCCGGCGGACATTGCTGCGGTCAGGATACTGACCGCGGTCAAGCTGGAGAACTGACTGGGTCGATGTGGAATCGGATAGAATAAACTGAAGGCAGGGTGACTATGAGTAGAGAATTCGTTGAGCGGCGCGATGGCAGCTCTGCCTCATAGGCAGTCGTGTGCCGTGGCCCACCTCGTGTGGGAATTTCAGCGCGGCGAATCCCCGGAAGGCATTCGATCGCATTACCCGACGACTTCAAGGAGTTTATTCGGATCTCGGGCATGACCCACGTCCGAACTTCGCCCTACTATCCTCAATCGAACGGAAAAATCGAACGCTGGCACAAATCGCTCAAAGGGGAGTGCATCCGGCCGGGAACACCAATGTCGCTGGAAGATGCACGGCGTCTTGTGGAGGGCTACGTCGAGCATTACAACAATGTTCGTTTGAATAGCGCCGTTGGCTACATCACGCCGAAGGACATGTTGGCGGGGCGGCAACAGGAGATCCACGCGGAACGGGACCGGAAGTTGGAGGCCGCCCGGAAACAGCGGCAGATTCGTCGGCAGCAAGCCGCTTGACGAATCGCGCTCTGTTGGGCGTGGGGTGCGGAGGCTCAACTTCCGGTTTGCCGACCAACCGGACACGCTTGCTATTCACTCCGTAGGGCAACCACTGGATCGACTCGCGATGCGCGACGCGCCGGAGCCAGACACGCGAGAGCTGCCACGCCCAGAAGAATCAGTGATACTCCAGTGATTGTCGGGATGAGGTCAGGCCGGAAGCTATAGAGTAGAGCGTTCAGGAAACGCGAAGCGACTGCTGACAGGGTCAAGCCTATGGCGAGACCGGCGAGCGTCAACGCCAGGCCGCGCCTGCCGAAAGTAAGAAGTATATCGCGGGAGGTTGCACCTAATGCCATGCGCACACCGATTTCGCCGGTGCGCTGCGTGACCGCGTACGAGAGCACTCCGTACAATCCGACCGACGCCAGCAGCAGCGCCAGCAGAGCGAACGCGCCCATGAGCGCGGTGCTCTGCGTGGGCGTGGTCAATTGGCGGGCAAATATATCATCGAGAGTCTGGACGCGCCAAATGGGCTGGTTCTTATCGATGGACCAGATGGCTTGCCGGACTGCCGACACAATCGCCGCCGGCTCGACCGCCGTGCGAACCGCGATCCCGCCCGGAGGAATCATGAGTTGGTCGCTGCCCTGCTCGTGCAGGCTGTAGACGACGGGCCGTGCGACTTCCTCCATTCCGACTTCATGAATCTCTTTCACGACACCCACGATCCTGTACCAATAGCC
>OMOG01000095.1:0-22460 GCA_900290305.1 Candidatus Sulfopaludibacter sp. SbA4
CACGGCTTCGTTGCTGGCGGCCACGATCATGTCCTGCAGCATCTCCACATCGCCCGCCACTTCGGGATCGATCTTGACGGAAAGCAGGTTCTTCTGCCCGTCCATCTTCACCGTGACCATGCCGCCGCCGGCGGAGGCTTCCACTTTGATGAGCGCGATCTCCTGCTGGAGCTTCTCCTGCATTTGCTGCGCCTGGCGCATCATCTGCTGCATCTGCTGCATGTTGCCGGGTATCTTCACGTTACGACTCCTTCAGGTTTCGAACCTTGTAGATCTTGCCGTCGAACACTTCCTGGAAACGCTGCACCTCGGGATTGGCGAGCGCGCGCCGGGTGGCCTCGTCTTCGTTGTTGGCGGGCGGCGGGGCGAGCGGAGCGGATGCCTGCTCCACTTCTCCGATAATGACTTTGATGCGCAACATGCGCGGGGAGACCTGGCTGACGGCCTTGCGGAGATCGTCCTCGCGCAACGCCAGCTTGTAGGCCTTCGAAGTCAGAATCTGCAACTCACCGTTGACTTCGACCACGCGTGAGTTCTCCACCGCGTCGGCGGTATAGGGCATGCCCAGTTCCATGAGCGCGGCATGCAGCTTCGGCCGCCAGTCGTCTGAGTGGGACAGGCCGTGGGACAGGCCTCCTGGCCTGTCTTCTTTCTGCGTTGATACGGCTTCCTCCGCCGGACGCGCGGCGGCCTTGCGGGCGCGATCCAGCTCGAACGGCGAGGGGCCGGCCTTGGGAGCCGGCGGCGTGGGCGCCTGTGTGCCCTGGGGCCCGGAACGGGGAGCGGGCGCAGGCCCGGGTCCGCCCTGCATCTGCGCCAGGGCCTGTTCGATGGGCAGCAGCCGCCCGGCCTGCACCAGCCGCACCAGTCCGATTTCCAGGTGAAACCGGGGCTGCAGCGAAGACTGCAGATCCTTAAAGAGGTCGAGCGAGAGCTGCAAGTACCGCGTCAGATCCTCCTCGGAAAACTGCGCTGCAATGCCCGCCAACTTGGCCCGCTGCTGGGCCGAAGCGGCCACCAGGCGGGCGGCGAGCGGGCCTTCCGCGCCGGCAATCCTGGTCACCAGCAGATTACGGAAATAGCGCGAAAGCTCGCGGCTGAAGTGCTGCAGGTTTTGGCCGTTGCGCTCCAGCTCATCCACCACTTCGAGCATGCGGCGAGAATCGTTGCCGGCCAGCGCCTGGGTGACCGTGTCGAGCGACTCCAGCGAGAAGGCGCCCAGGAGAGCGCGCACTTCGGCGGCATTGAGCTTCGCGCCGCAGCAGGCGATGGCCTGGTCCAGCGCCGAGAGGGAATCGCGCACGCTGCCCTCGCCGGCCTGCGCCAGCACGGCCAACGCCTCCTGATCGGCGTCGATTCCTTCCTCCTTGCAGATCCAGGCCATGCGCGCGATCAGCTCTTCGAAATCCACGGAGCGGAAACTGAAGTGCTGGCAGCGCGACGCGATGGTCGCGGGAATCTTGTGCTGCTCGGTGGTGCAGAGGATGAAGATTACCCATTCGGGCGGCTCTTCGATGGTCTTGAGCAGCGCGTTGAAGGCGTCGGTCGTGATTTGATGGGCTTCATCGACGATGAAGACCTTGTAGCGGGCGCTGGCCGGGCGCTGCCGGACGCTCTGGTTCAGTTCCCGCATTTCGTTGATGCCGCGATTGGACGCGGCGTCGATCTCGATGACGTTGAGGCCGCCGCCGCTCGCGGCCTCCAGGCAGTTGGCGCAGACCCCGCAGGGCTGGGTGGTGGGCCCGTTGACACAGTTCAGGCAACGCGCCATGATGCGCGCCACGGTGGTCTTGCCGGTGCCTCGCTGGCCGGAAAAAATGTAGCCGTGGGCGATACGCTTCTGCGCGATGGCGTTTTCGAGCGTGGTCTTTACGTGTTCCTGGTTGACCACGTCCTGAAACGTTTGAGGCCGGTACTTTCGGGCGATAACCTGGTACATGCGGAGGGCTGATGCCAGGCCCCGGGTGATCCGCGGCACACGAACCGCACCGCTACCGTTGCTTCCTTCCGGACCTGGCGGGGTTTGCAGCCGCCCGTTGCACGGAGCCCGAGACCTGACAAGTATTTATCGTAGCATGCGGGTCTAGCGGCGGACGACGCTGTCGATGTTGCGGACAAGGAGGAGCGGCGGGGCCATCATGGGGACAACCGCCCAGCGCAACGAGATCGGGAGCAGAACCGTTCGGGAAGCGGTCTGCACGGTGTGCTCGTACTTGTGCTCCATCACCCGGCCGACTTCGTCGCGAACCCGTTCGAGACGGCTGGGGCGGAAGATCAGCGCGAGAATGGTGCTATCGTTCCAGCGAAAGAGCAGGTCTTTGCCGGGCCATTGCTTCCGTAGAAAGCCCGCAAAGTACTTGAGGATCTCGTCCCCCACCTCGTAGCCGAATCGGGCGTTGAAGATCTGGATGCGATCGATCTGGACTGCCACCGCAAAGGCCGGCGCCTCGTCGCGGCAGGCTTTGGCCAGCGCGATCTCGGCATCAGCCCTGTTCGGTAAGCCTGTACCGGGGTCCGTTCCGGCGGGGGGAGGTCTGGACGGCTGAGCGCTCTCCAAACCCTGGCTCAAACGTTCCACGGTGCGGACCGTCTCGGTCCGCTGGCGCTCGGCTTCCTGGCGGATCTGCTGCAGGCATTCTCCCAGCTTCGCTTTGACCTGCCGGACATCCTCGATTTGCGAGGCCGATTCCACCTGCTGTTCGATGTCCTTCAGCCGGCGTACGTTCTCGTCGCCCACCTCGGAGATGGAGCCAATGGTGGAAGCCAGCATCCGGACCATGGACTGCAACTCTACCGCCTTGAGCTTCAGGTAAGTAGTGGTACGCCGATTATGGTCGTCGAGGAGTTTGAGAGCGGACGCCGCCAGGGGCAGGAGTTCCGCGGCGGTCATGGCTTCATCTATCCTGGTCACGACCTGATCGATGTTCTGCCGGAACCGGGTGTAGGCTTCCGGGTCACCTTCCACGGCATTCAAGCCGATGCCCTGGAGGAGAAGCTGAATCACGCGCATCAGCGCCTGTTCGACTTCGTTGTCGGCGATGTACTTCTTCAGAGAGATCACGGCACGCTCAACGCTATTTATATCGGCGGATTCGAAAATTACCTTAGGCCGCCCGCAGATTTCACCGCAGAGACGCGGAGGCGCCGAGGAATCGCGGAGAAAACCGAAATCAAAACCCGAGAGCGCGGAGGAAGCAGAGAGCGCAGAGAAAACCACAACCTATGGCTTGGACAGCTTCAGGCCGAGTTGGCAAGGATCACGCACTGCGTTTCTTCAGCCCTTCGCGGATAGCCTGCTTAAGCACGGTCTGATAGCCGACGCCACGCTTGGCGGCGATCTTCTTCGCGGCTTCAATGTCTGCTACCGAGACCCGGAGCGAGATGGCCTGCGTGGCTTTTTCCTTCGCGCGGGCGAGCAACTCGGCGAGCACTTTCGGATCGGTGCGCGGGATCTTCAGTCCCTTCGGATTGACCATGAGCGTACCATCCTTGATCGCGCGCTCGAATTCACGCTGTGTCTGCCGGCGTCCCACCGGGGTGGCGTACCAGTCAGCCTCTTGGGCCTCAGACTTAAAATTGCGTATCTCAGTCGATTTTCGGGGCATAGGTCCTCCTCTCGTCGGCGTTCATGTCGTAAGCGGTGACGGCGCGGAACAACTTCCGGCGAACGGTGAAAACGACCACGAGGCAGCGACCGGCGAATGTCTTCCAGAACAACTTCCAGCGCTTCTCGCGTTGGACAGTCTTCGCTGTGAGGACGACGTTCTTCTGGCTGGCCGCTTCTTCGACCTCGTTGGGAGTCACGCCGTGGCGCAGGATGTGATCCTCGTTCGCGTCGTCCCAATCGAAGCCGAGCCAATTGATCGATCACGATTAGAGTATATACACTTGCTGTATATGCGTCAAACCTATGGCCTCGGGGGTCTGCCCTACAGCAACCACTTGAGGAAGACCGGCAGGGAATGCAACTGGTCGACGTGGTCGGGGGCGGAGTTTCCGGCGAAGCCGAGCAGGCGGAACTTGCCTGCACGGGCTTCGCTCAGTTGCTGCGTTCCCATGGGTCCCCACTTCAATACCGGCTGCAATTTCAGGCCGAGCTGGGCAACCAGATAGTCGGCCGTCTCGGTGGTGCTGGCGAAAGTACCGGGGAAGATTTCGGTGTGCGTGACCACGGCCCGCTTGCGTCCGGCGATTGAGTCGCGGCCCAATTGCAGCCACACATCCAGATTCGGAGTGGTGATCTTGGATTCGAGCGGCCCCGGCTTGCCGTCCGCGTAGTCCGTATGCATGCCGTCGATCAACAGGACGGCGGCGACGCGCTGATAGGCAGCGGGGTCCCGCAGAATCTGGCGAATGGCGCCGCAGCCCGCGCTCCAGCCGCCCAGCATCACGCGCCCGAAGCGGATGCCCCCCTTCGACTCGGCGTCTTCCAGGAGCGCGAGGAAGCGCTTGGGGTCTTCGAACAGCCGCGAATAACTCCCCGAACCGGCGCCGGCCTGGATGCTGACGACGGCGACGCGATTGCGAGCGGCCGCGACTTCGGGCAGCCAGGTTCCTCCGTGAAAGAAGAGGAGGACTGGGACTCCGGTGCGGGCTTTCATGCCCGCTGGAAGGAAGAGCGTTCCGAGGTCCAGCTTCTCGCGGCGTCCGGGCGGAGTCTCTTCTTTGAGGCGGTGGTGCGCCCGGGTGTGCTCCACCATGGGGGACGGGTTTTGCGCCTGCTGGGCAACTAAGAACACAGGCAGGAATGCCTGTGCTACAGGGAATGCAAGTCTCACTTAGTGCCTCAGGTGGCTGTGGTGGCGGCTGTAGAAGAAGTAGATGCCGAGGCCGATCAGGAGCCACACGCCGAGACGCAGCCAAGTCATGGAATCCAGGAAGTACATCATGCTGAAACAGACCAGCACTCCCAAAATCGGCACCAGAGGCACGAGCGGCGTGCGGTACGGGCGCTGTGCGTCAGGATTCGTTTTGCGCATGACGACGATACCGATACAGACAATCACGAAGGCCAGCAGGGTTCCGATGCTGGTGAAGTGGCTGAGATTCGATATCGGCACGAAGCCCGACAACAGGGCCGCGAAGCACCCGACGATCAGGTTGGAACGGTAGGGCGTCTGGAACTTGGGATGAATGTAGGAGAAGACTGCCGGCAGCAGACCGTCCCGCGACATCGAGTAGAACACGCGGGATTGACCGAGCAGCATGACCAGGATCACCGAGCTGTATCCCGCGATGATCCCGAAATAGATGGCCGTCTGCAGCGTCTGGGACGGGAATAGCGAGATCACGGTGCCGACCGGGGCGGCGTCGTTATGGAAGGTGCGGTAGGGGACCATCCCGGTGAGCACGCGGGCGAAGAGTATATAGAGGATGGTGCAAACCACCAGCGATCCGATGATGCCGATGGGCATGTCGCGCTGCGGCTTCTTGGCCTCCTGGGCGGCGGTCGAGACGGCGTCGAAACCGATGTAGGCGAAGAAGATCACACCCGCTCCGCGCATGATGCCGCTCCAGCCGAATTCGCCCGGCCCGGTGTTGGGCGGAATAAACGGAACGTAGTTTTGCGGGTTGATATAGGAGTAGCCGACGCAGATCACGATCACCACGATGGTCAGCTTGACTACCACGATGATGGCGTTCACGCGCGCCGATTCCGAAATCCCGATCATGAGCAGGCAGGAAATGGCTACGATGACAAACACGGCGGGCAGATTGATGAGGCCCGCCTGGTCGTCCCAGGGGCAGTGCGTCAGGGCATTGGGCAAATCGATTCCGAATCGATGCAGCAGTTTCGTCACATAACTCGACCAGCTCACCGAGACCGTGGCCGACCCGATGGCATACTCGATGACCAGGTCCCAGCCGATGATCCAGGCCAGCAGCTCGCCCATAGTGGCGTAGGCATAGGTGTACGCGCTGCCGGCGATGGGGATCATGGTGGAGAATTCGCTGTAGCACATTCCGGCGAAGGCGCAGCCGATGGCCGCCACGACGAACGAGATCACCACGGCGGGTCCGGCATGGTCGGCCGCGGCGATGCCGGTGAGCGAGAATAGTCCCGCGCCGATGATGGCCCCGATGCCCAGGGCCACCAGGTTGACCGGGCCGAGCGTCCTTTTGAGGTGGACTTGCCCGCCTTCCGATTCGGCGATGATTTTGTCCAGGGTTTTCTTTTGAAATAATCCGGTCATAAGTTGGTCCGCTTGCTTACGCGCGCGGCTCCGAAGTTAGGCGCGCGGCTCCGATCGGGGCTTCGCGGCTCCGAGGGCCAGGCGGCTGTGATGCCTGCCGTAACTGAAGTAGATGACCAGGCCGATGATCAGCCAGCCGATGAGCCGCGCCCAGTTGAGCCATCCCAGCTTGTACATCATATATCCATTGAAGAGGATGCCGAGAATAGGGAGCAGCGGCACCCACGGCGTGCGGAACGGCCTGGGCTGCGACGGATTGGTCTTGCGCAGGATCATGATCGCGATGCACACGATGACGAAGGCCAGGAGCGTCCCGATATTCACCATTTTGCCGATGTCTTCGATGGGCGTCACGCTGCCCACGACGCCGGCCAGCGTTCCGACCAGGATGGTATTTTTCCAGGGCGTCCGGAACTTGGGGTGGATGTCGGCAAAGAACTTCTTGGGCAGCAGGCCATCGTTGGCCATGGAATAGAGCACACGAGTCTGGCCCAACAACATGACCAGCATGACGCTGGTGAGACCAGCCAGCGCCCCGAGGGTAATAACGTGCGACGCGGTGGTGAGGCCGCGATCCATAAACGCGCGAGCGATGGGCGCCTCAATGTTGACATTCTGCCACGGGACCATACCGGTGAGCACCGCTGCCACCGATATATATAGCAGGGTACAGACGCAGAGTGAAACGATGATGCCGATGGGCAAATCCCGCTGCGGGTTCTTGGCTTCCTGGGCAGTGGTGGACACGGCGTCGAATCCGATATATGCGAAGAAGATGTAGGCCGCCCCCGCTCCGATGCCGGAAGCTCCATAGGGAGCGAACGAGGTCCAGTCGTGTCCCCAGTTCGCAGTGTTCACGAACCTGGATCCCACCGCAATCACGAACAGCACCACGGATACCTTGACTACTACGATGGTGGCGTTGAAGCGGGCGCTTTCTTTAATGCCGATCACCAGGATTGCGGTGATGAAGAGGGCGATGAAGAACGCCGGCAGGTTGAACCCGAAATCCACTCCGAAGATACTTGGGGCGTTCAGCAGTTCCTTGGCCCGTTGTATCAGGACCGGGGACTGGGCGTCCATGATCTCGGTGACCTTTTGAAGAAATGCCTGGGTGCCGGGCACGAGAGTGGAATCCGCGGCTTGGGCCATTTGCCGCGCCACGATATCCTCGGCGGTTTTGAGCGCGGTCCAATGGTCGTAGGCCAGCCACAGGGGCATCTTGATGTGCAGGATGTCGAGCAGCTCGATAAAGTGGTTGGACCAGCCGGAGGAGACGGTGCTGGCGCCCATGGCGTATTCGAGAGTGAGGTCCCAGCCGATGATCCAGGCAAAGAGTTCGCCCAGGGTGGCGTAGGCGTAGGTGTAGGCGCTGCCAGCCAGCGGGATCATGGCGGCGAATTCGGCATAGCAGAGGCCGGCGAACGCGCAGCCCATGCCCGACAGCACGAAGGAGAGCATCAATCCCGGCCCGGCGTAGTGCGCGCCGAGGCCCGACAGCACGAAGATGCCGGCGCCGATGATGGCTCCCACGCCGAGCGCCGTCAGTTGGAACGGGCCGAGGGTCCGCTTGAGGCTGTGCTCGCCCGTCTCCTTGGCCTCATTCACCAACTGGTCCATCGATTTCGTCGCAAACAGGCTCATACGGTCGATTTCCTTCGCCAAATGAAATACACCGGAAGGCCCAGCACCACGATGATGAGTCCCGGCCACGTGTAGTTCGGTTTGTACAGCAACAGCAAAATCTCAATCAGCCCCGCCGCCAGCATGTAGGCCGCCGGCAGGACCGGGTATCCAAAGGCCTTGTAGGGCCGGTCCAAGTTGGGCTGTGTGCGGCGGAGCACGAACAGGCCCGCGATCGTCAGGATGTAGAAGAGCAGTACGGCAAAGATAACATAATCCAACAGGTCGTTGTAGCTGCCGGTGAGGGTGAGCAGGACGGCCCAGACGCACTGTACGCCGAGGGAGAAGACCGGCGCGTGGTGGACCGGATCAAGCACGCCCGCGCGGCGGAAGAAGAGCTGGTCCTTGGCCATGGCGTAGTAGACGCGCGCGCCGGAGAGGACCAGTCCGTTGACGCAGCCGAAGGTGGAAATCATGATGGCCGCGGCCATCAACTGCACGGCCACAGGTCCGAGCATCTTCAAGGCGGCGGCGGTGGCCACGCGATCCTGATCGGCATGCTGGATTTCGGAAAACGTGAGCACGTTGAGGTAGACGAATTGCGCCGCGATGTAGAGCGCGCAGACAATCACGACCCCCAGCGCGAGTGAGATGGGCAGGTTGCGCCGCGGGTTGCGCACCTCGCCGGCGGTGAAGGTGACGTTGTTCCAGGCGTCGGCGGAGAACAACGCGCCGACCATGGCCACACCTACCAATCGGACGGTCTCAAAATTCCAGCCGGAGTTGCGCCAGAAGCCGGTGAAGTTGCTGGCCACCGCTTCCACGTTGCGGCCCACGAAAAACCCGATCGCCACCAGCCCCAGCAGCGCGGCGACCTTGGCGAAGGTGAACACGTTCTGCACGTTGGCGCCGGTGCGAATGCCGCGGGTGTTCGACCACGTCAGAAAAGCAATCATGACGATGGCCAGCAGTTGCTGGGTGGTGAGCCCGACCTTGCCGCTCCCGATGAGATAGTTCTGCGCCGAGATCCAGGGAAAGAAGACGCCGGTGTACTTGGCGAACCCCACCGCCACGGCCGCGATGGTGCCGGTTTGAATCACCATGAACAGGGTCCAGCCGTAGAGGAAGCCCCACATGGGGCCGAAGGCCTCGCGCAGGTAGACGTACTGGCCGCCGGCGTGCGGCATGGCGGCGGCCAACTCGCCGTAGCTGAGGGCCGCGATGAGGGTGAGGGCGGCGGTGACCAGCCACGTCATGATCATGAGCCCAGGCGACTCGACCTGGCGCGAGATATCGGCGGCCACGATGAAGACTCCGGAGCCGATCATGGAGCCCATCACCAGGGTGGTGGAATCGACCAGGCCGAGACCTTTGACCAAGCCGGTTTCGGCGTCACTGTTTTTCATGCGACTTTCACGAGTTGTTGCCATTCTTCCATCCGTTGACGCAGGGATTGGGCCGTTGGAGATTCGGGCAGCAGGCCGGCGATGACGGCCACGGAATCGGCGCCGGCGTGCAGGACATCCAGAGCATTTTCGCGCGTGATCCCGCCGATGGCCACGAGGGGCTTTTCGAGGAGGGCGCGGCAGCGGGTTACCTCTTCGACCCCAACTATGGGATCGGGATTGCGTTTGGAGGCGGTGCGAAAGACGGGGCCGAGCGCCACGTAGTCGACGGGCTCGCCGCCGGCGGCGCAAAGTTGCGCGACGTTGTGGCTGGAGAAGCCGATGACGGCGTCGGGGCCCATGAGCTTGCGGGCGTCGCGCGGGGCGAGATCGTCCTGGCCGACATGCAGGCCGGCTTCGAGGAGCAGGGCGAAATCGGCGCGGTCGTTGACCATGAGGTCCGCGCCATTTTCGCGGCAGAGGCGGGCGATGCGTTGGGCGGATGCGAAGAAGTCGCGGCTCCAGTGGCCCTTGTGGCGGATTTGGAGGATGCCGGCGCCGCCTTCGAGAAACGCCGCAGCGGCAGTTTCGAGGGGGATGCCACGGGTGGCGAGGGATTCGGTGTCGAGAATGGGGTAGACGCGCGGCAAACGCATAGAAAGGTGAATTGCCCATGATACATCAGGGGGGCGGGAGCGGTGTTGGTCTTGACGACGGGCGGTGACGAGCGGGGCCGTGTCTGCACACATTGTTTGGTGTGCTCCTAAGTTGTTTGGGTTCTGGGGGATGCGGAGGTGGCGCGAAATTGGGTGACGCATGGGGAGGGGTTTTTTGAGGCCATGCGTCACCCGGGGTGGATGAGGGGTAAGGCCTTTGGTTTGATCGGGTTGGCTGTGCTGTGGCCGATTCTGAGTGGATGGTGGCAAGTGGTGATCGTCTCCCTTGGTTCCGGCTCCGGTGGAGCGCAGATCTCTCCCTAATTTCAATCTAACAGCCAGTGATGCGCGTTCCCGGGGTCTGGCCGGAGGAGGTTTCGGTAAGTGGTTTAGAATGATTGGAAACCGGGGTGGGGACGGGGGCGAAAACTTCTTTCCAGGGCTGTGACTGGGTTTTTGGGTGGGGCGGAAAAGGGTGGGTGGGCTCAGCGCCCTCCGGATGGCTTCGTTTGCCCTTGAAAATCAGTGACTATATTCATCGCCGGATCACTCTCGAGTCGCTCTATGATGAGCTGGCAAATACGAGTCTTCTCCGGAACAAGCTTTAGATGAAACGGTCCGAGGTTCACCATTTCGAGTGTGATGCGGCCGTTCCAACCCGCATGGACAGTGGGGGCGGTTATGTGCACCATTAGGCCAAGCCGCGCCAGTGAACTTCGCCCCTCAACCCGGGCCGCTACCTTGGAACCAATTTTTAGATGCACTCTTTCGCGGGTAATCGCGAGCATATGCGACGGCTGCACTCGGAATGGAGGGAAAATCACGCAGCCGTCGCGCTCACGCGGAACGTCCTTGAGGTATGCCTCCGCGGTCAGGGGAAAACGTTGCTCAGCCAGATCCAGCACTGTCGAAACGCCGGGCACCAGAAGCCTGTCTGTATCCCAGGATTGAAATTCGTTTCCAAGCAAGAGATCGACGGCCGAGGGAGAATATTCGACCGGGCGTGGGTCAATCTCTATTTCTCCGGTCTCGATCGCAGCCCTTATGCCGGCATCGCTCAGAATCATAAACCTGTCAGGCTGCTTGGGCGAGAGGATCGGCATCGTTTCTTGGAATCCAGCTTCGAAACCCCCCGGCGACTGGCTCGCCCGGAAGCTCTACCAGCAGGGCCGACGGGTTCTGATCCACAATGTAGGCGACGACTTTTCCCTCTACCTCCTCCGTCCGGCTTTGCGGCTCGCGATCAACGTTGACGTTGATGCGATCCACAATATAGGCATCACCCGTGCTGAGCTTCACATAATACTCCGAGGAGAAAAACCCCATCGAAACAAGGCACGAAACGAATGTTTTAACGGTCATCGCTCTTTGAGGTTACCACGTTGCGCATCGCAGCGCTCCCCCAATGGGCGGAGATACCCTGGGGCTAGGCGACTTCAGCATTAGCGGGCCGGGCGCCGGGGAGTTTAAGGAAACCCGGATTATCGGAAGCCGTCGTGCGGGGTGAGGTTGGGGATGCGAGCCCCAGGTCATGGCGCGGCTCTGGGCGAAGGCTGCAGATGGTGCCGCCAGAACCAGAATGGGCAGCCGGGCGCGGGCGCCTCGGATCATTGGTGCTCGAGCGAAATGTCGGCCACCAGGCGCGAATTGGGACTGCCCGTGGGATTCACCACGTACCTGGCGAATTACTTCTTGTCTTCCTTGTCGCCGGTGGTGCCGGGATTGACCGGCTCGACGATCAGGTCGCGCGAATAGAGGCTGCGCATCTCGGAGATCTTGTCGTCGGGGATGTTCAGCCGGGCCTCGCTGGCGGCCGACTGACTTTGGGGCGGAGGGTCGAGTTGCGCCTTCTGACTGGGCTGCGTTTGATCGCGCCAATCTCACGGTTCAAGTCCGGCTTTCCACGTTTCGGAACCATTCTGACATTCGAGACGTCTTGGCCTCCGAGGGCGGCGTAGACATCTCGGAAGGCGTCAGTCTTGTAGAGAGCGTCGGACCGCCAATGGCGAAAAGAGTCAAGGACTGTCTGTGCGAAATAGGAAGGCCGTCGATCGCGTCCGCCGCCCCGGAAACTTATGCCGCTCTGGGGCACCCTCCAGGCCAGAATCCAGCTCGCAATGATACCGTTACGCCGGCAGCGCGAGTATTGTGGGACGCTGCCGCCCTGGCGGTGGAGGATACCGGGCTCCCGACGCAATCCATCGGGAACGCGGCGCAGGCTGTTGCCGATGTGGACTGGCCCTTGAATGACTCGCAGCGGAACGCCGTCACCCACTGCCTAAGCCACCGGCTTTCCATCGTCTGGGGACCTCCGGGAACGGGAAAGACAACCACCGCCGCCTCGCTCGTCGCTGCTCGTGTATTGGCTGCATTGGAGCTGGGCCAGAACACCCGCATACTGGTAACGGCGCCGACATACACCGCCTGGGAGAAACTTTTCGGAGAAGTCCTTGAGCTTTTGGAGAAGCTCAATATCACAGGGCTTTCAGGTTATCGGATATACGCGCCGACGCACGTTGATAGGGCGCCGTTGCCCGAAAGCAGCAATAATGTTCAGGACGTTGAAGTCAGACCGCACGATGCGGATTTTCGAACCTTTTGGCAAGAGCTTAAAACTCCGGCGACGATAGTCTTGGCCGGAGCTGTTGCGCAGCAATGTTATCGCATTGCCCACGTGGGCAACGACACAGCCATGGCCGAACTGTTTGATTTCATGGTCATAGACGAGAGTTCGCAGTTGGACGTTGGCAGGTCTTTGTTTCCACTGTGCCTACTGGCCGCAGGCGCCGAACTGGCGCTCTTCGGCGATCACCTGCAAATGCCGCCGGTCATCGCCACGCAGCCGCCACGCGGCGCGGAGTGGCTGGTTGGCAGCGTCCAGAGCTACCTGATAAGGCGGCATGGCCTGACGCTTCAAAATCTCCTCATCAATTACCGTTCCGCGGGTGCGTTCGTCGAATTCGGCAAGCGAATTGGAAGCTCACAAAAAAATGCGCGGCGCACAGCCGATTTTTGCGTCTCCAGCGTCTCCCACCCTCCGTGTCCACCGCCCGCCACTTTGTGACGCGTGGCTCCCAAAAAACTCTCTCCACGCGTCACAAAATTTCGACCCACCCGCGCAATCCACAGAAACGAAGCAACTTATAATTCGCAACATAGATGGCGCGACAACCCCGATTTTTGCGTCACATGCGTCACAAAGCCCCCATCGCCGCTTCCCGGTCCCCCAAACCGGAGCCCCTGCGGTTGTCGCCCGGATCGAGAGCGGAATTCCCGAGCACCTCGTCCGTCCCCCATTTCGGTATAAAGTAAGGAACGGCATGGCGGAACGCTCCTTCAAAAAGGAAGTCCAAAAGCTCCGGCTGGGCGAGGGCGACGAATTCCATGGCGAGGGCATCCTCGCCGTCACCAAGGCCCTCCTCCAATCCGGAGTCTCTTACGTCGCCGGCTACCAGGGCGCTCCCATCTCCCACCTCATGGACGTGCTCACCGACGCCAACGACATCCTCGAGGATCTCGGCGTCCACTTCGAACACAGCGCCTCGGAGGCCACCGCCGCCGCCACGCTCGCCGCTTCGGTCCACTATCCGCTGCGCGGAGCCGTCACGTTCAAGTCCACCGTCGGCACCAACGTGGCATCCGACGCGCTGGCCAACCTGGCGTCGGGCGGCGTCACGGGCGGCGCGCTCATCATCGTCGGCGAAGACTACGGCGAAGGCTCCAGCATCATGCAGGAACGCTCCCACGCCTTCGCCATGAAGTCGCAAATGTGGCTGCTCGACCCGCGCCCCAACCTGCCCTCCATCGTGCGCGCGGTCGAACAGGGGTTCGCCCTCTCCGAAGCCAGCAACACGCCCGTCATGCTGGAGCTGCGCATCCGCGCGTGCCACGTGCACGGCCGCTTCCGCGCGAAGAACAACGTGCGCCCGCCGTTCTCCCTCAAGGACGCCATCGAACACCCCGTGCGCGACGTCAGCCGCATCGTGCTGCCGCCCTCCAGCTACCTGCACGAGCAGGAAAAAATCCAGAAGCGCTGGCCCGCCGCGCAGCAGTTCATCCGCCGGCACGCGCTCAACGAATTCTTCGCAGAGGACTCACAGACCTTCGGCATCATCCTCCAGGGAGGCATGTACAACACCACCGTGCGCGCCCTCGAACTGCTCGGGCTCTCCGACGTCTTCGGCAACACCCAGATGCCCCTCTACGTCCTCAACGTCACCTACCCGCTGGTGGAAGAAGAGGTTCTGCGCTTCTGCGCCTCGAAACGCGCGGTGCTCCTCATCGAAGAGGGGCAGCCCGATTTCCTGGAGCAGAATCTCCACAGCATCCTGCGCAAAGCCGGGCTCGATACCAAGGTGCACGGCAAGGACCTGCTGCCTATGGCCGGCGAGTACACCGCCGCGGTGGTGATCCACGGCATCCTGAAATTCATCGAGGCTCAGGCGCCGCACCGCATCGACCGCGAGCGCCTGCCCACCGTCGTCCGCCCCGCGCCGCCTAAGCCGCCCGCCTTGCAGAAGCTCGACCGCGAGATCCACGCGCGCCCGCCATCCTTCTGCACCGGCTGTCCCGAGCGCCCCATCTTCACCGCCATGAAGCTGGTGGAGCGCGAGCTGGGCCCGCACCACGTGAGCTGCGACATCGGCTGCCACCTGTTCTCCATCCTGCCGCCCTTCAACATTGGCGCGACCACCATGGGATACGGACTTGGATGGGCCGGCGCCGCGGCCTTCAACACCCGCGAAACCGGCCGCCGCACCATCAGCGTGATGGGCGATGGCGGCTTCTGGCACAATGGCCTGACCAGCGGTGTCGGCAACGCGGTCTTCAACCAGAACGATAGCGTCCTGGTGGTGGTCGATAACGCCTATACCGCGGCCACCGGCGGCCAGGACATTCTGTCCTCGCAGGCCGCCAATCCCATCCGCACGACGCGCTTGTCGATCGCCGATGCCGTGCGCGGAGTCGGCGTGAAGTGGGTACGCACCATCACCCGCACCTACGATGTGGCCGCCATGCGCGACGTTCTCCGCGAGGCGCTCACCACCCGCGAGAAGGGGCCGAAGGTCATCGTGGCGCAGAGCGAGTGCATGCTGAACCGGCAGCGGCGCGAGGAGCCGCAGCTTCGCAAGTCCGCCGCGGAAGGGCAGCGCGTGGTGCGCGAGCGCTTCGGCGTGGATGCCGACACGTGCACCGGCGACCACTCGTGCATCCGCCTCTCCGGCTGCCCCTCGCTGACCATCCGGGAGAATCCCGATCCGCTGCGTCTGGACCCCGTGGCCACCGTGATCGACAGTTGCGTGGGATGCGGCCTGTGCGGCGAAGTGGCCCACGCCGCCGTGCTCTGCCCGTCGTTCTTCCGCACCGAAGTCATCTCCAACCCCACCGCGTGGGAACGGTTCAAATCGCGCCTGCGCACCGCCGTAATCATCTACCTCCAGAAACGCCTCTACAACCCACCGATTCTGAGCTGTTTGTGGGGCAGCCAATCTTGGCTGCCGCCGGCTTCAGCCGGCGCTCCTGCGAGCCACCTGCCCCAACCCCCAACCCCTGCCCCCAGCCCCCATTTCTCCCGGCCCCTCACCGTAGCCATCCTGGCCATGGGCGGCGAAGGCGGCGGCGTCCTGGCCGACTGGCTGCTCGACGTCGCCGAGCACGCGGGCTACTACGCCCAAACCACCTCCATCCCCGGAGTTGCGCAGCGCACAGGGTCCACTATCTACTACCTGGAGATGTTTCCCGAAGACGCCGCGCGGGCCGCCGGCAAGGAGCCTGTGCTCGCCCTGATGCCCGTTCCCGGCGAGCTCGACCTCGCGATCGCCAGCGAGCTGATGGAAGCCGGACGCGCCATCCAGCGTGGCTTCGTCACGCCGGACCGCACCACCCTCATTGCCTCCACGCACCGCGTCTACTCGATGACGGAGAGGACCGCCATCGGCGATGCTCGCGTGGATGACGCCACCCTTCTCGACGCGGGCCGCGCCGCGGCGAAGAATTTCGTTCACGCCGATTTCGCCGCCATCGCGCGCGAATCCGGCAGCGTCATCAGCGCGGCGCTTTTCGGCGCGCTCGCCGCCACCCGCGCGCTGCCTTTCGAACGTGCGCAGTTCGAGGACGCCATTCGCCGCGGCGGCGTGGGAGTAGATCCCAGCCTCCGCGCCTTCGCCGCGGGATGCGTGGCACAGGCATCCCTGCCTGTGAAGCCGCCTGCCGCGCGCGACATTCTACAGGCCGGTATCGAGCGCGTCACCGACTACCAGGACGCGCGCTACGCCGCCGAGTACCTCGATCTTCTAGAACCCATCCGAGCCTTGGGTGACTCCACCCTGCTCGACGAAACCGCGCGCTACCTCGCGCTGTGGATGTCCTACGAGGACGCCATCCGCGTCGCCGACCTGAAGACCCGTGCCGCACGCTTCGACCGCGTTCATCGCGAATCGCGCGCCGGCGCCGCGCAGTTGGTGCAGATCAACGACTACGTGTATCCGCGGATAGGCGAGCTGGCGGATATCCTCCCGGCCCGCCTCGGCGAATGGCTGCTCCGCGTGGGGTGGGCGCGCCGCATCGTCGAGCGTTTCACGCGCCGCGGCAAGATCGTCGAGACCACTTCGCTCCGCGGATTCCTGCGCCTCTATGCAGTGGCCGCCATGCGCCCGTGGCGGCGCAAATCGCTGCGCTACCAGAGGGAGCACCGGAGAATCCGCGAGTGGCTGGCGCTGATCCCGCAAGTCGCCGCGGAAGACATCGCGCTGGCGCGGGAAGTCGCCGAATGCCCGCGACTGATCAAAGGCTACGGAGACACGCATGTGAACGGCATGCGCAACTTTGACGCCCTGATGTCCGCGCTTCCCACGCTGCGGCGCACGGACGATGCCCCGGCGCAGTTGAAGAAACTGCGCGAAGCGGCGCTGGCGGACGACACGGGCCAAAAGCTCGCGGAGGCGCTCAATGCTGCCGCTCGAAGCTGATATCGCTGTTGCTCTGCCGCGGAGACTGGGGCAAGTAACAGAGGAGCCCAAACTACGGTGCGAATCATGACCTGCCGAAGACCATTTCACGGGCCATGGTTTCAGAACGGCACGTCCCGATCTCCGACGTCTTCAATAAAGTACGGTTCGTCTTCGGCCTCGCTCTTTGCCGGCTCGACGGGAGCATTCCCTTGAACTTTCACAACGCCGCTATCCGAGTTCCGGTCCCGGTAATCCTCCCAGTACATCTCCTCCTCGAAACGCCGTGCCTCCTCCGCTTCTTCCTCGGGCGTCAGCGGCTTGACCGGCTTGGCCACCACGGGCTTCTCGCCCAGAACAAATCCGAAGCGCTCTTCGTAGAGATCGCGGACCCAGAACTTCACCGGCTGCTTCCACTTCTGCTTGGGATCCGGGATGTTGCGAATCAGTGAGTCTGGCCCGAAGCCGAGGGCCTTGGCCATTTCAATGTCATTCTGATTCAGCCGGCAGCGTTTCTTCGCTTCCGGCCAACTGAACCTCTGCGGTTTCTTGCCCATAAGTAATGCAATTTAGCAAAATCGCGTCCCCGCTTCCACACGTGTTTCGACTGACACGGGCCCATCTTGCCACAAACCGAGCAGAATCACTGACTTCCGTTCTGGCCCCCCTGCTGCATTCTTACCCGCCGTACGGAGGATCGGAAGATGTTCAGAACTCACTTTGAAGCGCAAAGGCCGCGGCGCGGCACCAATACGGGACAGGAACAGTTCGCGCCGCGGCCGTTTTGCGCGAGTTCCTTGGAAGATCGGATGAAGAGGTTGGCAGCCCTCAGCAGCGTGGTCCTGATCGCCGCCGCGGAAGCGCTCGCGCAGGATAAGCAGGCGTCGCTTTCGCGGCGCATCGTCGTCAGCATTCCCGACCGCAAGCTCGCGGTCCTCGAGTCGGGCAACGTGGTGAAGATCTTCCCGACCGCCGTGGGCGCGCCGAAATCGCCCAGCCCTGCCGGTTCCTACAAGATCGTCGAGCGCATCCCCGATCCTACCTGGTACGGACACGGCCAGATCGTGCCCCCCGGAAAGAACAACCCGGTCGGCACCCGCTGGATCGGTCTCAGCGCCAAGGGTTATGGCATCCACGGCACCAACGTTCCGGCCTCCATCGGACACAACGCATCGCATGGCTGCATTCGCATGCGGAACAAAGATGTCGAGCAGTTGTTCGAAATGGTCAAGGTGGGCGACCCGGTGGAATTGGTGGGCGAGCGGACCCCCGAGACCGAGCAGATCTTCGGAACGGAACTGGTCGCGCAAGTTGTCGCGGCCAAGGCCGGCAAAGGAGAATGACAATGGATAATACTTTTGGGGACAGCGTTCTCGGTTGCGTGCTCATGATTGCGATTACGTTTCCGGTTTCGTTCCTGGTGGCGCGGACCTGTCTGCGTGGGGTTATACGGCTGATGACATCCGGGACATCCGGCTCTCTACCGGGGGGAGAGAACCGCGATGTGTTATGATCGCAGCCGTGAAGGGGTGGCCCGCGGCTCTCTCCGCGCTCCTGTTCTTCCTCCCGCCGGGCGCAACAGCCGCTGAAGACTCTAACGGCGCCGCGCGCGAGCTAGCGCGGAAGACCGCGAAGTTTGCGGGACCGGGCGACGCGGTGATGGTGATCTGGCGCAACGTCTCGTCGCTGGGCTCGTCCGAATTTGCCCAGGCGCGCGCGGCCTTCGAAGCGGCGCTGAAGGATGCCGGCGGCCGCCTCAGCGACGCCGCGCCTTCAACCGAAGCGCACCTCACGCTTTCCGAAAATCGTTCGCAGTACCTGTTGGTGGAAGAGGTGCGGAAGGGCGAGGAGCGGCAGGTTTGGATAGCGTCGTGGAACCGGACCGGCGGCCCGTCCCTCACCGCGCCTGCCATCACGCTCGCCAAGAAACTGGTTTGGGAGCAGGAGGAGCCCATGCTCGACGTCGCTTTTCCGGCTGGCGGAATATTAGTGCTCTCGCCCTCCAAGCTCACGTTCCTCAGGGGGGCCGGCGCGGGGTACCCCGAATGGGTCGGCCAGAGTGCGCCTTTTTCCCCTGTCAGGCCCTGGCCGCGGGACTTGCGCGGGCATTTGCGCGCGACCGGCGCCACGTTTCAGGCGTTTCTGCCGGGCATGGTGTGCAGCGGCGCTGTCGATCCCTCGCTTTCCATGGACTGCCGGGCCAGCGAGGAGCCGTGGGTCCTCGAGTCGGGCAGCCGGACGCTGCTGCTGGCCGCCTTCGCTGCCGCGCGAAACTACTTCGACGGGCGCGTGACCGCGCAATCCGGAGTGCGGAGAACGCTCGCACCGTTTTATTCCGCGGCCTCCGTGGAGGAACAGGGACGCACGCTGTGGCTGCTGGCGATGGTCGATGGACGCACCCAGATCTTCGACGCCGCGCTGCAGCCCGTCGCTACGCTCGGCGCCGCGTGGGGCAGCGATATCGCGGGCACCGATGCGCGCTGCGGCGGCGGAGTGCCGGTGCTGGCCACGCGGCCCGGCGATGCCGGCGCGCCTGACGCCGTTCAGGCATTCTCGATCGTGGACCGCGCGGCAACGCCCCTTACCGCGCCCGCGGAACTTCCCGGGCCGGTGGTTGCGTTGTGGTCCCCCGGGGGATCGGCTGCCGTGGCGATTGTGCGAAATTCCGGTACAGGCAAGTATGAGGCTTACACCATCACCATCACGTGTTCCTAAGTGGCACAGGCATTCCTGCTTGTGTTGCGTTCTCGCCCTCGGCGCTTCGGCCGCCACGCGCCCGCACTACGGCGGCACGCTGCGCGTCGAAATCCGCGAATCCTTCGAGGTCCCCGACCCGCCGCAAACCGGCGCGAGCCTCGCCCAATTGCCTCCGGCCTTCGCCCCCGCCCAATGGGACGCGCCGCGCCACGCGATCTACAGCGCCGACGACAAGGCTCCCGGAGGCCGCCCCTTCCTGGATGCCATCGAAATCCAGATGGACCGGCGGCTGGCCGATCAATCCATCGACCTCGATCTCGGCAAGGCGGATCTCGTGGAGATCGACGCCACCGAACCCCGGCGCAATCCACAAGCGCGCAACCGCATCTGGTCGTCCTCGCCTGTGCGCCTTCTGCTGCTGGTCTTCGGCGCGCGCATCGAAGACCCGCGCATCCGCGAAGCGCTGGCGCTGGCCGTGGATCGCACCGCCATTCACAACGTGCTGTTGCAGCGCCAGGGCGAAATCTCGGGCGGCTTGCTGCCGCAGTGGCTGTCGGGGTATGCATTTCTCTTCCCCGTGGCGCAGGACGCCGCACGCGCCCGCACCCTGCTGGCCGCCGTACCGCCCGCCGCGCGGACGCTCTCGCTGGGGGTGCCCGACCCCGCCCTCCGCCGCATCGCCGACCGCATCGCTCTCAATGCCCGCGACGCCGGCCTCGCGCTCTCCGCGGCGCCGCTGAACTCCATTGCCGACCTGCGGCTCATCGAGGTGCGCATCGAATCGCCCGACCCGTCCCGCGCGCTCGCCCAACTCGCCGCGGCACTCGCACTCCCCGAGCCTCCCCGCGCGGATTCGCCCGAAGCGCTGTACGCCGCCGAGCGGGCTCTCCTCGAAGGCTTCCGCGTGGTTCCCTTGTTCCATCTTCCCGGCGTCTACGGCGTCAATCCGCGCATAAACGGCGGGCCCGGCATCACGCCGCTGGGCGAGTGGCGCTTCGAAAACCTCTGGCTGGAGCCCCCGCGCCCATGAACTTCCGCACGCGCCTGCTGCTGATCTTCACCATCGCGGTGGTGGCTTCGGCCGGCGTGGTGGATTGGCAGGTATCGGTCTCGACGCGCGAGGCGTTCGAGCGGGTGGAGTCGCAGCGCGTGGACGTCCTGGTGGCGCAATTTCGCCAGGAGTTCGCGCGGCGCCGCGCGGAGATCGCCCTCGCGGTCAAGCGCATTGCCGATTCCGACGCGGCCACCACCATCGCCATCGCGCCCGATTACAGCGAATTCGTCGGCGAGGCGGCGCAGTTGGCCTCCACCCATGGCCTCGATCTGCTGGAGCTGGTGGCCGCCGATGGCACCATCATCTCCTCGGCCGAGTGGCCCGCGCGCTTCGGCTACAAAGAGGACTGGCTCACCGCGGGCGCCGACTGGAAGTCGCTCGGCGCCTTTCTGAAGCGCGAGGAGCTTCCCGATGGCGTCACGCTCTCGCTGGTGGCGGTGGCCACGCGCAATGTTGCGGACCGCACGCTGTACGTCGTGGGCGGCCAGCAGCTCGACAACGGCTTCGTCAATTCGCTGATCATGCCCGCGGGCATGCGCGTGCTGCTGTACCGCAATCTCGGCGCGGGGCAGATCTCCGAGCTGCCCAATCTCGAATCGCTCATCGGTGAGACGTTGCGTCAAAAGCGCGAGATCACCTCCACCATCGGCCAGGGCGCGGAGGCCGAGATCTTTCACTCCATTCCGCTTCCCGGCTACGAGAACAATCTGCTCGGAGTGCTCTTGATCGGCAGCTCCCGCCGCGAGCTGGTGGAGTTGGAAGCGTTATTGCGCCGCATCGGAATTCTGGTGGCAGCGGGTGGCATTCTGCTGGGCATCGCACTGAGCTGGTGGGCCAGCGCGCGCGTCACCCGCCCGGTGCGGCGCCTCGCCGAGAGCGCCGACAAGGTGGCCGCCGGCAACTGGGGCGCCACCGTGGAAATCGTCTCCCGCGACGAGATCGGCCGGCTGGCTGGCGCCTTCAATCGGATGACGCACGAGCTGGTGGAGCAGCGCGAGCGCCTGGTGCAGGCCGAGCGCGTAGCTGCGTGGCGCGAGCTGGCGCGGCGCCTGGCGCATGAGTTGAAGAACCCGCTCTTTCCGCTCCAGATCACCGTCGAAAACATGCAGCGCGCGCGCGAACGCTATCCCGACCAGTTCGACGAAGTCTTCCGCGAAGGCACCGGCACGCTGCTCGCGGAACTGGCCAACCTGAAGCAGATCATCGGCCGCTTCAGCGATTTTGCCAAAATGCCCGCGCCCGAAATGCAGGCCGTGAACTTCAACACACTCGCAGGCGAAACGCTGAAGCTCTTCGAGCCGCAGCTCGCCAAGGCCCGCGTGACGGCGAGGGCCGAGTTGGATCCCCGCTTGCCCTCCGTGCAGGCCGATCCCGAGCAGATGACGCGCGTCCTGCGCAACCTGATCCTGAATGCCATCGACGCCATGCCGGAAGGCGGCACGCTCACGGTGCGGACCGCCGCGCTGCCCGCCGGCGTGCGTGTCGAGGTCTCCGATACCGGCCAGGGGCTCACCCCCGAAGAGTGCCAGCGACTGTTCACGCCCTACTACACCACGAAGACGCACGGCACCGGCCTGGGCCTGGCGATCGTGCAGTCGGTGATCAGCGACCACAAGGGCCGGATCTCGGTAGAGAGCCAGCCGGGGAAAGGAGCGACCTTCCGGATCGAGTTGTCATAGGATAGGAGCATGAGACGGGCACTCACTATCCCGGCTCTTGCGGTCATTACTATGAGTGTTTTCGCACAGACGGCGCCTGGCCCCGGCCTTTGAGGTGGCCTCGGTGAAGCCTAACAAGTCCGGGTGCGGCAATTCGTCCATGGACTATTCGCTTTCGGGGCCCGACTGCCTCGACTCGGAATGTTTCGATGTGATCGCCAAACCGCCGGCCGGCACCCCGCCCCA
>OMOG01000095.1:22465-43781 GCA_900290305.1 Candidatus Sulfopaludibacter sp. SbA4
GCGCTCGACTCGGAATGTTTCGATGTGATCGCCAAACCGCCGGCCGGCACCCCGCCCCAGCAGTTCAATCCCATGCTGCAAGACGCTGCTGGTAGAGCGGTTCAAGCTGGCTTTTCACCACGAATCGAAGATGCTCCCGGCTTATCCCCTGATCGTCGATAAGAAAGGGGCGAAAATCCAGCCGGTGGAAGCCGGCGGCCCGCCTGGAACCGGTTCTGGGAGGTGCCACCTGGACGGTAAGAATGTTTACATGGCCGATTTCGCCCGACCTGCTCTCTCAAGATGTGGACCGCCCGGTGCAGGATCTCACGGGGCCTTCCCTCTTTATGGCCTTGCAGGAGCAACTGGGGCTGAAGCTCGAAGGGCGAAAGCTGCCGGTTGCGATCCCGGTGATTGACCACGTGGAGCGGGTACCGGCCGGCAACTGAGCGTCAGCTTTGGAGAGATACTTGACCAGCAGGTCCGCCAAACAATTTGCGTTGGGCATCCTCGGCCTGACGTTGATCACGGTTGCCGCCGTCCGGCTGCAGCTCCAACCCGGCGCGATCTCGCTTCTTTATCTGATCGTGGTTGTGTTCGTGTCTCTGAGCGCAGGTCTGGTTTCCTCGATCGCAGTTTCCCTGGTGGCCGTTGTCTGCTTGCATTACTACTTTCTTCCGCTGTTCTCGCCGGCTGTGCTGGTATCCGGAGTGGAAGATCCACGAACAGATGGGTGAGGGGTACAATCGTCTCAATCCCATGCCGCTTTCATTTCTGTTCCTTCTGTTCCTGGCCGCGGCCCCGGCCAACGATGAGGCCCCGTTCGACGTCATCCTGCGCCATGGAACCATTCTCGATGGCACCGGTCTGAAGCCATACCGCGGCGACGTGGGCATCCTCCGCGGCTGCATCGCGAGGATCGGCGACCTTTCCGGACGCCGCGCTCAGTTGGACCTCGACGCGAGCGGCATGTTCGTGGCTCCCGGGTTTATCAACATCCACAGCCACGCCGCGCCCAACGCCCTGCCCACCGCGGCGAACATGCTTTTGCAGGGCGTGACCACCGAGATCCTCAATCCCGATGGTGGCGGCTCGACCGATCTGGCGCGGCAGATGTCCCTGCTCGGCGGCGCGGGGCTGGCCGTCAATATCGGCGCTTACGTCGGGTTCAACAGCGTGTGGGCATCGGTGATGGGCCAGTCGGACCACCGGCCGAGCGAGGAAGACATCACCCGCATGCGCGTGCTGGTGGAGCAGAACCTGCGGCAGGGAGCGTTTGGAGTGTCGGCGGGCCTGGACTACAAGCCGGGATACTTCGCGCACACCGACGAGGTGATCCGGGTGGTCTCGGTGGCATCGCGCTGGCGCACGAACTTCCCCAACCACGAGCGGCTCACTCCCGAAACCGGCTTCAGCTCGCGAGTTGGTATTGCCGAGACCCTGCAGATCGGCGAATCCGCGGGACTGGTGCCGGTGATTACCCACATGAAGATTCAGGGGCGCGAGCAGGGAAGCGCGGCGGCGGTGATCGCGTCGATGAACCAGGCCGGCGGGCACTACGCGGCCGCCGACGCCTATCCCTATCTTGCCGGGCAGACCGGTCTCGGCGCGCTGATGGTTCCCGCGTGGGCGCAGGACGGCGGCCGGCCGGAAATGCTGAACCGCTTCCGGAACCCGGAGATGCGCGCGCGCATCGCCAAGGAGATCGAAGAGGCGATGGACGCGCGGTTTGGCGGCCCTTCGGGAGTTTACCTGCCCCAGACGCAGCAGCAACTGGTGGACGTCATGCGCGATCTCCACGCGCCGGCGGGCGAGGCGGTGATTCAGATCCTGGAAAAGCAGAACGCGGGGGCGATCCTGCGCTTCGGCATAGAGGACGACCTGGTGAAGATCCTGCGGAACCCCTCGACCGCCATCGCGTGCGACTGCGGAGCCTCGCTCGAAACGCGCAACCATCCGCGCTTCTACGGCGCGTTCCCGCGCGTGCTGGGCCACTACGTTCGCGAGACCAAAGCCCTGACGTGGGAGGACGCGGTGCGCAAGATGACGGGCCTGCCGGCGAACACCGTGGGCATCGTGGACCGCGGCTTCCTGGTCCCCGGCATGGTGGCGGACGTGACCGTATTCGACCCCGCCACGGTCATCGATCACGCGACTTACGAGGATCCGGCCGCGCCCTCGGAGGGAATCCGGTACGTGCTGGTCAACGGGCATCTTGCCGTGCGCGATGGCAAAGTCACAGGGGAACGCGGCGGGCGGGCGCTGGTGCGATCGGGGCACATGCCGAGCCGGCCCATGAGCGTGGATGCGGCCCGCGACGTGGCGGTCAAGGGGACGGTCACGGACTCGGGCGCCAAGGTTCCGATCGCGCTGAACGTGGCGCAGGACGCCGGCGCGAACCGGGCGAAGGGTTCATTCCGCTTGACCGATCCGCGGACGAAGACCGCGATCCGCGCGAACGAATGGAGCCTGGTGCAAGTGGCGGATCAGTGGGCCGCCTTCACGGGTCGAGCGCGACTGCTGCCTTCGGGAGAGGAGCGCGCCATCACCGTGATCGTCGACCGGGCGGATCCGCTGGCGGCCAATCACGCGGCGGCGGTGGTCGTGGATGTGGAAGGGGCGTATCATCTCGCGGGCTCGATCGAACCGGGCAGCGTCAAGGTGACGCGGCGTTAGGCCGCGGCCGGCTACTTCTTCTTGGGGCGCGCGCAGGCCGCCCCTTCGTATTCCAGACGCTTCACCTTCAGGTCTGAGATTGTCTTGGCGGCGTCGTCGACGGTCGCCTGGATCTCGACGTGGTAGCCCAGGTCGTCCAGCACCGCGTGGTCTTTGACCGTGAAAATGGCGCGGGCCTGCTCGCTGATGAAGACGGGGGCGGCGCCTTCCTCAATACATTTGCGGGCGCAATCGGGGTTGGTGGCCGTGTAGACGCCGGACGCGGCGCGGCCGGAGGCGCACTTCACGTCGGAAAACCAACCGGTCCAGGTTACTCGTTTCGACGCGGTGTCGGCCGCGGTCATGGATAAGGCAGCGAGGCAGAGTATCGCCGCATGGGCCAATAGCCGGATCATAAACATCCTCCAGGCCTTTGACGACTGACCCTGCCTGATGGTTGGTAATAGTCCCTACGCCCAGGCCTTCTCGAATGCCGCCTTGAACTTGGTCATATCGTCCTGGGAGCCTACGGTGACCCGAACTTTGGTGGGCCAGACTGGCCAGACCCGTCCGATGATCACCTTGTTCGACGCCATGGCGTCCGCGAAGGTACCGCCGGGACGGTTGACTTCCATCATGAAGAAATTGGCCTCGCTCGGGATATACTTGACGCCCTTCTTGTCGAGGAAGGCGAAGGTATCCTCGCGAATGCTGCGCAGCAACGCGCGGCGCTCGGGCACCAGGTTCTTGACGCGCAAACTCGCGGCGGCGCAAGCCACTCCCGTGACGGCGCCGGTCTGCATGAACCCGACGCCATAGGGCCGCAGCTTGCCCAGCAGGTCGGGACGTCCCATGGCGAATCCGGCGCGCAATCCGGCCATGCCGTAGATCTTGGAAAACGTGCGCAGCACGATCACGTCCTTGCCGGCCGCGACCAGGTCGGCCGAGGACTGCGCTTTGTCGGTGAAATGGATATAGGCTTCGTCCACCAGCACCACGCTGTCCTTGCTTTTGTGGGCCAGCAGGTATTCGATATCCTTGCGCGGCGTCAAGGTGCCGGTGGGATTGTTGGGATTGCAGACGTAGTAGACGCCGGCATTGGGATCGGCCTTGACCATGGCTTCCACGTCGTGGGAATAATCGGCGCGCAGCGGCACGCGAGTGACCTTAGAGCCGATGAACGCCGGGGCGCCGCCGCCATAACCGGGCTCGCCCATGGTCCAGCTTTGGGTGGGCGAAGTGAAGGCGCACGAAACGCGATGCAAGGGGTCGGACGAGCCGGCGAACACGGCGATGTGGTCTTCCTTCACATCCTCGGTCTCGGCGATGGCCTTGCTCAGCTCGGAAGTCACATTGCCGGCCGAGTATCGCCAGCCGAGCGGCGCGATCCTGGCGATGGCCTCGAGGCCTTCCTTGCACGGTCCCATGGGATTCTCGTTCTGGTTGATGCGCACGGCATCGGGGTCCATGGCGCGGCCGGCTCCGCGCCCGGCGCGCCGCTGGGCGTCCTGCGCCATGGCGTACTCGTTGTAGAACGGCAACCCGGCGCCGGCGGTGAGCAGGGTCGCGATGCGGCCCAACTGGCGGCGGGAGAATCCTTTCTGTAGCAGCAGATCGGCTTGGTCGGGAAGTAGGTTCATTTTACCCTCTGGTGGTCCCAATTGTGAAACAGGGCGCTGGTGGTTGTCAAGGCTGATGCCATCTCGACTGGACCGCTCCCTAACCCGGACGAGCCGGAACCGAGGAAGAAGGAGAACTAACCGCGGAGGCGCGGAGGGCGCGGAGGAAGACGCGGAGAGAAAACCAAGAGAAAATCAAAACCTGAGATCACGGAGAAAGCGGAGAAGCGCGGAGAAAACCGCGATCTGGGCCGGACGGATTCTGCCAATTTCGACAAGAATTTGACGCGGTACGCACTGACGGTCGCGGCTCCGTTCGCACTACGGCGTGGGCTTTGCGGACGCCTGGTTGGACATACCGCTGGTCCCGCCCGCGTTCACCGCCGCCACCTTGTAGTAGTACTTGGTGCCCGCGGTCAGACCCGTGTCCGTAAATGCCGTCCCCGTAACGCCCGTTTTCACCAGCGTGGGGCTCAAGCCTCCCGAAGAGGTGGAGCGGTACACATTGTAGGAGGCCGCGCCGCTCGACCCCGTCCACGTGAGACTGACTTGCAAGTGACCCGCGGTCGCGGTCAGTCCCGTGGGAGGCGCCGGCCGCGCGATCTCCGGTAGGGCAGACGCTTCGTTCGACATGCCGCTGGTCCCGCTGGAGTTGACCGCCGCCACTCGGTAGTAGTAAGCCCTGCCATTGGTCAGGCCGGTGTCGGTGAACTTCGTGCTTGTGACCCCCATCTTGATGGGCGTCGTGCCCTCACCGCCCGGGGACGTGCCGCGATACACATTGTAGGAGGCCGCCCCGCTCGCTGCCGTCCAACTGAGGCTCACCTGTCCGTGGCCCGCGATGGCGCTCAACCCCGTCGGCGCGGGCGGCGCCTGCCCCGAAGTCACTGTGACAATGGCCGCGCTTCCATTCCACGAGTAATTGTGAGTCCACGCGGAGTCAAAAACGCCGATCGCCACTGAGTAAGTGCCCGGCGCCGTGGTGCCGGCCGGCGTCCAGGTGTACTGATACGGGTGCGACTGCCCGGCCGTGAAGTTCTGCCCGCTCCACACATTGGTGGCCACCGCATTGCCCGACTTGTCGAAGATCTGCAGCTCCACGTTCCCGTTGCTCAGCCCTGCCGTGCCGGTCGCCATGACCGTGGCGGAGATGGCGGAAGACCCTCCAATCGCGGTCGTGGCCGGGGTCGCCGTAGCCGAAGAGCTGAACGTGGTCGACGAATTCACCGTGATCGTGGCCGCCGCGGAGTTCCAGTTCCACTGCTGCCAGTTCGCGCTGAACACCCCCACCTCAACCGTATACGTGCCCGCGAGCGCCGGCGTCAACGTCATCGAGTACGGGTGCTGCTGGTTGGCCGTGAAGTTCTGGCCCGTGAAATTCTGTACTCCGGCCGATTGCCCATTGGGATCCAGCACATAAATCTGCACGTTGCCGTTGGCGAGTGAGTTGGCCGTACACTCGACCGTCGCGCTGATCGTAGTCGCGGTCCCCTGGCTCACCGGGTTCGGAGAAACGCTCGCAGACGACGAGAACGTGGGCGGCACGATCGGTGTAACACCCAGCTCCGCCGAATTCGGACCCGTCCCCGCCGAGTTCGTGCCCGCGACCACGTAGTAGTAAGTCGTCCCATTAGTCAGGCCGGTGTCGGTAAAGCTGGGTGAAGTTACCGTGCCGGCACTTACATAAGGTCCGCCGCTCACCGTGCCGCGCTTCACCGTATAGCTGGTCGCTCCGCCGCCCGCATTCCACGTCAGCGCCACCGTGCCGCTCCCCACCGTCGCCGCCAGGCCGGTGGGCGCGCTGGGCAGGGACGTCGTGTTCCCCGCGGGAATGACGAACAGGGTGATGCTCTGCGAAGGCACCGTCGTGGTGATGGCATTATTCGCGATGGCCACGCTGCCCGTGTGCGCGATCGCCGTCTGCGTTGCCGAAGAAATCTGCCAGGAATCCGCCGTGCCCGTGGTCCCGAAGTTCGCCAGGCTGATAGTCACCGGGGTGCTTCCCGTCTGCTTGTTGATCACCATCACGGTCAGCGCGCCATCCGACGACCGCACGGCCGCGAAGCTCGACAGATTGTCCGGGTTCGCCACGCCGGCCGATACACTCGTATCTCCGAATGTGGAGAGCTTGCCGTCGTAGTTGCGGTACATCTCCATGGCCAGGTAGGTCGGCGACGGATTCACCGGAACCGTCCATCGCGTCGCAAGGTCGAGTCCTTCCCGCCCGAAGATTCCGAGAATGTCCGCCTGGGTGGTCGCCCCGTTCAGGTTCGCCTCGTCTCCCCAGTTGTACTCCGTGATCCCCACCTGCAATCCCGGGTAATACTGATTGACCCAGCTCTTCAGGTTGGGAATCAGGTTCACTTTCCCGCCATTGATCCCCACCTGGTTGATCCACGACTGGTCCACGTAGTTGGGATCCCACAGCGAGCGCGTCGAGCGGTTGCGGATGAGCTGCGTGGCCGCGGAATCGTCGTTGCTGTCCGACCCGTCCTGCGGATAGAAATGCACCGTCAGCACGTCCAGGAGCCGCGTGCCGTTGGCCGTCTGGTAGTTGTGAAGCTGCCCGAGCAGCCACGGGTAGTAGTAAGTCTGATTGTGCGTGTTGTAGTCGGACCCGCTCGCGCCCGCCCCGTTCTGCTGGTCGAGCCCGCTGTAAAACTGCCCCAGCCATCCCCACTCCTCCGGGCCGGCGATGATGGCATTCGGATCCACGGCGCGCACCGCGCCCGCATAAGAGACAAAGTCGTTGTAAATCTCGTCGTAGGTGCTGCCCGAAGGATGCACGTCGCGGTGCGTGGAATTCCAGAGCGAATGCTCGTTGTCCATCACGTAGTATTTTTGCCCGCCGCCGGCCGCCGGTCCCCATGTGCTCACGATGTGCTGCAGCCACCCCTGCTGAATCGCCACGCTATTCGGCGTGCTGGCGTCGTTCGGGTCGTTGCCCTTTATATAAGGATTGCCCGCCGCCGTCGAGATTCCGTTGCCCGCGTCGGCATTCCATGGATCGCTGGCGGTCTGCGGGCCGTACTTGGCGATGGAGAAAGACGCCAGGCTGGAGCGGTTCGTTCCCACCTTCCCGATGTAGTTGATCATGGGGATGGTGATCAAGGCCTCGGCGCCCACGTTGGCGGCGCGGGTCATGGTGATGAAATCGTCACCGCGCCCGCCGGGAGTCGCGCTGGTGTCGGCGTAGCTCTCGAAGTACCAGTCGCTGCCGCGGTTGTCGGAGTTGAGTTGCCAGTTGTAGCGGGTGGATGAATTGCCCCCATAGCGATTGAGCGTGAAGTTGGTCGCGGCCAGATCGCCGGTGGTCGCAAAGCTGAAGCCGTAGATGTGCGGATTGATTGCATGGCGGCTGGCGCTCGCGTCCACGCTCACCGAGGTTGCCGGGTTTTGGGCAAGCGCCTGCCCCGCCGTTACCAGCAGGGCAAGCGCTAGATACTGCAATTTGTGCATGCGGTCCTATACGTACTATTACCAACAAGTTTAGTTGGTGTCGGGCGGCCAGTCAATAGGAATCTGGAACTAGCCATCGCGCGGCCTGAGGTAAAATTCGATTGCCTCCTCGCGCCCCAGCCGTTGCGGCTCGCGCTCGCGGTCCGGGTGCGTTTTCCGGAATCGATCCAGCATCAGGTCCTCCAGCCTCGCCACCACCTCCGGCCGCCTGGCCGCCACATCGTCAAACTCGCCCGGATCGTTCTTCAGGTCGAACAGCCGCCGGTACCGCCCGGGAGCCGGATCGTCCGTCTCATACCCGTCCTTGCGCGCGCGCCTCCCGGAACACAACACGAACTTCCACCGCGAGGTCTTCACGTAAGCCTCTTCGTTCTCCAGGTACTCGCTGAAGATGTAGTCCCGAGGCTTCTCCGTGCGCCGGCCCTCCAGATAAGGACGCAAGCTGCTGCCGTGCATGACCGGCAAGGGCTCCAGCCCCATCACGTCCACGATCGTCGCCGGCACGTCGATGTGTTCGGTCAGGTCCTTGACCACGCCCGTGCGAATCCTCCCCGGCCAGCGCATGATCAGCGGAACGCGCAGCGCCGGCTCATACCCGCAGTGCTTCTCGAACCGTCCGTGCTGTCCCAAACTGTAGCCGTGGTCTGCCATGTAGATCACGAAGGTTGTTTCATCGAGCCTCAGGCGGCGGAGCGCCTCGAGAACCCGGCCCACGTTGCGGTCGAGGTAGGCCACCGAGGTGTAGTAGGCCGCGACGATCCCGCGCTTGTCGCTATCGTTGAGGTCGCGAAAGATTTTGGGGATCTGCCATGCGTCCCGAGGCCCCACGCGCGGAACCGGGAAGCCGGCGGGGTCGAAGAGGCTTCGGTCTTCGACCGGAAAATCGAACGGCGAGTGCGGCTCCTGAAAACTGGCCCATAGGGCGAACTTCCGGTCGCGATTCTCTTCGAGGTACTGAATGGCCCGGCGCGCGATGTACGTCCCTCGGGCGTCCTCGTCGTAGCGCGCCAAGGGCAGCGTATCGGCATTCAGCCAGATCCTGGCCGGATCGCGAAACGGCCGCCACGGGACGTGCTTGGTCCGCATACCGGCGGGGATCGGCCGCGGATTCACCACAACGCTCCACACCACGGTGATCTCGTCTTCCGTCATCGCGACGTCGAACCCGTGCAGCCCCGGCGCGGCCGGCCGGTTGAAATGCATCTTGCCGAAAACCGCGGTACGGTAGCCGGCCTTCTGGAACTGCCGCGCGAGCGTCGGCTTGCCGTCCGCCAGCGGAGTGCCGAGCAGCGTCACCCCCGCCGCGTGCGGCAACTGGCCCGTGAAAAACGATTGCCGCGAGGGCGTGCACACCGGTGAATTGCAGTGGTGGGCGGCGAAGCGCGTCCCCTCGCGCGCGAACGCGTCGAGGTTCGGTGTGTGGGCGGCGCGATTGCCGTCGCACCCCAGCACGTACCCCGCGTGGTCGTCGGCCAGGATGAAGAGGAAATTTGGCTCGCCCCCGCGTGGTCGTCGGCCAGGATGAAGAGGAAATTTGGCTCGCGGCGGGTTTGCGGACGGGCCAGTGCGGCCGCGGCACTACCGAGGATCGCGCGTCTGCTGACGGGCCGCATGGCGTCTACCAGGATACAGGAGGACCGAAAGGCGTGGCGCTGAGCCGCCATCCCAAATCGTGCAACCTCAATCATCCGTGAATCGTACTCATCGATATGGGAGCAATTCGCCGCCGCCTGGTCTGGATCGCATTCTTTTCGAGCGCGCTCGCAACTGCGCCTGCCGCCATTCGCTTCGACGACTTCGCCTCCACTCCAGGGCTCCGGCTGGTGGGAGATGCCGCTCTTTCCGGTGGCAAGGTCCTGCGGCTGACGCCGGCCCGCGAAAATCGAGCGGGAGCGGCCTGGATTCTCGAAAAACAGCACGTGGCGTCCGGCTTCGACACCACCTTCCAATTCCGGCTGACGCAGCAAGGCGGACTGGGCCACGGCGCCGACGGTTTCGCCTTCGTCCTGCAAAACTCGGGTCCGGCGGCACTGGGAGGGCGCGGCTCGGCAGGGGGGTTCGCCGTGGCCGACGCGAACTTCCATCCCAAGGAAATGGGGATTCCCTGGAGCATCGCGGTCTTCTTCGATACCTTTCAGAATGCCGATGAAGGAGATCCTTCGGCGAATTATGTCGCGTTCCGCACTCACGGCCGACCCAGCGAAATGCGCTGGCCGGCAGAGCGCCTGGCATTCACGCCGCGCCTCCGCGTTCCACTCAAAGACCGCAAGGTGCACACCGCGCGCATCCTGTTTCAGCCGCCGGTTCTTTCCGTCTTTCTCGATCGTTCCACCGCTCCCGTTCTGGAAGCTGTGGTGGATCTTTCCATCGTGCTCGATCCCCAAGGCAGCGCCTGGGTTGGATTCACGGCCTCAACCGGCGCGGGTTACGAAAATCACGACATACTCAACTGGTCCTTCGCGGAGACGGATGTTTCCTCGAGCCTGTCCGTGGTCTCTTCCCAGATTACTTTTCTGATGTCGGCATGTCTGCCGGACCGCAACCTGTGTACGCCGGAGCGCACCGTGATCGAGCCTGGCGGCGTTGGGTACCATGTGGTTCTCCCCGCTAACCTGGAATGGGGGGCCGGCATTCCCAACCCCCTCGGACGCACGGTCGTGGTCGCCAACGCTCACGGCATCGCGTGTTGGGATCTTAAGGCGCGAGGCTCGGATGGATGCAGCGGGCCCTCCGGGAACGGCGTACCCGCGGGCGCGGGATTCCTGGCAGCGGACGCGGCCGCCGGGGAATTGATCATGAAGACTCGCGACGGTCATACATGGTTTTCGGTGAACGGGCGCAGCGGCTCGGGCTTCCACGACAATGAGGGCTTCTACGAATTTGATCTGGAGTTCAAGTAGGGCGACACAATGCCTGCGGGCCCTGGAGGCACAGGTAGGATCTAGTGTATATACAGTCTGCAACGTGAGACGGTCCCGCACCTCCGCTTCCTCCGTTTTCTCAGGTTTTGACTCTCTCTTCTTTTTTGCTCCGCGTCTTCCTCCGCGTTCTCTGCGCCTCCGCGTCAAGGAGACACCCCAGTCTCACTCCGCCCGCAGCGCCTGCACCACATCCACGCGCGCCGCACGAGCCGCCGGCAGCACCGACGCCACCACCGCGGCCGCAACCAGCACCACCGCCGACCCGGCCAGCGGCACGGCCCCCGGCAGCCGTATGGCGCCTTGGGTCCCCACATCGAAAAAGCTGCCCGCCAACTGTGCCAGCCCGAAACTGCCTGGTGACAGCCGGCCTGACAGCCGTGGTAGACGGCGTGGAACAGCGGCGTCATCTCCTCGAGCGTATCGGGCAGGTGAGGTGCCTGGCTCTTATAGTGCTCGTAGAGCCGCGCGTGGCCTTCGCGCGTCGCGTCTGACGCGAAGTGCTCGCGGACCAACGGGTGGCAGTCGATTGGTTGCCCGGGGTCCGTGGTCAGGATGAGGCGGGCTTTGTGGAGGCGATTGAGAGCCACCCGATACTTGTGGTCATCCATCGTGGGGAGCACCAGCTTCAACGCGGCCGGCTCGGCGGGACGATTGAAGTATCCGAGGCCGCGCAGGATGCCGAGTTCGGGTTTGCCGGCGAACATCCGCGCATACGCTGCTATGACCCGACGGGCATGCTCGTCCATCAACTCAGGGATCTCGACGCGGCGGCGGACGTCGGACTCGCAAAAATCGACTAGGTACGTGCCCAGGAGAGTCAACGCCAGCGCGTGATTCCAGTACTCTCGCGAGGCTTGTTGTAGCTCATCGTCCGTGCCCTCGATTTTCAGACTGCGCAGATACTCCGCGCCTTGCTCCGGGGTGAGGTTGTCGAGATCGAGGGGAATCACCTCGGGGATGTCCATTTGGACGCGGGTCGTGCAGACCACCAGACCCCGATGCCCGGTAGCGAGTTCCTGCAGTAGCGCTTTCAACGCCGCGTCGCGCATGGCGCCGGTCGCGTCCTGCAGAGGCTCGACCCCGTCGAGCAGGAGCAGCACGCGCTCTTCGCGCAGGCGGCGGGCAATCGCCTCCGCTTTGATGTAGATCGAGTCCGTAGGCGCGACGTCGATATGGAACCACTTGATGAGATCGGCGAAAAAGGGGTCGGACGAAGTCTGGCGGTCGGAGGAAGTGCCCTGGCTGTAGAAGGACCAGCCGAAAATATCGGCTCCGCCAACGTGGCGGCGGAACCACTTGTCGACGAGGGCGGTTTTGCCGGTGCCTCCGGCGGCGATGATCTGGACGATGTTGGTCGCGGGGTCGGCCCAGGCGCGGTCGAGGAAGGCGATCTGAGGGTCGCGGCCGATGAGCGTAGGGTGCACGACAGGCAGCTTCGACGTGAAAGCGCGGTGGGACAGGCCTCCTGGCCTGTCTTCCCCCAGCCGTTTCAGAATCGCGGCGGCGACTTCTGCGTCGGACATTCCGCCAATAGGGAGGTAGCCATCAATGGAGAGGAGACCCGAGATGTCGGCATCATCCAGGCGCAGGTACATCAGCCGATCCTGCTGCTTGCGCTTCAGCAGATCGCGGACCTGACGCCATTCGAGACCGCACCACTCCTTTGCCTCGTATTCCTTGCACAGAAAAATGGCGATGAGGTCGGACTCGTCGTGGTAGAGCTTCAAGAGGTAAACGTCGAGGTCCGGGCGGGCGAACTCGGCGGCGTACCACTTATCGTAAAGGATCTTCTCGCGGCCCAAACGTGCCGCCAACGCCTCCGCGATCTTCTCGACACGGGCGCGGTACTCTCCTGGGAAAGACAAGGCGACGCGGAAACGGTTGGCCATCGGGGTGCCGCGAGTTCGTTTGAATTCCGAGCTATCTTATCACGCCCGCGCCCGGCAAACCCCAAAAATCCACCCCCTCCAAAAACACGGTCACCGATTTAGGAAATATATTTTCAACCGCCACTTTTGCTCTGATTCCAAAGCACTTACAAGCCAAATAATCCCGCGCCGACACCCCGTTTTCCGCCGTCCTCGCCATGTTTGCATGCTAGATTGAAATCAAGAAGAGGATTAGCGCCTCACACCCCGTTCCACGGAGCGGCAGATCCCGGTCTTTCGGTGGCTGTTGTCATCTCTGCCCCCATTTGGGGGTGGCGACGCAGATCTGCGTCGCCAAAATTCGCTAACTCTCCTCTTTTCAATGTTCGCTACTTCCGCGGCGACGCAGATCTGCGTCGCCGCCAAAACGGAGCCTCTATGCGCCACTCGATGCCGGTATCTTACTTCATGCCGTCCCGCCCGCACCCTGCCAACCCGCCCACCGCAACCACCCGTTTCCCCAAAACCGTTCAACCGGAACGGTCCGAATCCGCTAACTTATTGATTTCCCGGCAACTCCATCCGGAAAACCGTTCAAAGTTGCACCGTTTTGCCCGTCCACGAACCCGCCAGGAGAGCGGGGGCGCAAATTGTAAAAACGGCCCTCCATTTGCGCCCCCCGATTTCGACCCCTCTCCGCAACCCGCAGAAACAGGAGTACTTACAGCGTCATGAAAAATAAACTGACACACGCGGAATATTTGCGCCCCCGCCAGCCACGCACCCCCAGTCCGGACAGACCGGCCCTCAAGGGGCCGGCCGCGGGAGCCGCCCCACCAAGCATTCGTGGGGAATTCGGAAAGCTATTCTACTGCCAGCGAGACCGCTGGGGAGAGGACCTTGCGTCCGCCCTCGTGGGTCGCGGCGGCGTGGATCGGTTGCGCCGCCGGCTCAAAACTGAACCATTCGGCCAGCACGTCGTCCGGCACCCTGCGGCGGCTCATGATCAGGCGCCGCTGCCGCATCGCGCGGGGCAGTCCCCGCGCCACGTGCCAGAAGGCGGCGAGCGATGCCGGTTCCAGGAAAATCGAGCCGCCCAGCACCACCAGGTCGCGCAGCGTCATGGGCAGCCAGTGGCGGCGATACACACCGGCGGTGACGTTCTTGATGCGCATGAGGAAACGGTTCTTCACGCAGTGCATGTTGATGGCGGCCGGGACCGAACGGCGGTTCCCGGGCGTCACGCTGCGCACGTGGTAAGCCACGGCGGCCGGGGTGTAGATGCAGCGCCAGCCGAGCAACTGGGCCCGCCAGGCCACGTCCGCATCCTCGCGGTAGACGAAGAAATCGGGGTCGAAAAAACTGCCCTCCACGGCCACATCGTCAATCATCCGGCGGCGGAAAAGAGCCGCGGCGGCACTGGCTCCGAACACGTACTCCATATTTTCGAAGGACGCTTGATCGGGCTGGTGCCAACCGCGGTCGAAGTGGCGCATTGCGGGAGTAAAAAAGATACCGGTGGAATCGATGCGCGGTTCCGGCAAGGGATGGAATCCGGGACCGATGGAAAGGAGCTTGCCGCAGACGGTGCCGGCGCTGGGGTCGCTGGCGCCAGCGTCCTGGAGCCTGCGGATAAAACCGGGAAGCAGCAGCACGTCGGGGTTCAGGGTCAAGACCCACTCCGCGGTGCTGGAGCGGATCGCGCGGTTCTGAGCTTCGGCGAATCCCAGGTTGCGGACGCATTCAACGGTGCGAATCTGCCCTCCGAATTCACGCAGAATCTCACGGGTGCCGTCGGTGGATGCGTTGTCTACCACCACCACTTCGATCTCTACGCCCTCCTGCCGCAACACGGTTTGGAGACAACGGCCAATGTACCGGCTGCTGTTGTAGGTAACGATAGCAACGCATATTCTTCCGTCAGTCACTGGTTTTTGTGGCCCGCCTCCACAAAGACCCCCGACCATGCCGGTTCAACTACACTAATGTTGAACTAATATTGAGCAAGCGCGAAAAATGTTCAAAAAATCCCGCCCCGCCCTGTAGTTGGCAGGTAGGGCTCCCGGGTTCTCCTGTTGGCCCGTGGGGCAGGCCATCGTTTTCTGTGGCCTGCCAGTCGTCGCCCATTTTGTAAAAAAAATCGCCCGCCCCCTGTAGTTGGATTCTGCGGCTCGCGGGTCTTTGGTATGGCTTGGAACGATGTCGGTGTCTTCGGCTGGTGAAAACGTCGTGGGAATCCTCCGGCAGGAGCGCACCGGCAGCGCGTTGCAAGATGAGGTGGCTCAGTTGTTTGTAGAATCTCGCCAGGACGTCTACCGCTACCTCCTGACGCTGGGGCTGCACCCTCCCAAGGCGCAGGAGGCTGTGCAGGAAGTGTTTCTGCGCCTGTACGCCACCCTCAAGAAGGGCGAGAACATCGAAAACCCCCGGGGGTGGGTTTTTCGCGTGGCCCACAACCACGGTCTCAAAGTTCGCGCGCGGCAGGCTTCCGAAGAGGCTTTCGATCCGGCCTTGGAAGCCTGCCTGGTGGCCCGTACCGAAGACCCCGAGAGCGGGCTGATCGAGCGCGAGCGGATGGTGCGGTTCCATCACGCCGTGGAGGGGCTGTCGGAGCAACAGAGGCGCTGCCTGTTTTTGCGCCTGGAGGGTTTGCGCTACCCGGAAATCGGGTCGGCGCTGGGGATCAGCGCGTCGGCGGTGGGGGAGTTCTTGCGCCGCGCGATATCCCGGTTAAGGAAGGTGCGGGATGCCTAATCTGGTTACGCAGCATCCGGAAGACGGAGTACTGCTGCGCTATATCGATGGCGAGTTGCCGGGGCGCAAGCTCCGCCAGGTGGAGCGCCACCTCAAAGCCTGCTGGCAGTGCCGCACGGAAGTCAAAGAACTCGAGAGCACGGTGGCCGGATGCGTCCGGTACCGCAAGAACGTGCTCCAGGCCCATTTGCCCGATCCTCCGAATCCGTGGCCGGACCTTTACCAGGAGTTCGCGCGTATCGATTCCTCCGCGAGCGGCGAATTCCACTTGGTAGCCAAGCAATTGGCGGCACGCCTCGTGGCGCTTTTTGGGGGTGCCGCCAAGCAGTTTGGCTCAAGTAAAGTCCGGCAATGGGGCGTCGCTCTGGCGGCGGCGTTGGTGTTGGTTTGCGCCATCTGGTACCAGTTCCGTGAGACGCCGTCCGTGCAGGCGGCGGTCCTTTTGAAGAGGGCGGTATTGGCGGCGGAGGCGCAATCCACGCCGGCGCGGCGTGTCCAGGTACGCACCCGAGTAGCACAGGCATTCCTGCCTGTGAAGGAACCTTCGCTTGCCCCCCTCCGCGCCCGCTTCGAAGCGGCGCACTTCAACTGGGACGACCCGCTCACGGCCAAATCGTACCAGTCCTGGCACGATGGCGTGACCGCAAAACAAGATGCAGTGACCACCGTTCCCGATCCGCAATCGCCCGCCCTGAACTGCTACCAAATTCGCACGGTGGCGGCCGAAGGGGAACTGGCCACCGCCAGCCTCATGCTGCGCATGCATGACCTGCGCCCCGTCGAGGAGCGGCTGGAATTTCGCGATAACGAATGGGTGGAATTGACCGACATTACGGATGCCACGACTCGCGATGACGGAGCCTCCGTCGCGGCGCATGTCGAGCTTCCGGTGCGGCCGGTCGTACCAAGCCGGCCGGCCGCAGCGTCCGGGCCAGCCTCGATCTCCGAAGAGTTGCAGGTGTTAGCCGCGCTTCACGAGATCGGGGCCGACCTGGGCGACCCGGTGGAAGTCAATCTCACCGACGGACGCGTGGTGGTGGGCGGTGTGGGCATTCCGCCGGACCATCAGCAGCAGATCCACGGCAAGCTGGACGCCATGCCCAATGTGACGGTTCAGTTTTCGGAAGGTGGGGCAGGCTTCAGCCTGCCAGGTGGGGCAGGCTTCAGCCTGCCAACAGCCGCCGCCGCTCCAACGTCCTCCGGGCTTCCCGCCCTGGTGGAACAGCATCTCGGCGGACAGGCGGAGTTCGAAAAGTTCAGCTCGCAGGTGCTCGATCGAAACGAATCCCTCATGTCCCGCGCATCTGCGCTGCGCCGCCTCGCGGAAACATTTCCCACGGATGCCGATCTGGCGGTGAAGGATCGCGAGGTGCTGCGGGCGATGGCCCGCGAGCACGCGGAGGCTTTCGCCAGGGAACTGGCCGGTCTGGATCGCGCGTTGAATCCTCTGCTGGTCTCGCTGGGTGGCAGTGCGGCGCCCCGCACGGCGACGGCAACGGCGCCGTCCTGGCAACCCGCCGCCCTGGAGTTGGCCCGCGCGTGGCACCGTCTCGAGGTGTCGGTGTCGGTGCTGTTGGGCGTGACGCCCGGCAGCGCGCCGGCCGGGCAATTGCCCTCCGATCTGCTGGCGGCGATGGGCGAAGTTCGGGCGGATGTGGATGGTTGTTTACACTTGCTCGCGCAGTGACGTTCCGGATCGGGGTTGCATCGCACGTCCGCGAATTGTAGCGTAGGAGTAGATGTCGGTTACCCGGTTGCTCGTGCTTTTCGCTTTGTCAGCAGCGACCGCGGCAGCGCAGCGTTATGCGGACCTCTACGGCCGGATCCTGGACACCACTTACGGCGGCATTGCCGATGCCACCGTCACGGTGACCAACCAGGACACGGGATTTCGGCGTGTCACCCAGTCCGAGACCGGCGGCGCCTATCAAGTCGGGTCGCTGCAGCCCGGCACTTATAAGATCACGGTGCGCAAAGAGGGCTTCGTTTCCCGGGCGCAGTTTGACGTGCGGCTGGCCGACGCCGCCACGCGAGCCGACTTCGTTCTTTCGGTCGGCAGCATCGAAGAGACCATCACGGTATACGGCAATCCGCCCGAGTTCGAACGGGAACACGAAGACGCGTCGACGGGCAGCCGCGTGGAGCACGAGGAGATCGAGCGTCTGCCGTTGAATGGGGGCGGCGTGCTGAACCTGTTGGAACTGACTCCCGGCACCAACGTCACTCCGGCGACTCGCGGTGAAGCCGGCCAGTTCTCCACCAGCGGGCAGCGGCCCAACACCAACTACTTCACCATCGATGGCGCCAGCGCCAATACCGGGGTCACGGCCGGCGGGCTGCCCGCGCAATCGACCGGCGGCGCGTTCCCAGCGTTGAGCGCTTTCGGCAGCCTGGATTCGCTGATCTCCCTCGATGCCGTGCAGGAATTCCGCGTGACCACGTCGACCTCCGTGGCCGAGTTCGGCCGCCTGCCCGGCGCTATCGTGGCGCTGAGCAGCCGCTCCGGCACCAATGAATTTCACGGCTCCACGGGCTACCGCATCCGCAACGAGCTGCTCAATGCCAACGACTGGTTCGGCAACCAGGCGGGCTTCGGGACCCTGCCGCTGCGCTTGCAGGATTTCGCCCAGACGTTCGGCGGCCCGGTCAAACGGAACCGCACCTTTTTCTTCCTTTCCTACGAGCGCATGGCGCTGGTGCAGCCCTTCGTGTGGCGGCAGCCGGTGCCCTCGCTCGACGTCCGGCAGACCGCGGCCGATTGGGCGCAGCCCTTGCTGGCGCTCTTCCCCGCTCCCAACTCGGGCGCACTGACCGGCGACGTCGGCGAGTGGGTCGGCCGCACCGTGAGGCCCGCCGGGCTCAACGTAGGCGGGGCGAGGATCGACCAGGCGATCACTTCGCGCATTTCCTTTTTCGGACGGTACAACGATTCCCCGTCCAACAACCAGTTCGGAACCCTGACGGCCAACGATCTCGATCTTCGCTCGCGGAGCCTGACCCTGGGGCTCAATGCGCGCCTGAGCGCGAACCTGAATCTGGATTTCCGCGCCAACGAATCGCAGGTGAACGCAAATTCCGTATGGATCTCACCGGGAGACCCGTGCGCGTTGCAGCCGCTGGTGGCGGTCTTCGACAGAGACCCGACTCCATGCGACTACCTGGTGCGGTTCTCCATCGCCGGAGTGGGGCAACTCGTCTCCGGCAGTGAAGGCGACCGGCGGCAGCGGCAGTTCCAGGCGGTGCAGTCGGCGTCGTATCGCCTGCACCGCCACACGCTCGGGCTGGGCGCCGACTACCGCCGCATCCTGGCGGTCCGCCGCGATCACACCGGCTCCCTGGGCCTGATCGCGGACCAGATCTCCGACCTTTCGAACAGCCGTAATGTGTGGTTCGACAACTCATCGGCGCAGAATGCCTCCGCCGAGATCAATGAACTTTCCTTGTGGGTGCAGGACACCTGGCAGGCAACATCACGCATGACCGTAGCCGGCGGACTTCGGTGGGAATACAGCCCCTCGCCGGTGCCGGCAACCGACGTCTATTTCCTCAATCCCACGACCAACACCGTGTTTCGGACGCAGCAGCCATTGTGGCCCACGTCCTATCGCGACTTTGCGCCGCGGCTGGGCGTGGCTTACCGCCTGACTGCCGATGGGCGCACCGTGCTGCGCGCCGGGGGCGGTCTGTATTACGACTCCAGCTTGAGCATCGCCACCGATTTCCTCACGGGCGGTCCGCTGAACGCTTCCAGCTTGGGCTTCAGCAGCGGCCGCAACGGGCTGTTCTCGACCCAGTTGATCTTCGGCTTCATGCCCGGCCTGCGGTTGCCGAGAGTGGAGCAGTGGAACGTGTCTCTGGAACGGGCGTTCGGGACGCATGATGTGGTCTCGATCGGCTATTTGGGTTCGGAGGGGCACAGCCTGCTCCGCCGCGAGATGGGCGGGGCGGGAAGCAGTCCCACATCCTATGTAGCGTTGATTACGAATAACGGTTCATCTAACTACCAGGCGCTGCAGTTGCAGTACCGCCGGCGCGTGGCGCGAGGACTTCAGTCGCTGGTCGCGTACGCCTGGTCCCACTCCATCGACAACGATTCGAGCGATGCCTTTCTCGTGTGGTCGACTCCCGGGTTTAGCGACAAGGGCTCCTCCGATTTCGACTTGCGGCACTCGTTGACCGGCTCGCTGAGTTACGAATTTGCGCAGGCGAAGTCCACGGCGCCGCTGGCGAGGCTCCTGGGAGGCTGGGCCATGGACACGATCTTCCGCGCCCGCAGCGGCTTCCCGATCTCGGTGCTGAACAGCGAAGAATACCTGGGCATCAACCTGGCGAATGCCTTCCGTCCGGACCTGGTTTTCGGCGTGCCGCAATGGCTGGCGGCTCCTGGCGCTCCGGGAGGGCGGATCTTGAATCCCGCGGCGTTTCAGGGGACGGTTGCTCCGCAGCAGGGCACGCTGGGCCGCAACGTTCTCGGCGGCTTTGGAATGGCGCAATTGGATTTCGCCCTGCGGCGCGAATTCCGGCTTACCGAGCGGCGCCGCCTGCAGTTCCGCCTGGAGGCCTTCAACGTGTCGAACCATGCCAATTTCGCCGACCCGGTGCGCTACCTGAACAGCCCGGTCTTCGGCCAATCCACCTCCATGTTGAACCTGATGCTGGGGACCGGCAGTCCGGGCAGCGGCCTCGCGCCCATTCTGCAAACCGGCGGTCCGCGGTCGCTCCAAGCCTCTCTGCGATTCCAGTTCTGATGCTCGCCCGAATCTCCCGCCACTTCCGCCGGCGCCGCATGCAGCGTTTCGCGCGCGAGTTGGGCATCACGGCTGCCACCCGTGTCCTGGATATCGGCGGCACGCCGGATTGCTGGGCACTGGTTCCCCAAGCGCCGCGCCTCACGCTGCTCAATACGCCGCGAGCCAAGGACGACCTGGCGGGGGCGGCAAGCTGGGTGGCGGGGGATGGCCGGCGCCTGCCGTTTCGCGATCGGGCGTTCGACGTGGTGTTCAGCAACTCGGTGATCGAGCACGTGGGCGACGCAGCCAGCCAGCAGGCCTTCGCCCGCGAGGTGGCGCGAGTCGGCCGCGGCTACTGGGTGCAGACGCCCAATCGCTGGTTTCCGGTGGAGCAGCACCTGCTGACGCCGTTCATCCACTGGCTGCCGAAATCGTGGCAGCGGCCGATCGTGCCGCGGTGCAATCTGTGGAGCCTGCTGGTGCGCGTGACGCCCGACCGGCGGCAGTTCTACATCGAGCACTATCTAAGCGACGTGCGGCTGCTCAGCTTCGGCGAGGTGCGCGCGCTCTTCCCGGGCGCGCGTGTGATTCGCGAGCGCTTCTGCGGAATGGCGAAGTCGCTGGTGGCGGTGAAGGCGCCGCTTCCGTGAAGAAGGTCTCGTTGATCACGGACGGGTCGTGCCTCGGCAATCCGGGGCCTGGAGGATGGGCCTGCATCCTGCGATTCGGCGCGGTGAAGAAGGAGCTGTTCGGATACGATCCCCACACCACCAACAATCGGATGGAGCTGATGGCGCCGATCCAAGGCCTCCTCGCGCTGAAGGAACCCTGCGAGGTGGAGATCACCACGGACTGCGAGTATGTGAGGAAGGGGATCACCGAGTGGATCATCCGGTGGAAACGCATCGGCTGGGGGAAGGGTGACTGGACAGTCCGGCACGCGGACCTCTGGATCGAGCTGGACGAACTGGTTGCAATGCACCGCACGACCTGGCTTTGGACCAAGGGCCACGCGGACCACGAAGACAACAACCGCTGCGACTGCCTGGCCCAGAACGCCGCCCGCACGCAGACGAGTTCCTTCGCCGATGGCGTCCCGCACGCTCCGCTGCGCCGCGCGTTGGGAGCGGACTACGTTCCGCCGCGGCCGCAGGCGAGCTTGTTCGACGAGGCGGACGCCGAAGATGAGGGCGGCGACGATCCGGCGTAGCAGGTAAGTACGTCGTTTGACAAACCTCGCGGGTCAGGGAGCGCCGGCTGAAGGCCGGGGTTGGCAGGCGAAAGCGCCTGCCCCAGTGTGCCCAGCGATGGGCAGAATCTTGTTGGATGGA
>OMOG01000288.1 GCA_900290305.1 Candidatus Sulfopaludibacter sp. SbA4
GCGAGCATGTTGAAGCGGACGCAGAGCGCTCCGCCGCCGCCGGTGGAACTGGATGCCACGCTACCCAAAGATGTGAGCGACGTGGTATTGAAGTGCCTGGCCACGGATCCCGCCAAACGATATCAGACCGCGGGCGAATTACTGAGCGACCTGGACATTCTTGCCGCGCAATACGGTGTGGCTGCCAGTTCGATAGCCATGAGTGCGATCCGCCCCGGCTCAGGCGCCGGCCGGCCGGCCCTCTCCACGGCCCTGTCGACCTTCCAACTCCCCAAGCCCGAGCCGGCTCCACCATCACCGCCGAGGCTTCGGATGATGGCGGACTCGGTGGCCTGGAAATGGATTGCGGCGGCGCTGGCCGTGCTGGTGATCGCCATCGCGGGGACCGTTGCCTGGATGAAGGTTTCCGGGAAGGCCAACACCGGGCCGGTAGCGCCGATGACGGTGATGATCGCGGATTTCAACAACCATACCGGGGATCCCGTCTTCAGCGGCACGCTCGAGTCCACGCTAAAGCTGGCCCTGGAAGGCGCCTCGTTTATTAGTGCGTACGACCGCACCAGGATGCGGGACCTGGGCTTGAAAGCGATCTCGGGAACGCTGGACGAAACAAAGGCCCAGGAGATCGCCGCCAGCCAGGGTCTCAACGTTGTGGTTTCGGGCTCGCTGGACCGCCGCGGCGCCGACTACCAGCTTTCGGCGCGCGCGGTGCAGACCGTCACCGGCAAGGTACTGACCACGGCCGATGCGACGGCGCCCAACAAAGACCAGGTCCTGTTTGCCGTAAGCAAGCTGGGGACGGCGATCCGCAAGGCGCTGGGCGACGCTACCTCGGAATCCGCTCAACGTTTGTCGATGGAAACGCTCTCCGCCGCATCTCTTGAAGCCGTCCATGAATATGCGGCGGGGCTGGACGCGCAGTCGGCTGGCAAGTTTGAAGAGACGCTGCAGCGTTGTTCGCGGGCCGTGGACCTGGATCCCAACTTTGGCATGGCCTACACGGTTATGGCCAGCGCGTCCCGCAACCTGGGCCGGCTGCAGGATGCCGAGAAGTACATCCGCGAGGCCCTCAAACACATCGACCATATGACCGAGCGCGAACGCTACCGCACGCGCGCTTACCTGTACCTCCTTTCCGGCGACCAACAGAAGTGCGTGGATGAATACGGCGCGCTGCTGCAGCGGTACCCGTCCGATACCGGGGCGCATAACAATATGGCCGCGTGCTTGTTGAAGGTGCACAACGTGCCCAAGGCTCTGGAGGAAATGCGGCTGGCGGTGGCCCTCCTGCCTAAGCGCGCCATGTACCACGGCAATCTGGCGATGACGTCGGCCTACAGTGGCGATTCCCAGGCGGCTGCCAGGGAGGCTGCCGAAGCGCGGAAACTCGGCTTCGCTCACGCTGCCCTTTACTTGGCCTACGCAAGCCTGCTCGAGGACCGGCCGGCTCAAGCCGCCGAGGCGTACAGCGAGCTCGCCAAGACCGAGCCTACGGATGGCGGTGTGGGTTTGGGCGACCTGGCTGTGTACGAGGGCCGCTTTTCGGAGGCGGTCAATATTTTCGAGAAAGGCGCAGCCGCGGATATGAGCGGAAACAAGCCGGACCCCGACGCCGCCGCCACCAAGTTCTGGGCTCTGGCCAACGTCCAGGTCTTGCGGGGGCAAAAAGGGCCGGCACTCGCGGCGGCCAAGCGCGCACTGGAACTCAGCCATGCCTTCCAAACCAGGTTCGTGGCGGCACAGGTTTACGTCGCCCTTGGCGAAGCGGCCAAAGCACGGGAACTGGCCGCCGGCCTCTCATCGGAGCTCGAAATCGAACCTCAGGCATACGCCAAATTGATCGAAGGCGAGGCTGCCCTCAAAGCGGGGGATGGCCGCGGGGCCGTCCAGCTTTTTACCGAGGCCAATAACCTGCTCGATACCTGGATCGGCCGTTTCGACCTGGGCCGGGCCTACCTGGAAATCGGGGCCTTTCCCGAAGCCGATTCCGAATTCGACCGGTGCATCAAACGCCGCGGCGAGGCCCTCGCGCTGTTCTTGGACCTGCCCACCTACGGCTACTTCCCGCCCGTTTATTACTATCAGGGACGGGCGCGGGAGGGGATGAAGAGCGCGGGTTTCGCCGAATCCTACAAGAAATATTTGAGCATCCGCGGCAAGGCTGGCGAGGACCCGTTGCTGGCCGAGGTCCGGCGTCGAATCCCCCAGTAAGGCCTCGAGCGATGCAACCGTGGGCCGCGCGACAGCCTCGCTCCACCCGCGCGCACCGAGAGTCCCAGGACCGAAGCCGCCGGTCGTTCTAGTACCCTCCAACCCATGCAGTACCCTTTATATCTCGCTGCCCAAAAGGTTTTCGTTGGCAGATCTCGTTCAGCATATAATAAGGGCTACCCAAAACACCTTATGAGATCACATTTGTCGCTTGCCGTGCTCCTGCCGGCTGGCCTCTTGGCGGTGTGTCCACAAGGGGCCCGCGCTGCCGATGCCCTGAACTTCTATAACAACTGGTTTGTCACCGGAGATTACGCCGTGGCCGGCGTCGGCCTGGAGAAAACGGGCGGCGCGGGGTCCATCACCATGAGTGGAGTGCCTTGCACCAGCAGCGTCCTCGGACCATCGGCCAAAATCGTGCCGTGTACTACGTCCGGAGCAGTGCCGGCGCAGCCCGTCGCTGCATTTCTCTATTGGCAACAGGTGGAGAGTACCAGCACCCCGGCAGCGGTGAAAGGCACCTTCAACGGGTTCCCCATTCACGTCAGATTGCTGGGCAGCGACTCTTCCTCGGCGTGCTGGGTTACGCAACACCCGCAAACGCTGCGTGCCTACCGCGCGGATGTCCTCAGATTCCTGCCCTTCAATTCCAGCGGCATCCGCCTGGCCAACGGCACGCATACGGTCGCGCTCGGAAGCGCTGTCAGCGGAAACAGCGGAGTGCTCGCCACCCTGGGCGCCAGCCTGGTCGTAATCTACCGGGTGGTGGCGCCGGGGAATCCCACCATCGTGCCATTCAGGTCGGTGGTGATTCACGACGGCGAGTATACCTTGAAGGACAAGAGTCACCCGATGAGGCAGACGGTCTCCGGGTTTTATCAGTCCGCGTGGGATGACCCGGACGCCACCATGAGCCACATCGTAGGCAATGGCGGTCTAGGCCCCGGCGATGCGCAATTTCGGGGAACCCTGACGGTAGACGGCAGGACTCCGGATGGGGTGTCGGACCATCCGTTCACGAGTGCACAAGGGGCCGCCTGGGACAACCTGACATACGCCTTCGATCTCGAGGAAAATGCTTCCTCCACGTCGGTCGAGATGAACAGAGACAACAATGCGCCGAGTTGCCTGTCGTGGAGCGCGATCGTGACCAGCACCAACGTCCAGGACTCGGACAACGATGGCCTTTTGGACGTTTGGGAGCTGAGAGGATTGCACCGCAATACCCAAGTCTCTCCGGCCACGTTCGGCGGCTGCGCGGATTATCCCACGGAGCCGTGTCTGGATCTGCCGGCCATGGGCGCCCAGAACGGAGTGCAGGACATTTTTCTCCAAATGGATTGGATGCACGGCTACGGCGATGGCACGGGCGGCCTCGATGGAAGCGGCTTCCATACGCACGTCCCCAAACTGGACGGGTTGACCGCGGTGGCCAACGCCTTCGCCGCCCACCACATCGCACTGCATTTCGACGTGGGGAACAACTACCAGGGAATGGGGCTTTCCTATATCATTCCCTACAAGACAGATTCTTACGGCAATCAGTTAGCCCAAGGTGGATCGGACCTCAACGAAAGCCAACTCGTGTGTGTCGATACTCCCGCGCACACCTGCGATTATCACGAGCCGTATCCGGTGCTGAGTTTCAAATTCGGTCTCGGCTCCGTGCGAGACGGGAACCCCTTCTTGCCCACCCCCATCTCTTCGCATTTCGCGGCGAACCGGAAAGACGCCTTCCACTACGTACTCTGGGCGCATGCCCTGGGGGGCCCCTACGGCCCCACCGGCCTGCCGCTGACCCCAGATCCCAAGAGCATATCGGGCATCGGGGACCGGCCGGGCGGGGACCTTATGATCACACTCGGTTTATGGCGTTCCGTGATTCCCGCCAACGACCAGGTGGGGAGCTCGCTGGTGCAAGGCGGCACACTCATGCACGAACTCGGCCACAACCTGGGTTTGTCGCATGCGGGATGGTCCACCACGCCAAACTGTATGACGGACTACCAGAGCGTGATGAGCTACATGTACCAGACGCGCGGATTGACGGACGGGAACGGTATCGAGCAGATCGACTATTCGTCCGGAAAGTTGGGGCCATTTAGCGAGAATGACCCTCCCGCTTCGCTGGGGCCATTGAAGTACCGCGTTCGATACTATGCTCCTTTCAATAAAGCGGTCAATTCGCCGGGCCAAGCGGCCAACGTTCATTGCGATGGCACGCCGATCACCGACGGAGCGCTGGTGGTTCGTTACGAAAGCCCCACGCTTTCCACCCCCGATTGGACCAACGGGACCAACCCATTTATTCTTCCGGACGACGCCAATTTCGATGGTATTAAAGGGCAGACCTTCGCGGACCAGCCCGACTGGGCCAGCCTCAGTCTCCAGGGCATCGGAGGCCGCGTGAGCTATAACGGACTTTCCGCTGGGACGAGCTTCGATACGGACTCGGGGACGAGCTTCGATACGGACTCGGGGACGAGCTTCGATACGGACGCCGGGACGAGCTTCGATACGGACTCCGGGAGCGTATTCATCTCCGGCACGAGTTTCGATACGGACTCCGGGACGAGCTTCGATACGGACTCGGGGACGAGCTTCGACACGGACTCCGGCGACGAGGACTACATCACTCATCTCCTGACGACCACCGATAGTATTCCACAAGGTGGGCTGACGGCGGCCAGCGAAGTGAATGACATCAAGCTGAGCTGGACTGCTCCCGGCACAGGGGGAACCCTGACCTATAACATTTACCGCTGCCCCACAGCAGGGTGCAACCCGGCGGCTCCAGGGTTTCTAATATTCTCGGGTTGGACCCCGCCAACTCCGTCGGCGCCGACCTACACCGACACGGTCAATGATTTTGTTGACGCCGGCGCGACTTGCCTCCCCAGCACGGGTCTCAACCCCAAGACCTGCTACAACACACCCTACACGTATTCCGTGACGGTGGTATCGACAGTGGTGACGCCACTGAATACTTTCATTACCGAGAGCCCGTATTCGAATACAGCCAGCGGCACGGTGACGCGCCTGGCCCAGGCAACGGTGACGGTGAGCGCGCCGGCGAGCGCTGCTTATGGCACGCCGGGCGGCACCGCAATTGCAGGGGGCGGCAGCGGCACCGGAGCTTATAGCTACAGCGCGGCTGGCTCGACGGCCTGCTCGGTGGATCCCGTCTCGGGCGTGATCACGGTGACCAGCGGCACGGGGACGTGCTCCATCACCGCAATGCGCGCCGGGGACACTACCTACCTGGTTTCGGCGCCCAGCGCCGCGGCGACGGTAACGATCCTTAAGGGGACGCAGGCGGCGCTCACGGTGACAGGACCGGCCTCGGTGACCTACGGCACCACGGGGACGGCCACATCTTCGGGCGGCAGCGGCACCGGAGCGCTGACTTTCAGCGCCGGCACGTCGACGGGCTGCGCGGTGGCGGGGACCACGGTATCGGTCTCGAACGCCAGCGGCACCTGCTCGCTGACGGCGACCATGGCGGCCGACAACAACTACAACGCGGCGACCAGCGCGGCGTTCCCGGTGACGCTGAATAAGGCCACGCAGGCGGCGCTCACGGTGACGGGACCGGCCTCGGTGACTTACGGCAGCACGGGGACGGCCACAGCCACGGGCGGCAGCGGCAGCGGAGCGCTGACCTTCAGCGCCGGCGCATCGACGGGCTGCGCGGTGGTGGGGACCACGGTATCGGTATCGAACGCCAGCGGCACCTGCTCGCTGACGGCGACCATGGCGGCGGACAACAACTACAACCTGGCGACCAGCGCGGCGTTCCCGGTGACGCTGAATAAGGCCACGCAGGCTGCGCTGACGGTGACGGGACCGGCCTCGGTGACTTACGGCAGCACGGGGACGGCCACGTCTTCGGGCGGCAGCGGCACCGGAGCGCTGACCTTCAGCGCCGGCGCATCGACGGGCTGCGCGGTGGTGGGGACCACGGTATCGGTCTCGAACGCCAGCGGCACTTGCTCGCTGACGGCGACCATGGCGGCGGACAACAACTACAACGCGGCGACCAGCGCGGTGTTCCCGGTGACGCTGAATAAGGCCACGCAGGCGGCGCTCACGGTGACAGGACCGACCTCGGTGACTTACGGAAGCACAGGGACGGCCACGTCTTCGGGCGGCAGCGGCACCGGAGCGCTGACCTTCAGCGCCGGCGCATCGAGCGGATGCGCGGTGACGGGGACCACGGTATCGGTGTCGAACGCCAGCGGCACCTGCTCGCTGACGGCGACCATGGCGGCGGATAACAACTACAAAGCGGCGACCAGCACGGCGTTCCCGGTGACGCTGAATAAAGTCGCCCTGACGGGGACGGCCGACAACAAGAGCAAGGTGTACGGCGCACAGCTACCCGCTTTCACCGCTACTTACACGGGCTTCGTCCTGGGGCAAACGGCTGCCGTCCTGAGCGGTACGTTGAGTTGCACGACGACGGCTACAGCGGCCAGCTCGGTGTCAGGCAGTCCCTATCCAATCACATGCTCGGGACAGAGCTCGCCTGACTACAGCATCAAGTATGTTGCCGGGTCGCTGAGCATCACGCCCGCACCGCTGACCATCGCGGCCGACAACAAGTCTGTCGGCGACGACTCACCGACCCCGCCGCTTACCGCGACCTACACCACTCTGGTGGCGGGCGACACGCCTTCATCGCTGACGGGCACGCTGGTGTGCAAAACCACCAGGACGCAAAACAGCCCGCTCGGGAAGTACCCGATCACCTGCTCGGGGCAGACCTCCACCAACTACACAATCACGTATGTCGCGGGAGTACTCACCGTGTTCCTGAACTGAGGGCCTCGAGGCGAGCCCTACACTCTGCGGGGCGTCGGAATCCGGATCAGTTGATCCTCGGCGCCCCACGATTGGGTTTGCTGCTCCATCCATCGCGATGGCCGCAACACCCGCAGCACCGCGATCTCATCGCAAGCCTGGAACTTCGGGCAGCGCAGGCAGTCCTTCCACGCCTTGAGCGGAAGCGCGCCCCGCTCCACCACGTGGAACCCCACCTTCTGGAAGAACTCCACGACATACGTGAAGGCGAATATGGCATCCAGCTCGTATTCCTGCGCTTCCTGAACCAGGGCTCCCACCAGCTTGCGTCCCACGCCATGGGTCTTGGCCCGCCCGTCAACCGCCAGCGAGCGAACTTCGCCGATCGTGGGGCTGTAGAAGTGCAGCGCGCCACAGCCCAACAGGTCGGCGCCCGTGGTAACCACCGTGAAATCGCGGATCGCCTCGGACAACTCGAATTCCGTGCGCGGCAGCATCACGCCCTTGGCCGCGTACCCGTTGATCAGGTCGAGAATCGGCGGAATGTCGCGCATCACCGCCTTGCGGACCGTGAGGCGCGGGCCGGCCGCGGTCGATTCGACGAAAGCATCGGCACGAACCGCGCTGATCATGCCGCCACCTCGCTGGCCACCAGTTGCGTGCCGATTTCGCCGCCGGCCAGAATCCTGGCCAGTACACCCTCGGCTGCGCCAGGCGCGATCCGCACCTGTTCCACTCCTTGCCGCAGCGCGGCCAGCGCGGCATCCAGCTTGGCCTGCATTCCGCCCGTGGCGATGCCGCCCGAAATCAGCCGCCCGGCCTCGTCCGCCGTCAGAACCTGGCGAACCTGGCGCGCGCCGTCCAGCACGCCCTCCACGTCGGTGAGGAAAATGAGCTGCCGCGCGCCGAAAGCCGCCGCGCAGGCCACCGCCATCTGGTCGGCATTCACGTTGTAGACCTGCCCCTGCCGATCGCCGGCCACGCACGCGACCACCGGCAGATAGCCGTGCGCCGCAAGCAATTCGAGCAGCGCGGGATTCGACTTCGTCACGCGGCCGACGGCCCCCAGGGCGGCATCCATCTGCTCCGCCTCCACCAGGAAGGCATCGATGCCCGTGAGCCCCACGGCCGGCGCGCCGGCGCGGTTCAGGCTAGCCACCAGCTCGTGATTGACGCTGCCGGCGAACACCTTCAGGACCGCATCCACGGTCTCCGGAGTGGTCACCCGCAGCCCGTTCACGAAGCGGCTCGCAATTCCGCGCTCCGCCAGGTAGCGCGTCATCTGCTTGCCCCCGCCATGCACCACCACCATCTCGATCTCGCTCCGCCGCGCCTCTGCAATCTGGGCTGCCAGCGCGTCGCGGACTTCGGGCGAATCGAGCAGCGTCCCGCCCAACTTGACGAGTATTCTCATAGCGACCCTCACAGCAGCCCCTCCGTCTCGGCGAACCCCAGCATCAGGTTCATGTTCTGGATGGCCTGCCCGGCGGCGCCTTTGACCAGGTTATCGATTGCGCTCACCACCACCGCGCGGCCGGTATGGGGGTCGAGCGTCACCCCGATATCGCAGAAGTTGGTGCGCGCGACGGCCCGCAGTTCGGGGGAGTGCCCGGGATCGTACAGCCGGACGAAAGGCTCCGCCGAATAGCGTTGTTCGTAGATGTGCAACAACTCCTCGGCGCTGTGGACGCCCTTGGCGCGAAAGTAGATGGTCTCGAGAATGCCGCGGTCGAGCGGCAGCAGTTGCGCGGTGAAGCTGAATTCGCCCTCTTCCAGGCCCGATACCTGCAGCACCTCCGGCACGTGCCGGTGCTTCAGGATGGAGTAAGCCGAAAAGTTCTCGGTGACCTCGCAGAAACTGGTCTTGAGGCTTGACCTCGCAGAAACTGGTCTTGAGGCTGGGCTTGCGGCCTGCGCCGCTCACCCCCGATTTGGCGTCGCACACGATCCCCGCGGCGCGATCCACCACCCCCGCATCGACCAGCGGCCGTATGGCGAGATTGGCAGCGGTAGGGTAGCAGCCGGGATTCGCCACCAGGCGGGCGCCCGGAATCCGCTCGCGGCAGAATTCCGGCAGCCCGTAGACGGCCTCGGCCAGGAGCCCGGGCTGCGTGTGCGGCTCCTTGTACCAGGCGGTGTAATTCTCCGGAGTGCGCAGGCGGAATGCGCCGCTCAGGTCGATGACGCGGGCGCCGGCTTCGAGCATGGCGGGCGCAAGCTCCATCGAGACCTCCGGCGGAGTGGCCAGGAAGACGATTGCAAGCCCTTCAGAATGAACGGCTTCTGCCGTGCAAGGGATATGGACCGGGGCGAGGCGGTTGCGGATTGCAGGGTGGGCCGATTCCTCGCGGTGGTGCAGGAGAATGGGCTCCACTTGGGAGTGGCGCTGGAGGAGTCGCACAAGTTCCGCGCCGCTGTAGCCTCGATATCCGGCGATGCCTGCCTTGGGGGTCATGTGGTTGATTATTCGTTGCTATGAATAATTATACCACGAGCGGGCAGTGTTCGCCGCCCGCGCGCGAAATTGGTGTCCGAAGGCATTCCGTTTCTGAATGCGGCCGAGCTGGAGCACGAAATCGCGGAGCGGCCCTGGCCGCCTCGCTCCGCGCCGATCTCTTGCTGACGGATGACCGTGATGGCTGGACGGTGGTTCGCAGCAGAGGATCCCGCGTAACCGGCACGCTTGGCGTCCTCGATCTCTTGGCGCAACGTTTCTGACTGACTTCGCCCGGGCGATCGAGAAACTGCGGCGCACCAGTTTCCGGCTCCCGGAAGCGATCCTGAGTACATCCGGCGCGGCCCAGTTGACGCAATAACGGATTAGCGGAGGGTGCCATTTGAAGCGCCGCCAGATCGATCCCGTCGGCGCTTACGCGACGGTACAGCGCGTTCTAATTCTGCCGCGCCCCGAACATGGACATCAGGTGATGCTGCGCAAGCTTCTCTTTCCGAACCCGCCGCCATATCTTGAATACCTCATCCGCAAGGTCGAGGGCGCGGACCACGTCGGTATGGAACCAAATCTTGGCGACGTTGTAGTCCGCCTCGTACCGATCCTTTTGCAGTTGGGTGAATTTAGCGATCAGACTCTTGATTTCGACCTCAATGGGCGTCGGATTGTGCTTATCGCCAGTCTCGAATACCGCGCCGCTCATTCTGCGGTGCTCGAACATCCTGCCGAGCCGCGCACGCTGTTCGGGTATACGCCAGTTGGCGACGAAGTCCGCTACCAGAAGGTGGAACGCCGCGTAGTACGCCGTGGATACGGCACGCTGGAGACTCGATTGCTTGGGGTGTTTTCCGCCGCGTTTCGCAAGGTGCTGCGCATCCCTAAACAGGTCGTCGGCATACGCCATCTCCTACGCCCATGCCTCTTCCCGCGACGCCGCCTGTTCGGATTCACTTCTGAAGTTGTGGTATGGAAACACGCCAAGGGCGTCGAAGTCCAAATGCTCACCGAGACGCTGAACCACATTGTTCGCCACCTGACGCAGGCGATTCTTTGCGGCATCGTCCGACAGAACGACCCGGAAGAATATGGCCCACTGGCCGCTCCAGTCTTCGCCCATGCTGTACCGGATACGCACAACGTCGGGTCTAAGCGCAGCCTCGACCTCCCGCACTTCCGCCCTGATTCTCTCTTGCTGGGTCACGGCTACGGGCATCAGCATACCAGACTCCCCATCATCAGGATAACGCACGGCACGCTAAGCCTGCTGCGGCGAGGAGGGGCGCTGCAGCCATGGTTGAACTACTACTGGCGGGCGGTGCCAAGGTCAACGAAAGGACTACGCGTCAGGCAGAGGGCTTCTTGTGACGGCGTTGTTGCGCCTACATGCAGGTCACGAGTGAATGGCCAGAGCAAGGAGCGCACCGCGTATACTCCTGCCGGAATTCTGATCGTATAGCGCTACGGCGCAAGCTCCAAGCCTACGTTCGAACCGGTACTGGCCCCTGACCGGGGGCCAGATCAACTCCCGATCTCTGGGTTGTCGGAAACCGAGAAGTCGGATTGGCCAGGCGAAGTGGTGCTTTGCACAAACCCCCACAATGGCTTTGCATCCGGGGCGTAGGCAATCAGATAATCGCGCACCAGCCCGAACCGCAAGGGTCGGCCGGTGAGATCAGGCCGTCGAAACCCCGGTCGGGGAAAAGCAACGAGGGCGCGGATTCTATCCTCGATTTCCTCGGCAACGCGGTCGGCGGCCTCGATGTTGTGCGCCGCGACGTACTCCCAAATCTCGTCAAGATCGCCCTCGGCTTCAGGATGGAAAAGATAATCGCTCACGCTCGGGGGCCGCGCCGTTCTTCGCTCTTGCGGCGCAGTCGCGCAAAGACGTCCTCGCCGTCAACAGGTTTGACCCGGCCGCTTTCGAGGTCATCGTAGCGCGAATCCAGCATGTCGCGTATTACGGCGGCCTCCTGGCAATACGCGGCGAAGGCATCCTCCAGCAAGTCATCTGCGCGGCGGCCGGTGACATCTGCCATTTCGGCGAGCTTCGCTTCCCACTCTGGTTTGAAATGTACTTCCATAGCTTTCAGCGTAGGGGAAAGCGTAGTTTGAGCAACACCCGTTTACTCCTGCCGCGGATCTCCGGCGCGCCTGGCGGCAAGCCCGGTTGTGTCTGTAAATCTTCCCCCGCGTGAGGCGCGCGGCCCGGTGGGTCCTGCCGGCGGAGCGGGCAGCGCCTGCGGTGAAGCAACACCTCGCCTGCATCCGGATGCTGTTCGACTGGCTGGTAACCGGCCCGGTGATTCCCCTTGCTTATGTCCGATAAAATCAGGAGGAAAATCGCCTCCTCGCGTCCGAGCCCGAGGGCGCGGCCGATCCAAGCGGATTGGCATAGTTCTTCGTGGTCAACCAGCAGAGTGGCGAGGCCGGTGAAAGGGGCCATCGGCGTTATTGGCGTTCATCCGCGGCCGATACCGTTTTCTCCCCCTACGCCACTGCCCACGTTTCCGGCACGCGCGCCTCCCGCCACAGTCGTATATACGGCTTCAAATCCTCCATCATCTGTCCGAACGCGGGGATGGTCAGCGACTGCGCCCCGTCGCTGACGGCCTTCTCGGGGCACGGGTGGACTTCCAGAATCAGCCCGTCAGCCCCGATAGCAACTCCCGCTCGCGAAAGCGCCGGCACCAGGCTGCGCTTGCCGGTGGCGTGGCTCGGATCCAAAATCACCGGCAAATGCGTCAACTCGTTCAACACCGGGATGGCCGCGATGTCGCAGGTATTGCGCGTGGCCGTCTCAAACGTCCGGATGCCGCGCTCGCAGAGAATCACGTTGGGGTTGCCGTGCGCCACGATGTACTCGGCCGACATCAGCAGTTCCTTGATCGTCGAGCTCATCCCGCGTTTCAGCAGCACCGGGCGCCCGCAGCCGCCCAGCGACTTGAGCAGCGCGAAATTCTGCATGTTGCGCGCGCCCACCTGCATGCAATCGGTGTACTCGGCCACCATGTCGACGTCGCGGTCGCTCATGATTTCGGTGACAATGCCCAGGCCGGTGGCTTCCTTGGCCTTGCGCAGGAGCTTGAGGCCCTCCAGTTCGAGGCCCTGGAAATCGTAGGGCGAAGTGCGCGGCTTGAAGGCGCCGCCGCGCAACATGCGGGCGCCGGCCGCGGCCACGCCCTCGGCGGTCTCCATGATCTGCTTCTCGCTCTCCACCGAGCAGGGACCGGCTATGACGATGAACTCGTCGCCGCCGATGTCCAGACCGTTTACCCGGATGATCGAGTGATCTTTCTTGAATTCCCGGCTGACGAATTTATAGGGCGCCGAGATGCGCATCGCGCTCTCCACTCCGGGCGTGGCTTCGAGCGATTCCAGGCACGCCGTCACGTCGCCCACACCCACCACTCCGATCACCACCCGCTCCTCTCCTTCGATGGAGTGCACCTTGTAACCGAACTCGCGTATCCGTTCGCACACGTGGTCGATCTCGGCCCGAGTCGCGTGCTGCCGCATGGAAATAATCATTGCCTTTCCCTCCAAAAACAAAAAACCCACCCTCACGAGTGGGTTGGTGAAAATCGATTTCGAAATGCCGTTTCCGCCAACGCCACTCTACCGGATCTGGCAGGACCAGAACCGGAATCTAAACGAGCTGGCGTAGCGAATCGACATCGAAGAATTAGTGTACACCTACGAGGCTGAGAAATGCAAGTGATAACCCGGAATTTACAGGCGTTGAAGGCACCACTGCAGAACGGTGTATACCACCCCGGCGTTACCGCACCTTGAACTTCGACGACAGGCTGGAGAGCTGATCCTGCAACGACGCCGGCTTCTTCTCTTCGGGTTTCTGGAAGTGCTTGCGCTTCGGCTCGGCGGGCGCCGTGTCCAGCGCTTTCATCGAAAGCGCGATGCGCTTCGCCTTCGTGTCGGCGCTCAGCACCTGCACCTTCACGATCTGCCCCACCTTCACCACTTCGCTGGCATCCTTCACGAAGCGGTTCGCCAGCTCGCTCACATGGACCAGGCCATCGTGGTGCACCCCCACGTCCACGAACGCACCGAAGCGCGTGACGTTGGTGACCACGCCCTCGAGCGCCATCCCCGGCTTGAGGTCGGCGATGTCCTTGACGTCCTCGCGCCACTTCGGCGCCACGAACTTCTCGCGCGGATCGCGCCCCGGCTTGCGCAATTCCTCGCGGATGTCGCCCAGAGTGTACATGCCCACCGATTCGGTTGCGAAGCCTTCGAGCCGCACCTGCTCGATCAGCTCGGGCCTGGCGATCAGATCTTTCACCGTGGCGCCGAGCGACGCCGCGATCTTCTCTACCACGCCGTACGACTCGGGATGCACCGCGGTCATGTCCAGCGGATGGTCGCCGCCGCGGATGCGCAGGAATCCGGCGGCCTGCTCGAAAGTCTTGGGTCCGAAGCCGGGGACCGCGGTCAGTTGCACGCGCGAGCGGAACTTGCCGTGGACGTTGCGATACTCCATGATCTTCTGCGCGGTGCGCTCGTTGATGCCCGCGACGTAGCGGAGCAGCGCCCACGATGCCGTATTGAGGTCCACGCCCACGCGGTTCACGCACGATTCCACGGTGGCTTCCAGGCTTTGCTTGAGGCGGCGCTGGTCGACGTCGTGCTGGTATTGGCCGACCCCTATGGATTTCGGGTCCACCTTCACCAGCTCGGAGAGCGGGTCCTGCAGCCGGCGTGCGATGGAGATCGCGCCGCGGATCGTGAGATCGAGATCCGGGAACTCCTGCCGCGCGATCTCCGACGCCGAATAGACCGACGCGCCCGATTCGCTCACGGTCACGCTGAAGATTTTTGCCAGGTTCGCCTGCCGCAGAAAATCCTGCACGAAGGCCGCGGTCTCGCGCGAGGCCGTTCCGTTGCCGATAGCGATGGCCTGCACGTTGTGCCGCGCGATCAGGGAGGCCAGCGTCTTCACCGAGCCGGCCAGGTCGTTCTTCGGCTCGAAGGGGTACATGACGGAGCTTTCCAGGAACTTCCCGGTGTCGTCCACCACCGCGATTTTGCAGCCGGTGCGGATTCCGGGATCGAGCGCCAGCACCGTGAGCATGCCGGCGGGCGGAGACAGCAGCAGGTTCTCCAGGTTTTCGCGGAAGACCTTGATGGCCTCTTCGTCGGAGCGGTCTTTCAGCTCGAGCCGCACTTCGGTCTGGATGGAGGGATTGAGCAGGCGGTCGTACGAATCCTCGATAGCCTCTTCCAGGTGCGGCACCCACTGGCCCTGGGCGCGAATCACGCGCGAGCGCAGCCAGGCGAGCGGCTTTTGTTTTTCCATCTCGATCTCGAAGCTCAGCACGCCTTCCTTGGCGCCGCGGCGGATGGCCAGCATGCGGTGCGACGGAATCTTGCTGGCGGGCTCGCGGTAGTCCGCGTACATCTTGAACTTGTCCTCGGGGTCGGGCGCGCCCCCAGCTTTTTGTGAAGACCCAGCTTTTTGTGAAGAATTGATCGCGGCGCTCACGACTGTGCCTTCGGCCATCATCATGCCGCGCACCGCCTTGCGGAATTCGGCATTCTCGCTGATCCACTCGGCCACGATGTGGCGCGCCCCTTCGAGCGCCTCTGTCTCCGAGGCGACGCCCTTTTCCGCGTCGACGAAGGTAGCCGCGAGTTCCTTGAGCCGCAGTTCGCCCTCCTGCTGATTCCACAGGAACTGCGCCAGCGGCTCGAGGCCGCGCTCGCGGGCGATCGACGCCTTCGTCCGGCGCTTGGGTTTGTACGGCAGGTACAGGTCTTCCAGCTCCGTCTTTTCAAGCGCGCCTTCGATGCGCCCCTTCAGCTCCGCGGTGAGCTTGCCCTGCTCCTGGATGGATGCCAGGACGGTCGCGCGGCGGTCCTCCAGCTCGCGGAAATACTCCAGCTTTTCCTGGACGCCGCGAATCTGCACCTCGTCCAGGTTGCCGGTGGCCTCCTTGCGGTAGCGCGCGATGAAGGGCACGGTGGCGCCCTCGTCGAGCAACCCGATTACGGCCACCATGCCTTTCAAGGGAACGGCCAGTTGCTTGGAAATGTGAACGAGTACGGAGGTGGAAAGCGCCTTGAGTTCAGCCATGGCCCTTGGAAAACTCCATCATGACACAGCGGACGGAGAGGCGCGGACCTGCTGGCTGGAATCGGCTATCTATCAACCTGGCAGAAGTCCTCACGCACACTCACGGCCGCCGTTTATCTCCAGGGACAGCGCTATCGGCTGCATCACGCCGGAGGACAGATTCGTCGCCAGTCCGTGCGCGTGAAAAAGCCAAAACGCTAGTCGCCCGGCGGTTCTGCGGAACGGACGAAGTGGATTACTTCCGAATGGCCGGCGAACCGGACAGAATCTCACGCCGGGTTACACGTTTCTTCGCCGCCGCCTCCGAAGGCGCTCGGCTGGAGCGATTTGTCAGGCCGGAAATCATAATTGCCACAACCCGTGATTCACATCTCCCTGGATGTAGATCGCGAACGTACCCTTTCCTGGAATCTCCAGCGGGGGGAGCGCAACCAAAGCGCCCTGCTTGGATGCCGCATCCAACGCTGCTTCGATGTCGTCAACGAGCCAGTACGGTCGAACGATGGGCTCCTCCGTATCCCGCAAGGGACCGCGCACGCCAATGCTGCCCCCATCCGGCAGCGGAGCCGTCCGCGCACCTCCAAGAAGCGGATCGGCCGATCCAAACTTGATGCCGTGTGCAGCCTCATAGGCAGCACACACAGCATCTACATCCGAAGCGACAATCTCTAGGTAGTGAACCTTCATCTCAAACTCTCTCGTGTTTCCGGCCTAACTTACGTTTAGGCCGGCCTGGATAAAACCGGTCCCGGCCGGCCTAAGACGACCAAGTCTCTACGACTGCGCGGTTGAGCGCAGCCGGCATTACAGCCGCCGCGCTGAGGAGGCACTGGATCGCCGCTTCCCGGTGCGGGCTGAGCAGGAAATAATCCCAGTGGCGAGCGACGATCTGCGGAGGAATTGCTCATGACGCTCCGGCTCCAGTTGGGACGCTGCAACACGCCAGCATATCACACGTAAGGCCGGCCTTCGATCCTCTGCGGTCCGACCCGCGGTTCCAGGAACTGTTGCGCCGCATTGGCCTGAATCGATGAGCCCGTGGACTTGACTTCTACTTCAAATATTTTACAAATAGCACGGCATTTCCGCGCTCGTTGTAGATCAGCTCGTCCACCAGGTTACGGGTCATGAGAATGCCGAATCCTCCCGGCCGCTGGCCCTGCTCCACGCGGACTTCCACATGCTTGATGGGGGAATCCTCGGGGTTCGGTGGCTTCCTTGCGGTAGCGCGCGATGAAGGGCACGGTGGCGCCCTCGTCGAGCAGCCCGATGACGGCCACCATGCCTTTCAAGGGAACGGCGAGTTGCTTGGAAATGTGAACGGGTACGGAGGTGGAAAGCGCCTTGAGTTCAGCCATGGCCCTTGGAAAACTCCATCATGACACAGCCGAGGTGCGGCCGGACATGCGCGCCGGCGCGAGCGCGATGTGAAGACCGGATCACGTTCTTCGAACGCACAATCCTGTTAGCCCGCTCTCAGGCTGTTTGGATCTGCTGCATCCATATGGGGACTCCCAGATCGACCTTGAGCGCATCCAGCATCTCCTGAGGCAAAGGGACGAACGTCAGCTTTGGGTCGGTCCCCTCATCGTCGGATGCTGTCCACGGGTTATCTTCATCGCGGTCTGCCGTTGGGTCGCCGCCCGTAAGAATCTCGAACACCTGGGCGCGTGTTCGGAGCGCATCGAACATTCTTTCGTCGTACGTGGCGGCCAGGTACGGAAGCGCCACCTCGAGGCCTGGCATGTTCTGCTCGTTTGTCTGGGCGGCACTTCGAGAGGCCAGCTTGCGCTCACGTTCCGTCTTGCTGCCGATCCGATCTGTTCTTCCCGTGCGTTGCTCAATGGTCGCGGGATTCCACCCCAAATCATAGTGAATGACTTGTCTGCATTCGCGGTGCAAATCGATGCCTTCTTGTCCAACCGCGGTGCACACCAATATCTCCGGAAGCAGCGGCGTGTTGAAGCCCGCGAACACTGCTGCGCGCGACTTGGTGTCGCCTTTCACCAGCGCCACCGCCTCTGCCCTGGGGTTCATCGCATACTCAAGGTAACTCTGCCGCTCCCTCTCGCTCATCCGGCCTACCTCCTCCAGGAAAGCCACAACCCGCTGGGCAAGAGTCTCAGTTCCCTCGGTTGCGCCAAAGGGCTGATGCAGGCCCATGAACAGGCTGGCTGCCCACGTTTCGTCCTGGCCTCTGAATACTGAGACTGGCAAACGCAAGAGGATGTCGTCGCGCAGCAGCGCCCGTACCAGCGCATCCATAGCATCGCGTCTGGCCGTCCAGTCCCACCGTCTCTCACGCAGGGTTATTCCGAACATCGCCTTTCGAAGGCGATCGGCGTCTTCACGACCCTGAGGCGCCAGCGATTCCAACGCGGAACCGGAGGGTGCAAGCAGGTTCGGCCCATCCACCAGGCTCGTGAAAACTGAGCTTCGCCCGCTCTCGAAGCGCGATAACATCTCCTTTGTCAGTCGCTCCAATCGGTCCGTCTCGGGCTCGCCGGCCAAGTCGTAATGAGCTGCCAGGCTGGACCGGGCGGCGCGCTCAGTCGCCTCTGCTCCTCCGATTCGAATCCGGTCGAGAGATCGCGACGGCCGTACCGGTCGCGCACCCAACTCTCCTGTGAAATTTGCTCCAGTAACTCGGTGGTGAAACGGCCGTCCTCGGTTGTCATCGGCAAGCTGGGTGTGTGTCCAGCAAGCCGGCGAGCCCAGGTATGCTCGATGGCGCGGGAGAGAAACACGCGATCCGGCCGTTCGGCATCGGGGAAAAGCGGCCGGCCTTTGATCTCGGCCCGCGCCGCCAGGAAAGCCACAGCACGAACGTCGTCTTCGGTCAGCACCGGAAGTTGCCAACCCAATTCGAGAAACCATCCGATCAACACGCGATCCACGAAGAGAGGCACGCCAGAGGCCTCGCGCGCGGTTAGCGAGCGTCTGAATTGTTGCATGGCCTTGTCGCGGTCCTCGTCGGTCTTGATCTCGGTCTCTCGCGCCCGGAACAGCGCACGCCGCTTCTTGTCGAGGCTTTTTTCGATGCGATCCGACAGAGCCTTGTGAAGAGCTCCGGCGGTAGGCACTCGGAAACAGAAGACGAGCGATTTCTCCCCACGATCCCATCGCTCCAACACCGCATCGACGACCTGCCGCAACTTAGGATGCTCGGCGTCTCTAGCTCGGGTAGCTTTGCCGGTCAGCCGGTAGAGGAGATTCATGAGTCGCTGCTGTCCCCCTGTCGCCGCAGCCTCAATGGCATCGCGCCCCTCCTTGCTCTCCCACATGGTCGAATAGCAGCCCGTCAGGCCCGTCCCGAGCGTTGTCCGATAGCGGCCTCTGCTCAGCGCCGCGACGACCTTCATGAGAAGGTACTGGACCAGTTCGTCTTTCGGTTCGAGCGGCTGGCCCGGAGCCAGGTGGAGCCGACTGTAGTCCGGACGCAGCAGATTACTCCCATTGGACGGATACTCACGGCCGACCCAGTATCGCCGATGGACACTCGAACGGCGGTGGCGGATAACCAGTGGCCTCATGGCCTGGCTGAGCGCCTGATTGGCTTCGCGCAACTTCATCGCGCGACTGAAGAATGGACGGATCGGCCCTGGCACCTGGTCCAAATTAAGATTCGGCGGCATGCTGCCATTGCCAAATAGGTTCGCCCAGACCTCACGCACTCTCTCCATGCGTGGGTCAGTCTCGCTTCCAGGAACCACGCCGGCATCGCTGAGCCGTAAATCCCAGCGGGCCAATTGGTCTCCCAAGACGCCCCATTCACGGGAAAAGGCGCTCCCAGCCAGTTCTGATAACTGCATGCATCGGGCCAACCGCTCTCGCATCTGTTGCAGCGCGACGACGCGGTCCTTGCCGATCGCCTTTCCCATGTGATCGATCACATTCAGGATGCTCACAGTTTCTTGGGGGTTCAATTGGAACGGTGTCGCTGTCAGTAGCAGCATTCGCCTGGCAAACGGCGCGACGAAATCACGAATCGCACGAAACTCACCGGCTTCGTTGTTGCGCCAGTGGTGGGCTTCATCGGTGATCACTAATGGGAACTGGCCGTCCAGAAGGTAGGGCCACAGCCGCTTGAACACGTCTCGCAAGCCCGCCTTAACATCGCGAAACCAATCCAACCAAGCCTTGTACTCCACGGTTCGATGGTCACTAGGCTGCCTCAGCGGCACGCTCTTGCACTTCTCCCGCAACTCCTCCAGTCGCTCCCCGCCCCCATCGCGCACGAAACGGTTCAGGGACTTCTCCATGTCTTCGTAGGTCACACTCACCTCTTCGAATACATGCCGCTCCCATCGCGGTTCCCATTCCTTGCGCTCACGGTCTGACGACAACAGGAACCGCTCATGCCGCGCCCAGTCCCAGAGGTTGATGTCGTACTCGCCGCGTCCCGCCCATTCGGCGGCGTCCTCCCAACCCCATGAGCCGACCGTCTGGGAGAGCCCACGAACCAGGTGATAACGCTGCTGCATCTGCAGGCCGCGTCCCCACCAGCGGAACAGGCACGCGGTCACGAACCGTATAGCCGGGTCGGACAACCGCTTGGTGAATATGTTGGACTCCGCCACGAGGATCACGGGAGCATTGCGACGGCGTAGATCGTTGGCACGGTAGATACCCTGGAGAAGCTGGTCCGCCGACTCACACAGGACCGACTGGAACCACCTCGTCTTCTCGCCATCGACGGCACAGCGTGTACGAAACGCTTCCTCCTCACGATGCCACTTCTCCGTCAGGGTGTGATTGCCCCCGGGCGTAATGATCAGCACGCACCTGTAGCAGTTGGCGACGTCGTCCAGTTCCTCACATCGGTCCTTATCGCGCATGATCGAGAGGACAGCATACGCGGCAGCAAGCGCCACATACGTCTTGCCCATGCCCACCTCGTCAGCCAGGACCTGCAATTCCCGGCGCCCCGGAATGGGGTCGAAGAACGCCCGCAAAATATGGTTGACTGTAGCCGTCTGCCGTGCCGCATCGTGAGCGCTGATGCGCTCATCTCTGCCCAGGTCGATCATTGCCGTATCCAACCTTGGGGTCATGCGACTGCCTCCTCCTGCTCCGGCGCTACTTTCTGTATCGCCTCCGGTGTCAGCGCCGCCCAGCGGCGGGCCAGGTCGTTCGGCAACATGGCCCCCACGAATTCAGAGAACTCGCGGTCCTGCATCACGACTGCAAACTGCGTCTTCAAGGCTGCTTGCTGGACCAGGGCGTACAAACGGTCCAGAGCGCGGCGGCCTACCTCCTCAAAGGCCCTGCGGCAATCCGAGGATGCACCAGCAGGCCAGCGGATTTCACGAACTACCCGGATCAACTCTGCGAGTTGAAACGCTGCCGCAGTAGGTGATCGCTTGCCTGCCAAGAATGCCTGAACGACCTGCTCTGCCAGGCAGACCGGGCTGAGGTCTCCCAACAATGCCTGCTCCGCCGCCCGGGGGGAGTATGACGCCGCATCCTGGATTGTCCGTGCCAGGCCATACAGGCTCTCCACAAACTCGCGAACGATATAGCTCTGCAGCCGCCTCACCCGGTCAATGTCAGTGGGGTCTGCAGAGCCGCCCCGGCCGGCTTCCGCGCGCGCGTGTTGTTCCAGGCGGGCCAATAGATCCTCCTCAGAAATACGGTCGTGAAAGTACGCCAGCAATTCTTCTTCAGACGGCTTTGCGCCAAGTATCCTCGCCTTGCTGTCGTGGAGAATGTTCACCGGAAACAGGCAACGTTCGCCCTTCTCGCCCCACAAGATCTCAACGACGCGGCGGGAGAGCATGGACCGTACCTGTTCGGGAGACACCGCCATGCAGAAGGGGGAAGCCGCCCCTGGGCTCACTACCGTCTGTGACAGGTTGGCGCCAGCCAACGACGGGAATCCTACTCGGAAAGCCGGCGCATCTCCCCTCCGCAGATGCACCAGAAGTTCCCCGTCCGGCTCTGTGAGCGGTTGCCATGGGACCGCCAACTCCACGCGATAAATGAAGTCGGCCCAGTCCGGTGCTTTCTCCTCCTCAGTCGAAGGATCGCGAACGTCGCGGGGGCCACACGACGCCCAGTCAACGATCTGGCCTTCGATCGGCGGACGCCAGTCCTTCGGATGCCACTTGCCCCGCATCCATCTCATCAACACGCCGGCCTCGATATTCGCGGTCAATGGATTTCGCAGGACGCCCAGCCCCTGTCGTGTGAAATTGGCCGAACCCACATAAGCGACAACGGTCTTCGGTCCGGCCAGGACGATCCACTTGGCGTGGAGGTCGCGGCTCTCTACCGCCATACCCTCGGGGACCTCCTCCTCAGCGGCACCGAGGCGGGCCGGCAAGATGCGCCCGTGCTCGACAGGGAACCCGTGCGCCCGAAGCTGGCTAACCAGTGAGAACGGGAAACGGGGTACCGCGTTGGGGCCTGGAGCATCGGCGCGCGTGATGATTTCGAGATCGCAGTCGCCGAGGAAACTGCCTCTGTCTGCCAGGCCATTCGCGATTGCCTCGAAGGGGTTGTTCGCCGCGTTCTCCTCTACTTGCGGCCAGAACGGGGAGCAAATATGCCAATTCAGCACCGGCTCTCTCTCGGGCCAAGCGTTCACCAGTTGCCGCCAGACGGGATTGGCGCCGCCGCCGAAGACCACTTGCAGGTCTAGGTCCTCCTGGCGCCGCGACATGCCCGGCCACTCGCGAGCGCGACTGGCGGCCCCTTCAAACAAACGGCGCACCTGCGCATCGGCCGTATCCCCCAACGCCTCCTCCCATCGCGATAGCGCCTGCGTCAGAACAGTCGGCGGTAAGCGGCCATCCTCGTGGAAGTCCATCACTACCGCGGCTTCCCGTTGCCTTCGGAATCCTTCGTGAGTAAGGTTGGCTGAAGCTACGATCAGGCGGATTCGATCACGTCGATGGATCAGGATTACTTTGGCATGGTGAACCCTGTGGCCGATTGGCAGGACGTCTACTTGCAAGGTTGGCCTGACGCCCGCGGCAAGTGCGTGGGCATCGCAGATCAAGGTTACATCGGCCGTTGACAGCACGCAGTCGAGTCTCACCGGCGACGCGTACCCACGGTCCCGTACGCCGCCCAGACCTAAGAGGGTAGGCAGGAAGTCCTGCCCGAAGAAATCCGGCTGATCGAGCGACAGCCCGTAGGTTGAAAAGACAGCGCCAATCAGAGGGCCGTCCGCCTCGGATGGGCGTATCCAGTCCATCATATTGCTTTCGGTGGTGTTGGGTTTCGCCGCCATTGGTTGCCTCACTGAATCTTGCAGAGCCTGATGAATCGCCTCGCGCCGAACGTGCGGTACGGGTGTCGAGCCATTCCCTCCCAGCGGTTCGGGACCTGCGACACATCGAGAGAGAAGCGTTGCGATGTCAGTTGAGCCGTGCATCCCTCGCCAGGATTGAGCCGGACCCACGGGCCTTTCGGCAGTCCGCCTTCGAACTTGCCTTCCTGCACACGCAGATGCCTGCGCAGAATCGCTTGGCCGAGATCGATAGGCCTTTCTGTGGCTTCTAATGTCCGTGCCAACTCAACAAGGCCGAGTTTCTGCAATGCCTGCCCCGCGATTCCCAGGGCAGCGTCATTGCGCGATGCGGCTTCCATCTGAGCGAGGAAGGCCGCGGAAGCTCTCCTCATCTGGGTGCATGCGGCCACCAGGGACGGGTCGTCCATAACCCTGTGAAGATCCACTTGGCCCGAGTCGGCCGCCCGTAGGCGGACCTGTTCGAAGACAAATAGAACGCACTGATACATCTGCTCGTAGGGCTCAATCAGGCACAGAGCGTTTCGTATCCGGGCGTTGGCTCGCCCGGCAGGATCGGAACCGCTCGCGTCGGCATGTTTCAGGCTCGCCAGGCAGAAAGCCAGGAGCTGAGGCTCATCCCGCGGCTCCTGCGACTCGCATGCTCGTAGAAGACGAAGCATCGTCCATCGCGTGTGATCGTCAAACTCGGCCTCCTCGCCCCCTTGAAGGGCACGACGCAGGATCTGTGCCTCCAGCGTAGTCAGTGTCCCGGCGTGCGCTTCCCGCCCCCATTCTCGCAGACCCTCGACTGGAAGCCTCGCGTCCCCACGGAGCACATCCAAGCCATAGGCCTTCGGCGAAGGGAATGCATCTGCGAATTGTTCTCCCAGGGGCCGGAGTGTCATTGTGGCCATGTCCGCCAGGTGAAGTGACTCGAGAAAGGTGCTGTACGCGCCAATCCCGCCGTACTGCACTTGGTTTGAGAGCAGGGCGAACGTCAGCGTCACCTTATCCTTCTTTGCGTTCAGATCTAGCCAGCGATGCACTGCACGGACGCCACGTAGCCCATCGGTGGCCTTCGCACCTATTGCCGAGTCCTCCTCCGCCAGCCCGCAAGCTAACCCCCACGCTCGCTCGAAGAGTTTCAGCTTCTCAAGGATCTGCCGGCGGAATTCTGAGATGCTGTGCCCGTCGCCGCCACCAACCGATCCCCTTGCCAGCTTCAGTGCGAGGCACATCATACTCGCGTAGCGAGGAACCGTTGTGATGGTCGTGAAGCCCGGCAGTATCCGATCCGCCAGCGCGACATATCCACCCATGAACCCCAGCGGGTCGATGCTGCCGCTGGCAAGGTCGAGCGGGTCGTACGCCGACCAGAAGACGCGCACATCTGGTTTGTCGATGAGTAGCCCGGGCACCGTCGCTTCTTCCTGCAAGACAGGACTACCTGACCGGGACTCCGGCATTCAGGTGCTTCAGCAGAGCATTAGTCCCCTTGACGGCGGAATCGCTCTGCCCATCCATGGTATGCTCCATTGCTTGCTATTATAGTTGTTTAGTCGGGCGGCTTCCCGCTATTTCTCAAAAATCTAGTTGTCTGAAAGACGCATGTTGTCGCCAAGGCCCGCCTTTTGGCATAGTGCCGATCCGGCGAACCGATCCTCCAATGTCACAGTTCGGGCGCTGCGTGCGTGCCAGCGGATATAGAGTTCGCCGCTGCCCCGGGGGGACGGAGTCTCAACCGCGCATCCGAACACTCCGTGGGGCTCGCAAGGATGATGGGTTCTCCGCCAGGGCGGGACGCCGACGATCCCGGCAGGGCAACCAGTCGAAATCTCTACTTCAAATACTTTACAAATAGCACGGCATTTCCGCGCTCGTTATAGATCAGCTCGTCCACCAGGTTGCGGGTCATGAGAATGCCGAACCCTCCCGGCCGCTGGCCCTGCTCCACGCGGACTTCCACATGCTTGATGGGGGAATCCTCGGGATTCGAAATAGCCGCATGGGGAAGGAATTCGAGGGAGAAACCACTGCCGGGGTCGAGAATGTGGACGATCAGGGAACGGTCGGTGCGGAGCAGCGAAATCCGTACCCGCTTGCGGGGATCCGACTTGCCGCCGTGCTCGATGGCGTTCATGAGCAGTTCGCGAAACGCCGCCGCGACATCTTCGCGGGCATGTTGGGGCAAATCGATTTCCATCTCGCGCAGGAACTGCGTGGTGCGCTCGGCCGCATCCATCTTACAGCGCACCTCGAGCGTAATCCACTCACGGCGGCCAGAAGTCAGGCGGATGTCGTCTTTCCAGGAAGAGGCGTCCAGGGCCTGCTGAACCATATCGTTCAATTGCCCCGGGGGCACGGGATTGTGGAAGTAGCAATAGGCGTGGTTGCGGATGGCCCGCAGGGCGCGCGCCGGATCTTGCTCTCCGGTGACGATCACCCGCGCGTCGGGGCGGATGGCGCGTACCCGGCGCAGCAGTTTCAGGGGGTCGGATCCGTTATTGCCATGCCCCGCCACCACCACGTCGAAGGCCGAGCTTCGCAGGCGTTCGAGCGCGTCGCTCCCGTTGTGGGCTTCCTCGATGCGGCGATCATCGCGCTGCAGAAGCTTCGACAGGAGTTCGCGGACAGCGGGATCGGCATCGACCAGGAGCAGGCAGCGTAAACTCACGAGTGTCTCTGAATTCTAATTTATCGTGGTACAGGATACCACGCCTATCCCTGCCGGTGCGGAACCGGTTTCTTCAGGACCATTTATCATTAATTAAGATTCGGTAACCTGGGGGCACTCCCGAGCATCTACCCTCGTGTGAAAGTGTATCCTGGCGTCGGGCTTTGTGCCCTTTCTCTCCTCGCTCTCGGCGTCGCTTCCGCGCAGATCTACCCCCCCGGCGGCTATCCGCCTGGTTATCCAGGGGGTTATCCGCCCGGCGGCTATCCACCTAACTACCCTGGCGGGAGGCCTTACCCGGGCGGCGGGGGCATCCCCATACCGACCAAGGGCGGTAAGCCGTCGAAGCAGACGGACTCCGGCCAGCCGCTACCCAATTTCCGGGGAAAATTAAAGCAAATGGATAAAAAGTCCATTTCGCTCGAGTTGGGCGACAACCGCATCCTGGATTTCAAACGCAACGACAAAACCAAGTTCTACAAGGCCGGCGACGAAGTCAAGGACCCCAAGTTCACGGTGGGCGACCAGCTTTCGATCGAAGGTTCCGAGGCCGCTGACGGCACTTTGAACGCCGTGAACGTTTATTGGGAGAAGGGCGCCGGAGCGACCAATACCGCGGCGTCCGGCAGTAAGGACAAGAACGATGGCGCGGTAGATACCTGGAAGGACGATCCCAAGGGGGCGGCTCCGTCCAGAGAACCGGCCCCAGAACCGGCAAAAGCCCCGGCCCCCGACGCCGCCCCACCCGTGCCCCGGACCGCGTCGGCGGAAAAGGCCCCGCCACCCTCGAAGGATGCCGACGACCCCGGTCCGCCCACACTGAAGCGGGGCAGGGTCGCCGATCCCACCCGCGAGCATGCCGAGGCTCCGCTGCCCCAGATCGAGGTGCCCCCGGCGGCGCCTCCCGCTACCGAGCGGGCGGCCGCGCGGCCCGCGGACGACGATGCGGCGCCGCCGATGCGCCGCGCCGGCAACGACGGCTACATCCCCATCGTCCAGAAGCCCGACGATCCGCTGATCCGCAAGGCCGCGGACGCCGCCATGGATTTCACCGAAACCCTGCCCAACTATGTTTGCCAGGAGTTGATGTCGCGCTACCAGAGCGAGTCGCACCCGGCCAACTGGCAACCGCTCGACGTGGTGGCCGCAGCCCTGGTCTACGAGAACGGCAAAGAGGATTACCGCAACGTGACGGTGAACGGCAGGCCCAAGAAGAGCATCGAGGATACGGGCGGCGCCTGGTCCACGGGAGAGTTCGGCACGGTTCTGATCGACCTGTTCTCGCCGGCCACCAACGCCACCTTCCACTACCGCAAGGATTCGCGCACGGCCGGGATCTTGACGAAGGAGTACGAATTCGACGTGGCGCGCGAGAATTCACACTGGCAGATTCACATGAGCTCGCAAACCTACATGCCGGCCTACAAGGGCTCGGTGTGGGTCGATCCGGCGACCTCGCGGGTGCTGCGCATCGAGATGCAGGCGTACGGCTTCCCCGATTCGTTCCCCACTGACCACGTCGAGTCGGCCACCGACTACCAGTACATTCGCCTGGGCGATGCGAAGCAGTACCTGCTGCCGGTGCATGCCGAGACGCTGAGCTGCCAGCGCGGAACGAATTATTGCAGCCGCAATACGATCGATTTCCGCAATTACAAGAAGTACACCGGCGAATCGACCATTACATTCGGGTCGCCGAAGTAGTGACTCCGCTCGAAGAATACTTACGCACATCCTACGATCCCGACGTGGAATACGTGGATGGCACTCTGGTGGATCGCGTTGTGGGTGAGTTGTCGCATAGCTTGGTGCAGCGCAACCTGATTGTTGCTTTGAGCCGCAATCACCCGCGAGTATACGCCGTTCCGGCACTGAGGTCCCAGACATCCCCCACGCGCTACCGCCTTCCGGATGTTTGCGTGATGTTGGAGCTTCCCAAGACGAAGTACCTGCTGGAGGCCGCATTATCTGGCTGATCGATCCACGGCTGCGTACTATGGCGGTCTATTCCGATGGCCGCCTCACCGAGGTCCGCGCCGAGCGGATCGCCACGACCGGAGATCCCTGCCTCGAATTGACCCGCGAAGAGATCTTTCGGCGTCTGCCGGAGCCCGCGACTTTACTGGGCGCCCTGGACCGCGGCCTCTAAATCCGACTCGGAAGTGAGTCCTTCGAAGCGCTTGATCTGCTTCCCGGAGCGGTCGAAGACTACGGTCACAGGCAATTCGTCCAGGTGGTACTGTTCCGAGAGTGCGGCCGACCCCAGCGCCACGGGGTAATCGATGGGATGCTTCTTCAGGAAGGGCTGGACGCGCTCGGCGCCTTCCTCGTCCATCGAAACTCCCAACACGACGACGCCCTTGGAGGCAAGCTGCCGATGCAGCTTGTTGAAGTTGGGGATCTCCGCGATGCACGGCACGCACCAGGTCGCCCAGAAATTCACGACGACCACTTTGCCGTTGAGCGCGGCGGTGTCGTATGCGCCACCTTCCAGGCGTGAGACCTGCGGCAGACCTGCGGGGGAAGCTGCAACGGCCGGCGCGCCAGCGGCGCCCTTAGACAGGAACGCCATGAACTCGGCCGGATCGTGAGTCAGGCCGGGGAACGTGGCGATCACCTTCTCATCCGGGTCCATAATCGCGTAGTACGGCTCGGCCACCGTGTTGAACCTTTCCAACTCCAGCTTCTGGTTGTCCTCGGAGGCCTGGTCCGTGCCGTCGGCGTAGAGATCCACCAGCACGAAGCCCTTGAGTGCTTCGGCGATCTCCGGACGCGTGAACATGTTGGCCTTCATCCAGTGGCAGTTGGCGCAGGCGTATCCGGTGAAGTTGACGAACACCAGTTTGCCCTCGCGGCGCGCGCGGTCGAGGGCTTCGCGGTACTGGTTCTTCATCCAGGCGAGCGTGTTGGACGAGCCGCCTCCGCCGAGCCCGCCCGAATCGGCGGCCACGGGCACATAGGCGTCCAGGTCGCCCAGGCGGCCGCCGAACATTCCCGGGGCGAGGCTGATCGCGAACCCCAGAAACAGCATGCCGATCAGCAGGCGCGCGAGCCCCAGCGGGTCATCCGGCCCGATGCCTTCGAGCCGCAGGAATCCCAGCAGGTAGAGGCCGGCCATCGAGAAGAGGACGATCCACGCCGCCAGAAAGCGGCCGCGGGTGAGGAAGCCCCATTGCATGACCTGGTCGAGGCTGGAGAGATACTTCAGGCTGGCGGCCAGGATGACGAAGCCCATGACCACCTTGACGCGCGCCATCCATCCGCCGCTGCGCGGCAGGCGCTTCAAGTACGACGGGAAGAGCGCCAGCAGGAAGAAGGGCAGCGCCAGCCCGGCGGAAAACGCCAGCATGCCGAAGACCGGCCGCGCGCCGCCTCCGCCCACCGAGGCCGCCAGCAGCGTGCCGACGAAGGGCCCGACGCAGGCGAATGAGGCGAGCGAAAACGTCAGCCCCATGAGCAGGGTGCCGGCGAATCCGCCCTGGTCGGCCGAGCGGTTCAGGCGGGTGAGAATGGGCGAGGGGATGTTGATCTCGAAGGCGCCCAGCAGGCTCAATCCGAAGGCGATGAAGAGCACCGAGATGAACCCGTTGACCCAACGGTTGGAGCCGAGTTGGACGATCCCAAAGGGTCCGAGGGCCGCGGTCAGCACCAGCCCGAGGCCGCTAAACAGCACGATGATTCCCAAGCAGAAGACCACGGCCTGCGTTACGGCATCCCGCTTTCCGCCCGACTGGCGGTTCAGGAAATAGGACATGGTGATGGGGATCATGGGGAAGACGCAGGGCGTGAAAATGGACGCCAGGCCGAATCCAAAGGCCACCAGCAAAAACGCGGCGATGCCTTGATCGGCCGGTTGGGCCGGGCCGGCGCTGGAAGGCGGCGGCGCCTTGGCCTCCGCATAATCGGCAGGGACGGCTGGCGCAATCGCGGCCGCCGCCGGGTCCACGGTGAGCGCCGCTTCGGCGGCCCATTTGCCCGGGACGCACTGGGTATCGTTGCAGGTCTCGAAGCGCCCCTTGACGGAGAGTTGCGCGGGGCCGGCGGGGGCATCCTTCTTCAGATCCAGCTCCACCAGGAACGCGGCCTGATCTTCGTAGGTCTCGGTCTCGAGGTCGAAGTTCTTGTCGAAGGCCCGTTTAGGCGGCGGCTGAAACAGCCGGACGCGCTCCACGACGGTGTCCGGCCCGACCTTGAACGAGGTCGGAATTCCGCCCGCGGTGGAACCGGAGTACAGGTGCCATCCCGGCTGGATGCGGCCGGTGATGCGCAGCAGGACTTTGCCGCCGGGCGGGGCGGAGGCAGGTTCGGCTTCGAGAGTCCACTTGACGTACTCGGGCCTTTGCGCGAAAACGCAGCCTAGGGAGAGAGCCAGAATCGCGATTCGAGACTTCACAGTATTTTGGACGTTAGAACTGCGGCCAGGCTTCAGCCTTTTGCCGCAAAGCCTCAGCTTTTTGCCGCAAAATTTGTGACACCCTTCAACTCTTCCTCGATGCGCTGATTCACCTTGCCCTGGGCGAACTCCTTGGCCACGCGGATCGAGTTCTTGATGGCGATTCCGTTGGACCGCCCATGCGTGATGATGCAGGCGCCCCGCACCCCCAGCAGCGGCCCCCCGCCATACTCCGAGATGTCCAGGCGCTTCTTGAAATCGGCGANNCGATAGAAGCGAGCCGATCTTCCCGGAGATGGTGGCTTCGAGCGACTCGCGCAGGAGGTGCTTGACCATGTCGACCAGGCCTTCGCTCACCTTCAGGGCCACGTTGCCGATGAAGCCGTCACAGACCACCACGTCCACGTTGCCGCTGTAAATGTCGCGGCCTTCCACGTTGCCGATGAAGTTCAGATTGAGGCCGCGCATGAGCGGCGCCGCGGAGCGGGTGACCTCGTTGCCCTTGTGGTCCTCTTCGCCGATGGAGAGAATGCCGACGCGGGGCTGGGGCCGGCCCAGAATCACGCGCGAGTAGATCTCACCCATGACCGCGAACTGCGCCAGCATGCCCGGCGAGCAGTCCACATTGGCGCCTACGTCCAACACCACCACGGGCGAGCCCCGGACCACCGTGGGAAAAGCTCCGGCCAGCGCGGGACGGTCCACTCCCGGGACGACGCCCTGCACCATCTTGGCGGTCGCCATGACCGCGCCGGTATTGCCCGCCGACACGAACCCCTGGGCGACGCCATCGCGCACCAGCCGGGAGGCCACGCGCATGGAGCTGTCGCGTTTGGAGCGGACAGCCTTGGCGGCGCTGTCCTCCATGGTGATGCGCTGGCTGGCATGCACTACTTCGATGGGCAGATCGCGCCAGCCTTCGTGCTTCGCGAGCTCCTGGTGGACCAGAGCTTCGGGGCCCACCAGGATGACTCTGGCCTCATGACTTCTGGCAGCGAGAACCGCTCCATCGACTTCGGCTTTAGGGGCGTTGTCTCCGCCCATTGCATCCAAGGCAATGGTCAGCATGTGGGGCGCTATTCTTCAGCGACCTCGACCACTTCGCGGCCTTTATATTGCCCGCAGTGGGGACACACGCGGTGCGGCAGCTTGGGCTCATGGCAGTTGGGACACTCGGAAAGCCCGGAAGCTTTCAGGGCATCGTGCGCACGGCGCGTGCTGGTTCGCTTCTGCGAGTGTCGGCGTTTGGGATTTGGCATATGTACCTCAAAAAACCTAGAGTTCTAAATTGCGGAGCGCTCCCCAGCGATCGTCGGTATTTTTGATTCTGCAATCGCACGAGGTCTCGTTCCGGTTCCTGCCGCAGACGGGGCAAATTCCTTTGCAGCCGTCGCTGCACACCCGCTGCATGGGCAAGGCCAACAGCACCTGTTCGCGAAGGATCTCCTCCAGCTCGATGCCGCCGTGTTCATAAAAACCGATTTCTGCTTCGCCCTCATCGATCTCGACCTCCTCCTCGCGGGCGATGAACGAGGTGGGCCGGTAAAACAGGTCGAAGCCGGAGTCCAGCGGAAATCGCGCGCCACCCAGGCAGCGGTCGCACTGGGCGGCCATCTCCACGGTGTAACGCCCCTGAATGCGCAATTCCCCCTCCGAGTGTGCCAGCAGCTCGGCCGAGCCGGCTGCGTGCAGCGGAGAACCTTGCTTCAAGGCTTCGCCCGGCTCCAGGTTTTCGTCCGTAAAATCGATCTGCCCGGGCTGGAAAGTCTCGTCGAAACGAATCTTCCGCAGCTCCATCTCTTTGACGCTAAGGAACATGAGGAAAGCCTGGATTCAACGGGCAGAACCACCACATTATAGCATCAGCGGCGGGGGCCTCGGAGGGGTTGAACCGGCAGGCGATCACGAGAAACCGCTTCCTCGCTCGGCAAGGGCGAGTCACGGTCGCGGCTCTGTTATTGTTCGTCGACGGTCACCTTGACCGGCTGCTCGATCAGCTTGGGATCCTTGCCGGTGGTCAGGACCATGAGTGCCAATCGTCCCGGTTTGGCTTTTGCGGGGATCTTGAACTTGATCGTGGTAGCGGTCTGCTCGGTGATGTCCACCAGCGTATCGTTGGTGCCGTCGGTGAGGTACAACTTGGCGACCGAATCCTTGGTGAGGTTCTCCCCGGTGATAACGAGAACGTCCCCTACCTTTCCGTTCATAGGATCGACCGAAGCCATGCGAGGCATCGCGGTTTGGGCGTAGGCTGCGAAACTCGCGGCTACGAGAAGCGAAATAGCAAAAGACAGTTTCATCTGATTGTCCGGTCCTTTGACTCTAATGCTATGTCCATTAGGGCGCAAATACAAGGGGGTTGGGGGCTGGGGGTTGGGGGTTAGGGAAGGCGGCTCACTGCGCTCGCGTGTTCCCCTAGCCCCCCGAGGCGGCGTTATTGTCCTCCGGCCTCCGTGCCCGGGCGCTGGGGCGCGGGTTTGCCAGCATCCAGATGATTCCAGTTGAGAATGGCGTTGAAGGCCAGGAAATAGGTTCCCTGGGTCTGCCAGCGCCAGAAGGGGCGGAGCGCGAACATCACGATGTGGCCCTTGCCGAGCGTGACATCCACGGCCAGCGCGCGATTGGCCAGCGCTTCGCCGCCGCCGAGCGTGCCGGACAGGAGCATGTCATTGGCGTTGGCCGGGAACTGCAAGACCACGCGCGGGCGTTCCTCGGGGGCTGCCAACCCGCCGCCAAATCCGCCGCGTCCGCCGCCACCGCCGCCCGCTCCGCCACGTCCGCCGCCTCGCTCCGCCACGTCCGCCGCCTCCACGTCCGCCGCGGCCACCACCCGCGGCGGGCTCGGCAGCCGGTGTTGCGTCATTGGGGTCGAGGGGCGAAATGTGGATGGGCACGGCATTGGGCGTCACGTTCTGGCCGCCTTGAGCCTCGCCTCCGCGTCCGCCGAAACCTCCGCCGCCGCCAAATCCGCCGAAGCCTCCCCCGCCGGCGGCTGCGTTGAGCACGGGGTCCTGGTTGAAGTACACGGGCAGATCTTTGCCATCGAAGCCGTAGGCGATGGGGCTCTTCAGATCGGCAAATGTGCCGCGCAGGATGGAGCCGCGCGCGAACAGTTGCGCGGGATGCTCCACGGTGACGCCGCTGGAGAGCGCGTACTCGGCCATCAGGGTGGAGGTGGAGCCTTCGGAAATCAGCGTGCCGCCTTCCTCGACGAACTTGCCGAGCTCCTGGAGGCCTTCAAATCCCATGCCGCCGCGAATGTCGTCGGTCTCGTCGATGCCGCCGAGATTGGGTGTGGCATCGGTCTTCTTATAAGGAAGCTTGTCGTTGCCGGTCTTGGCGATTCCGGCGATTTGCGATTGCGAGGTGCCGCCGACGTGCGGAAAAACGATCACGTCGTACTTGGCGCGCAGGTTCCCCTCGCGCAGTTTCTGATCGGCGAAATAGGTGTAGGGCACGCCGTAATAATCGAGCGCGGCGCGCACCCAGCCTTCATCCTGGGTTCGCGACCAGGAGTGCACGTAGCCGATGCGCGGCAGCGTCATCTCGTGGGTCTTCACGGAAGGCGCCGCGGCCACCGCCCAGGCGGAGAGTCCCAGGTCGCGGATCAACGGCTCGAGGCGCCCGCGATCGGCATTCGGAATGATGAACGCGCCGGCCCGCAATTTGCGGCTGTTGAGATCGAAATCCTCTTCGGCCACCAGCATCTTCACGTCTTTAGTTTGGTAGCGGAAGGTCATGAGCGCGTTGTCGGAGGTGTGCTCGACGACGAGCGTCGAACCGCTGCCATCCACTCCGCCGGCGGCGCGCGCGTCGGCCGTGAGCATGGTCATGGGGTGATCGAGCGAGGCTTTGTCGGTGAGGGCCATCAGCTTCACGTTGCGCATGTACTGCATGGTCCAGCCGGTATCGTCGTAGGGGCGCGGGTTGGCGGTGGGATAGTTTTGAATACTGAAGTACATGTCGGCCAGGGTGCGGTAGGGCTGATCGCCGCGGATCACGTAATCGCCCACGTTCACGTCCACGTTGCCGGACTTGAAGGCGGTGGTGGCCTTGTGAACCTCGACGCCCTGGCGCCGCAGCTCATTCACCAGGTCGGCCGCGTCGGACTTGCGGCGCTGGCCGGCGGGCACGACCCAGGCGTAGGTCGGGCCGTTCTTGCCCTTGTCGACGGCACGCTTGTTCTTCATCCAGTAGTTTTCCAGGTACAGCTCCTTGTCCTTCGCTACGCGGTTGAGGGCGATGAGCAGCGTGGATTCCTGGATGTTGGTATTGTTGCGCGGGCCCCACTTGATGGAAGGCAGCGGAGGATTGGGACGGTACCACTCGCGGCTGGTCTGGGTGGCGCCCAGTTGCAGGTTCGGCTGCACGTCGGGACCGTAGCTCTGCACTTCGTAGAAGCGGCCGAAGGAATTGTGGGTGATGGCGATCCAGAACAGGTAGTTGGGCACCCAGCCGTCGTAGAAGCCGTAGGTGAAGACGCCGGGCACGCCGCGCTTGGCCATCTCCATGACCTCGGTCTGGGCGAGCAGCCACCACTCGTCGATCTGGATGGGGTCGAGCGAGGTGTTGTAGGGGCCGGTTCCGGTGGAGACGTAGAGGTAAGACTGCGCTTCGTGCAGGTCGTGCAGGACGGTGGGGTGCCACTCGAGCAGGCCCTTGGTGAAGTTCTTGGTCATCTTGAGGTATTGGCCCATGCCGTCGCGGTTGTTGTCGTGCTGGACGTACTTGCCCCAGTACATGAGGGGCAGGCGCATGGCGCCCTGGGGCAGCTTCTTGTTGAAGTAATAGGTGTCGACCACGCGTTCGCGGCCGTCGACCTCGACGACCGGCGTGATGAAGGTGATAACGTTGTTGCGGATGGCCTGAATGAAGGGCGTTTCCTCGACGATCAGGCGGTAGGCCAGCTCGATCAACATCTCGGGGCCGCCGGTCTCGGGGGAATGCACGCCGCTTTCGACCCAGTAGAGAGGCTTGCCGGTTTTGGTCAGCTCATGCGCCTGGTCGTCGGTGATCTTGCGCGGATCGCCGAGCTTGGCGAGGATGTCCTTGTACTTGTCGAGGTCCTTGATGGTGGCTTCGTCGGCGATGGCGAGGATGACCTGGTCGCGGCCCTCTTCGGTCTGCCCGATCTTCCAGAATTTGGCGCGCGGGGACGCCTTGGCCAAGGCTTCGTAGTAGCGGGCAATGTCCTTGGCGTAGGTGAGCTCGCCGGGCTTGCCGGGGATGCGGCCGAGGAACTTGAGGGGCGAGGGCACGGTGTCGGAAGCGGGCATGTGGTCCACCAGCTCGCTGGTGATGCGGGGATCCTGCACGTATTCCTTGATGAGCTTGGTGTATTCCTCATCCATCTTTTGCGGCGCGAGGGCGGCCTGCGCGGCGGCGGGTTTGGATTTTTTGTTTTGCGCGTGGGCCGGTAGGGTGGCCGGGCCGGAGGCGAGTGCGAATGCGAGCAGGGCGCTGGCGAGGGGGACGAAGCGTGTGGTCATAGAGGGTATGCTACCACCTGGGGTTGGGGGTTGGGGGGTTGGGGG